>CAIQLG010000300.1 GCA_903872565.1 uncultured Lentisphaerota bacterium | reverse complement strand
GGCGTTGTTTTTTTAAGGAAAGGTACATCCCTTTTTTCCACTTGCAAAAAAGAGCTGACACGCCAGAACTGGAATTAACAGATTGAATTTAAGGTAGTTACACAGAATACAGAATTAGGGCGGATCAGGAAGTCTGAAGTTTTACAATATTGAATCAAGTATATGAAAAAAAAGAAGAAAAAGAAAGCTGGCAAGAAATTGCAGCAAAAGGCCTTGAAGCATTGCCCGACGCATAAAAATGCCCGAAATGAACGGATGAAGAAAGACCGTGTCGCTGTTCTTAAGCCCAATAAAAAGGAAGAACAGATTATAATGGAGAGAGAATCCTCTATCGAACGAATCGAATTTTTCCGGGACAGATATGCATTGCTCTATCATGCCAACAAGCAAAGGCCGTCTGTCGCATGGTCATACTCGGACATATCCGGTCTGCCCATCATACAGACACCAATGTGTAAATGTGGCAATGGCTTAAATTGCGAGCATCTGAAAGAACTGAAAAAAAATATGGATGCCGCCGCTGAGGGAAGGCATCATAGATGCGATTCGTCATTTAAGAAGAGCTTCTGGCACGATATAGCCTATTGTGTCTCTGGAACATCTGTTTTAGCGGCAGACAGAGTACTGATGACTGTAGCAGGGGATTCTTCCATTGAGATCAGAGAACCAAACTCAAAGAAAATTGTCTGCAACTACTATGGTGCCGGCGAACCTGACATCAGGAGATTCAGAGAACGATTTCCTTCATCACCAGGAAAGTCAGGCTATGGGCAGGAACGATTCATGATACTTAGAAGTCTGGCGAATTCCTTCCTGACCGCATCTGACAAGATGATTATAAACAGGGGAAACATCACTCCGCGCCTTCTCATGGAACGTTCATTCTGGATCCGACTTGCCTATCATCTCCATTGGGAATTCAATGATCTGCCTGATCTTGAGCCAGTCTTATCGACGGAATCTTCAGACCTTATTCTTATCGTGCGCCTAAGCGGAAAAGAAATCTCGAAAATTGCCATTCCTGAAACGGCCAGTAAAAAGTGTCTTGACATCATAGGAAGACATGGTTTTGGAGAAATGCGAAAGCCATTATCAAAAGTTCTTGTCAAACCATCGCTCAGGATAGAGATGGAAAAGGACGGCATCCTTCTCATCTCCCCCGTCATGACAATCATTCATCCCGATGGAAAGACGGAAAAGAAGGATGTAGCATTCATCCCTCCTATTTCTCCAGGAGGGATAGCCATAATCGATGGAATTGGCCTGGTCGAAATGCAGGAGTCTGAAGATAAAACAGCCCTGCCTTTCAACACAATGACAAGGCTTGAAGGCGACAAAATCCCTGATTTCATTATGGCTTATCAGGACATTCTTGCCAAGTCTCCAGCCTTCGATGTCGCACCTGAAGTGCTTGCCATGAAAATATATGAAATTACAAAACTTGAATTGACTCCCAGCAGCATTAACACTGACTTCTGCGAATTTACGATTTCATGTTCTGCGGGGGAATCGGATATTTCAATATATGAGATTCTCGGATTGCGAAAAGAACAGAAAAAATATGCGAAGTCAGCAAATGGGTGGATTAAAATAGCAGAGACGACACAGGAAAGAACTGTGGAAAACTTGGAAGCCATCATCGGTGAAAAATCCGATGGTGATTTGATAAGAATTTCAAAAATGAATTTTCTCAGGATGCTGTCGGTCGCCCAGGAGGCCTTCAATCTCGGCAAGGGAGCGATGGAGGATAAGATCAGAAATATAATGGAACTGCGGCCAGCCCTGGTCTCTCCGCGACTTGAAGGCTTCTCCGCAATCCTCCGCCATTATCAGGAGACTGGGCTTCATTGGCTGACCTTTCTTGCGGAAAACAATCTGGGAGGCCTGCTGTGCGATGACATGGGACTTGGCAAGACGCATCAGACGATGGCGCTGATGATTGCAATGAAGGAGGAAATGGGAGAAACAAGGCCATTCCTTGTAGTATGTCCAACAACAGTGATCGGCCACTGGGAGGACAAGATTGCACGTTTTGCCCCCGGCCTCAGACCAATCGTGTTTCATGGCACCAAACGGGAAATTGAGAGAAAATTCCTTCCAGGAGACGTACTATTGACTTCCTACGGGATTATGCGTAATGACATTGAGGATATCGCTGCAATCGAATTTGGACTGGTCGTTTTCGATGAAATCCAATGCATAAAAAACAAGGAGACGCTGTCGTATCGGGCCGCCTCCAAGTTGAAGCGAAGGATGGCTCTCGGGCTTAGTGGAACACCTATCGAAAACTCGCTTCTCGACCTCAAGTCCCTCATGGATCTTACACTGCCAGGATATCTTGGAGATGACAAGACTTTTGAAAGCGAGTATCTGGAACCTTCCGAATCTTCTGTAGCCGAGAGACAAAGATGGCGACTTCGCCGTGCCATCTCTCCATTCACATTGCGCAGACTTAAATCCTCAGTCCTGACCGAACTTCCCCCGAAGATAGAAGATAAAAGGAAGTGCGGACTGAGCCCGGAACAGATAAAATTATACAAGGAAACCTTGGACATAAAAGCCGGAACCATACGCGAGGAACTGCTTGATCCCGGCGGTGAAATCCCGTATATCCATATCTTCGCCCTTCTAAATCTCCTGAAGCAAATATGTAATCACCCCGCACTTGTCGAGGGTAAACCGGAAAATTATCTCAGCCGCTCCTCAGGGAAGTGGGAACTTTTCACGGAAATTCTTGATGAGGCACTCGGGAGCGGACAAAAGGTGGTTGTGTTTTCACAGTATCTTGACATGGTCGAAATAATACGCCTGCATCTATGCGGCATGGCCGTAGGCCACGTTGTCCTCACCGGGAGCACCACGGACCGCACGAAGCTCATACGTGAATTCAACAGCAACCCTGAATGCAGGGTCTTTGTTGGAAGCCTGAAGGCAGGAGGAATGGGGATCGACCTCGTTGCCGCCTCGGTAGTAATCCACTATGACAGGTGGTGGAACTCGGCAAGGGAGGAGCAGGCCACGGATCGTGTCCATAGGATAGGACAGACCCGCGGAGTACAGGTCTTCAAGTTCATTACGGAGGGAACATTGGAAGAGAGAATAGATTCAATCATCGCAAGAAAAAAATCAATGCTCCACGACATTGTCGGAGAAGATGACGCAGGTGTGCTCAAGAGCCTGACGCGCAAGGAGTTTCTGGAAATGCTGAAAGCTCCCAGGTAAATCTTCACTGAACTATGTTCGTCCAGTGAAGACTTACGATTAAAACTCCAAAAGCCGTTTTTAAAATCATGATCCAATTGATTTCCATAAAAATCCTATTATGTTTTTTCGCGGTGTCTTATGTGAACTTAGCAGAAAAACGTTGAAAGATTTTCTTGAAAATCGCGAGGTTCGCAACGACCTGCGTGGACATATCCAGCGAGTAGAACTTGTATTTTATGAGAAAAAGGACTCTTGAGGATGAAACAAAAATGTGCTATCTGCAATATGACGAGAGGGAAAAGAGACTGTAGACGACATGCTGACCAGCTTGTCTGTCCGTCGTGCTGCGTCTCAACAAGGAGCAATGAATGCGAGGGATGCGGGCATTATGAGATGTCTGAACGATATACGGCACAGAAGATAAGGGGGAAATCGCCAGAGAAACATTTTATGGCCGTTTATGATCCGTATGTGGACGGCGAAGTCGATAGGATTCTCCGTCTTATTGAATCTGGACAACTCGAAAATGCGGAAGGAGATATTTCCAGACTACTTGCCGAAAATCCGAGGAACCAGAATGTCTATTTCTGCGCCGGAGTCTTCGAAATCAAGAGGGAAGACTGGAAAAAGGCAATCGAATGCTTTGACAAGGCGATTGAAATATTCCCCTATTTTGTCGAGGCTTATTCCAACAAGCTCGGATGTTGCCGGGAAATCCTCGACGTAAAAAACGCAGTCAGGGTTGCCCGCAAAGTCGTCATGTATGGTGACCCAAAGGAGGAATATTTCAGGGAGGCCGAGAAATTTCTAGACCAGATGGGACATGGGATCAAGGAAGACAGTGGCATGAGCCTGGATGAATTTCTATCGCATAACGACATGTACGATGAAGCTGTAAAACTTGTTGACATTAAGCAATATGCAAGGGCACTTCCGATATTTGAAGAATGCCTCGTAAAACACTCGAAGCACACCCGGACTTTGAACAATATCGGCATCTGTCTCATCTACCTCGACAGAAAGGATGAGGCAATAATATATTTTGGAAAAGCACTTGCGACAGATCCCAGCTATGCGCCGGCGATGCTGAACCTCCAAGCCGCCAAATCCGGAATGGATATGAAGGATATCCCTTATCTTTCAGTCGATTTCAGCATGTCCGAACTAGTCCAGAAAAAGATAGATATGGTTTTTGAACTGTGTGAGCGTGGGAAATTCACTGATGCTGAAAAGATCATTGCGCCGCTCTTGAAACAGCACCCCCGCGACTATCGTGTCCAGTTCGCCGCAGGAATGATCAGAATGGATGAGGACAAATATGATGAGGCCGTCAAATTCCTGGACAAGGCCATAGAATTATTCCCGGCGGACGGTCTCTCCTATTACAACAAGGGGATCTGCCACAATGAGATGTGTCAGGGAAAAGAGGCCATCGCCTCCTACAAAAAAGCCATAGCTCTCTTGGATCCATCAGAAGAACCTTATTTGGATGCTAAAAAATTTCTCGAGGAGAAAGAGGCGGAGGTGCTGGCCGAATATGGAACTGGGCTCGATGAGTACCTGGAATATTCAGACATGTTCGAAGAAGCCGACAAGCTGATAAGGAGTAAGGATTTTACCAGCGCTCTTCCCATATACAATACTCTTCTTGGGAAATTCCCGAGACAGAAGCGCATCATGAACAACATAGGAATATGCCATCTGGAACTCGGCAAGAAGGATGAGGCGGAAAAATATTTCAGGAAGGCGCTCGAAATCGATCCGGAATATAAGTGTCCTCAGATGAACCTCAGGACAATAGGAATGCTCAACGCTAATGCGGGAAAAGGCTTGACTTCCGATCTGGTCTATTCCGATGAACTTGAATCCCATGAAACACGCAGAGAATCATATTTCAGGAAAGTCAAGGATGCCTTGTTCCGGCGGAAGGATTGAATGCAAGGCATGTTTCCAAGTCTATTTAATCTGGATCTATTTCAGACAGCACTTCTTGTATTTCTTTCCACTGCCACAGGGACATGGATCGTTTCTGCCGACTTTCTCTTCTTCCCATCGGAATGTTTCCCCGGGATCATCAAAAGGATCATCGTAATCCCAATCGGCCTTGCGTGCAGAGCCCTTGTAATATTTTGCGCGGGAGATCTGATAAAGTTTTGACAACCTCCTGTGTTTTTCCTCGAGTCTCTGGCATAAATATGGGAACGCCGTCTGTAAAGAGTTCTTGACAATGTCAAGACTTATCTCATCAGAATCCCAGCAGTCTCTTTCAAAATTGCTGAACGTGCCCTTCTTATAGTCAACGTAGACAGACAAGCTTAGTTCCTGGTTCTCAATAACTTGTATTTCCAATACTGCTTTCGTACATTTGCAGCCACGAGCCAGGCAGAACACGGGCAAAACGATGCAATTTTTGCCGTTGATCTCGAATACGTATTCTTCCGAGAAAGGAAAAATTTCATCGAAGGGCACCATCTTGCCACCGTCAATGGTGATATAATCAAGATCGTGTATTGACTTGAAGTCGAAGTCCAGTTTCTCGATCGGCGTGTTCTCCCCATATTCGACTTTTAATGCAAAGTACGTCTGCCAAAGGATTTTCCAGTCGCTGTCATCCATTTGTTCAAGTATCCGACGGGCAAATGGAATATCGCCGGCAAGAATCCGGTCCGTATTCAACTTTTTATCATGAATATCGAATGACACGGTTACTTTTTCTGGTCCACTTGCGCTTGATAGTTCTTTGTCAAGACACATTCGAAGAGTCAGCTCCTTGCAGTCACAAAGCGGATTAGAGCAAACAACAAGAGAGCATCGGTATTTCAGACGTTCTTCTCTGGATGGAAGTTCCATCCGAATTACAATCAAACCACCGTCATTTTCCTGGATAAATATCAAAAAATGCTCCTTATAAAAAATTTAAAACAAACGTTTTTGTCGTTTTCAGTAGGCTCGGCCTTGCCGAGGCCGGGCATTTCTGGTTTCCACCTTCGCCAATGAGCTACGGCGGACATGTCGGCGAAACCAGACCTACTTTTCCTCCGCAAGGAAAACCTTAACCGTATTATTTTATTTTTCGGATGGCGGTTTGTTTCTTTTTCCCAGTGGATAAGGAAGTAATTGAAAAAGTCTTTTGCCGTATTTCTCGCCTGCGAGACACTCTCCAAGAACACAAGTATACCTGAAACTCTCCGAAGTCAGAGATGCGAGATAAAGCATTGAAAGATTCAGGCTGCAAAGCATTTCAACAGTAAAAACCTTTGTCCTAAGTTCTTTACAGTCGGAGACTATCGCCCAGTCGGCCGAGGGGAGAGCTATTTTTCCGTCGGCATCCATAACACCGAATCCGGCATCTGTCCGCACGATGTCCGTCCACACTCCGAAACTTGCCGCTGTTTCGCTCGCGACTGCGGCGAGGCAGAAATCGGCTCCAAGCCTGTCCGCCAAAACGCATCCAATGCAATAGTTGTCGGAATATATCTCATTTCCGCATGGTGTTTTGAATCCAGCATCCCTCATAAATGCGACAAGGCACCTCAGGTCAACTACGCCATACTGGGTTGCCTCTTCCATTGTTTCCTCCCAGGTTTTCATTATCTCGGCGACATCGTCCTCGTCGTACCAGAGGACATGGACATTGGCGAGATTTTCCATAAGGCTATTCCTCGACATTCTGACGGACTCGAGGAAGGAAACTCTCTCCCTGCGCCTTTTGAGGATGCTCTGCATCTGGTGCGCGGCCTTTCTGACGATGGCCCTGGGGCTTTCCTGTAGCCGTGCAAGAAGCGTTTCAGCATTCTTGTCTCCTGATATGATTTCGGCCATTGCGAAATTCGCAGTCCTGCTGTCCTCGTCCTGGAGGAGTTTCACAAGCGAACTGATTTTTATCTTCTTTCTTTTCATTTGGGTTCCGGGAATTTTCCCTGTAGGGCGTTCCTGGCTATTTCAACCGCATCCTCCGGAAAGCTGGCATTTATCATCCACTTGAGGAAGTCCGGCTTGTTCTCTGCGATTTCCCTGAGCGGGATTCCGTCATTTTTCCCGAAACTCACAACAGGGATTCCGGATGCCCACTTGAATTTTCCCGTGCTGTCAATGGCATTGGCATCCTTGTAGCTGCAGAAATCGCTCAGTTCCTTGAATTCCCTTGGAATTGATTCGTATTTCTTGAGCTGCTGTCCGAGAATCTCCACCGCTGCCAAAGTGTCGGCCTCCGCGCTATGCGCACCGTCAAGCTCTTTCCCGCAATAGTATCTGTATGCGGCGGAAAGTGTTCTCGGTTCCATCTTGTGGAAAATGGTCTGGACATCGATGAGATTGCGCCCGGCGAGACTGAACTCGAGTCCCGCCCTCTTGAATTCCTCGCACAGCATTGGTATATCGAACTTGTTCACGTTGAATCCGCCGAGATCGCATTCGTCGAGATATTTCAAGAGAGAAGATGAGATTGCCTTGAATGTCAGCTCGTTTTTCACATCATCGTCAGTGATTCCGTGTATCGCCGTAGCTTCTGCGGGTATGTGCCTCTCCGGATTGAGTCTCTTGGTCTTGATCTCACTGCTTTTGTCGGTGAAAAGTTTTACGACCGATATCTCAATGATTCTGTCGTAGAAGAAATTTATCCCCGTCGTCTCCAAGTCGAGAAATACGATATTTCTTTTAAGATCGAAGTCGAATTTCACTTGTTTCTGTTCCACTTTGCAATTCCTTTCATTCAATTTTTCAGGCAATCATTATTTTATTGGTGTAGATTTGGCTGGTGTCGCCGGGGCTGATGACTCCACCGCTTATGACCAGCCTCATTCCGTCAGTTACACTCATATCGAGGAAGACGCAGTCCTCCTTCGGGATAAAGAGAAGAAATCCGCCCGTCGGGTTCGGAGTTGTCGGGAGGAAGACGCTTACAAGTTCCCTTCCAGACTTTTCTCCGATCTCCCATTTATTATTATTGTAGTTGGTGAGGAATGCCAAGGTGTAGATGCCTTTTCTTGGGTACTCAATCAGTACGACCTGTCTGAACATTCCACTTTTGGTGGATCTTATGGCATCGAGGATCTGCTTGATGGTCAGATATATGGATTTGAACATGGGCAACTGAACCATGAGGTTTTCCATATATGCGAAGATCCTTCTTCCGACTGCGTATTTCGCAAACTGTCCTATGCAGAAGAGTATTGAGAGAAGAAAGATCATGGAAAGCGCTCTTATAATCAGGTCAAACCAGAACTCGCACTGGAGATTCTGGAAATATGGGACTACTCCAATCAGCCCGACCGACCATCCCGTCAGGATGTTCAATGCGTATATTATGATCCACAATGTCAGACTCAGCGGAATGAGCAGGACAAGCCCAGTTATAATTCTCTTCCTCATTATGGAAAAAAGAGATTCGGTAATTTTATAATTTTCATTCAGCATGGGACTTCTCTATTTTAAATCTTATTATCGAGGTCTTCCCGCCTGTCAGCCTTCAATATTGCCATCTTTATCGAATTATTCAATGAGATCTGTTTTTTCTCGCAGGGAATATTTTTTCAAATGCGAAAACTTTTTTCAGCCTTGAGATGGCTGCCTTCTCTTTTCGTCTCATCGAGGATATTTGCTCCGGCGTGGAGTCCAGCTCCCCTGCTGCGTGAAGCAGTCCGTGAACAACGTACAGCGCCATTTCATCATGATACGAGGTTCCTGGATTGGCGCATGAATATCTTTCAGCCATGTCAGGGCATATGAATATCTCCGCCGCCACATCTCCAGTCTTTCCCTGATGACCAGACCTGTAGTCGAAAGAGATCACGTCGGTGTCGTAGTCGTGTCCGAGAAAAGCGCAGTTGATCTGTCGCATTTTCCGTGCAGAGAGGAAATTAAGAGCGACGGCTTCATCCTCCTCCAGGCGCAGACCAGCCACCTGCACGGCTCTCTCGATAAAATCATGCAATACTTTTATTTTCGGTGCCGGATGGCGTTTTTGGCTGTTCGAAAAGATCATCTTCATCGTCTTCGTCCTTTGGATATTTAACTCTTCCGTGCATCATCTGAGTAAGAGTCCTCACAAATGATTTTCTTACTACCCCCAGCTCTCCGAGAGTGATATCGGCGCAGTCGAGCTGTCCGTCTCTTATTTTCTTCCTGATAAGCTCGGCTATTAGGGTTTCGATTTTGCCCGGAGCCGGAGTCGAGAGGGATCTTGAAGCCGCCTCGCATGTGTCTGCCAGAGCCACGACGACAACCTCCTTGCAGATCGGCAGAGGTCCCTGATATCTGAAGTCGCTTTCCTGGACTTCCGTCTCCTTGTCTGGATTCTCGTCCCTAGCTCTCTGATAGAAGAATCTGACCAGGTCAGTCCCGTGATGTTGTTCGATCGCATCCCTTATTATCCTGCGCAGCTTGTGTTTCTTCGCAAGCTTGATCCCTTCCTTGACATGGTTCTGTATGACCATCGTGCTTATTTTCGGGTTCAGATCCTCGTGTTTGTCACTGCCAGTCATGCAGTTTTCGGTGAAATAAGCAGGCATCTGCAGTTTACCGATGTCGTGAAAAAGTGCACATGCTCTTGCCCTGACGGGATTTGCGCCGATATCTCTTGCCGCCTGCTCGGCAAGTGTCGCCACCATGAGGCTGTGATGATATGTTCCAGGAGCCTCGAGCTGCAGCTTTTTCAGAAGGGGATGGTTGTAATCGCAGAGCACGAGGAGGCTCATGTCTGTGCTTATCTGGAAGACTGTCTCCAAGGCGAAGATGAGGGCGAGGGATATTGACGATATGACAAGCCCGTTGGCGAATCCGAGCGCTGCGGCGGTCAAGATCGCTTCCACCCCTTCCTTGTTGTACCATAGATGCAGAGATTCCATGAGAGGCATCGTGAGAGAGACAGCCAGAGCCGCCCTGATAAAATATGCCTTGTGATTTGGGGAATGCCTCACGGAAAAACCGGAGACTGCGCTCACTATCATTCCTGCCATTATCACATCAAATGAGTTTTCAAGCTGCAATGCCGCTATGATCGAAACGAATAGCCCGGCATATAGTCCGACTCTCAGACCAATCATCACTGAAAGCACCAGGGAAGTCAGAGACAGGGGAAGTACTGCCGCGATCAAGGCCGGGGAAAGATTGAATATCCCGCCAGTATTCTCGAAAAGAGTTATAGCTCCGGCATTTGCAAGAATGCTTATTATGACCACTGTGCCCGTCAGTGCCAGAAGCTTGTTGCTCCTGAATATCTCCGGGTGGATGTGTTTCAGATATATCCCGTTCAGGATCATCAGGAAAAGACAGAGAAGTGCTGAGTTTAGAAATTTCCGCAGAAGTATTTCGGAGCCGGAAATCCTGTTTTTCTCGGCGACATATGCCTTGTACAGATTCAGGCTACCCACATCAATTCCTGAACCTTTTTTTATCAGGACAGCGCCTTTCCTGTAGTAGCGCATCACGGGCTCAACTGAATTCTCGGCGGCCAGTTTCATGTCTTCGGACAGCTTGCGTTCGCAGGAAAGATTCGGCTGTATCAGGCTGGGGAGAACATTAGCGAGAGTGCCCCTCAGCTCGTCCCTGTTTTCTATGGAAAAGTTTTTCGAGACCCGCTCCGATATTTCGTAGGCAGCCTCCTTGAGGGATGGAAGGTTGATAAGTTTCTTCTCGCTAGACCTGTAATATCCGTCCGAATCTATTATGCGGATCCTTTTGCCGGGGCTTGAAATCTTGTCTTCAAAATCAGGAAAAATCCCCAGGGAGAGGAAGGTTTCGGCCTCGTCAAGGAAATTTTTCGCCTTTTCGTCCGACTGTATTATCATTGAGATCACATTGAAATCCTTTTCGGAGAGCGATCCTACCAGCTCTGAAGAATGGTTGTCCATTATGACTGTGTATTCTTTCCCGGGACCGAGTTCAACTCTGCGGTGAAGCTCAACAAGGAAAGATTTCAGGGACTTGATGTTGGACTCGATCATCTCTTTGTCAAGCCTGAATACGAGCGGCGCATCAGATGCCGCCTGCTGTCTCGCCTTTTTCGTGCTAATTTCATCCAAGTAGGAGAAATCAAAGTCGGAAAAGTAGGCGACCTGTGAGACCTGCCCTGAGACAAGAGTGGCATCATCGGTTTTGGATGGCGGAAAGACGAGGACTGCTACGCAGGCGGTCCATACCAGCGCGAGGACAACCATTAGGACGATGCTGGATGAGTCGAGCAAATTGTGTAATCGCATAATGAGATTCTGCTTTTTCGCAGGTTTTGCAGATGAAGTTTTGGCGCTGAACGAGATAGAGAAAATCTTTTCTAGAAATTCTTTCATTCCCCAGCCCCCCTCCTAGTTTTTTTGGGGGAGGTGCTCTTGTGCAGCGAATACGCCTCGATGATCTTTTCCACGAGAGAATGCCTTACGACATCCTTGGAGTTGAAATGGCAGAATGCTATCTCGGGAATGTCCTTGAGGACATCCCTTGCATGAAGCAGGCCGGGCTGTTGTTTTTCCATGAGGTCGGTCTGCGATGGGTCACCTGTTATTACACAGCACGAATCAAAGCCCAGTCTTGTGAGAAACATAAGCATCTGATCCGTGCTGGCGTTCTGCGCCTCGTCGAGGATTATAAATGCATGATTGAGGGTTCTACCTCTCATGAATGCGAGAGGCGCAACCTCAATTATATTTTTCTCCATTAGGCTTCTGACTTCATCGAAGTCGAGCATGTCATAAAGGGCATCGTAAAGTGGTCTGAGATAGGGAAGAATTTTATCCTCGAGAGTTCCCGGCAGGAACCCGAGATTTTCGCCCGCCTCTCTCGCTGGTCTCGAAAGAACGATTCTGCTATATTTCCCAGAAAGGAATTCCGAAACAGCCATGGCCATCGCAAGATATGTCTTGCCAGTCCCAGCGGGTCCAATCCCGAAGACTATGTCCTTTGACCTGATATCCCTTATGTACTCAAGCTGGTGAAGGGTTCTGGGAATTATGTCTGGCTTCCTTTTTCCAACTTTTATTCTTTCTGAAAAAAGGCCATTTACTTCCTTCTCCCTGTGGGAGCAAAAGGCTCTGAGCAGATGGTCGAAATCTTGCTGTGGAATCATTTTTCCACCAGCTCTGTAAATAACGATGAGTTCGTTTATGAGCCCGACCGCCTTTTTAAATCCCTCGTGATTGTCGGAGATTATCTTCACGCACATATCCCGGGATGAACTCGTAACGTCCAATTTTCTATCTATCAGAGAAAGATTGGCGACGATATTACCCGCGAACACTGCTTCCAAGGCGTCTGAACCGTCAAAATAAAATATTTCTTCAGCAGACTCAGGCATCAGTAATTACTTGAGTGGCGGACGATTTGTCGGTGGAATTGTGATTACCGTTCCAGGCTTGAGATGGTTTGGATTTCCTAGAACAGCTGTATTAGCGTCGGCAATCAGAGACCATTTCTTGCCGTCCCCGTAGAACTTGTCAGCGATCTTCCAGAGGGTGTCACCCTTCTGTACAGTATATGACTGCGGTTCCAGGAGATTGTTGCCGGCAGTCCGCTTCTCGATCACCGGGGAAGGTGTTGGAGTTGGCAGAGGCTCTACGTCAATGATAGTCGCCTCGTTCTGCGTGGGGGCCGCTGCCGCTGGTTCCTCGACTTCAGGAGCTGTCTGTGGCGGCTTCCATGAGGGATAGCTTCCCTGCAGTGCAGTTTTCCATTCTTCTTCCTGCGAGTCAAGAGGAGTCTGGGCAAGTTTGGGACTGGCGCAGCCTGTCAGGTATGAGACCAAGGCCGCTAAAGGCATAAGATACAGCAGGGACTTCATTTTCATTGTTTTTCTCCTTGATAAAATTATTTTAACATTATACTTGTCGACTATAGCCCTGTTTTAGACTATTTCAATATTATTTTTAAAAAACAACAATCTTTAATCTATTCGAATTTTTTCAGTATGACCACGGCATTGTGGCCACCAAATCCAAGATTGACATTGATTGCAGTGCTCATTTTCTTTTCTTGTGCCGTGTTAGGCGTATAGTTCAGGTCACATTCCGGATCCGGATTTTCCAGATTTATGGTGGGGGGGACTATGCCATCCCTCATCGCCAATATGCAGGCAATTGTCTCGAAGCCGCCCGCAGCTCCAAGTCCGTGCCCGGTAACGCTTTTCGTACTGCTTATGCTAAGCTTGCCCGCATAATCTCCAAAGACCTTTTTTATCGCCTGGGTCTCGAATTTGTCATTGAGCTCGGTGCTCGTGCCATGCGCATTGAAGTAATCTATGTCCTCCGGATTCATCCCGGCTTTCTGGAGAGCATTGTTTATCGCCAGGGCCGCACCTGTACCGCCCGGGGAAGGAGAGGTTATATGATACGCGTCCGCTGTCGCACCGTAGCCGACGATTTCAGCTAGGATGTTGGCTCCACGCCTTTTTGCATGTTCAAGCTCTTCGAGGACAAGCACCCCTGCCCCCTCGGACATGACAAATCCGTCCCGATCCCGGTCGAATGGGCGGCTCGCATGCAGGGGATCGTTGTTCCTCTGGCTCATCGCCTTCATTGAGCAGAACCCGGCAAATCCGATCGGAACAATGGGGGACTCCGCTCCGCCGCAGATCATGACATCGGCATCGTCACGTTTCACGATCCAGTATGATTCGCCTATCGAATGGCAGGCTGTGGCGCATGCCGACACGACACCAAAATTAGGCCCCTTGGCTCCATATCTCATCGATATCGCCCCTGACGCCATATCAATTATAAGCATAGGTATGAGAAGAGGAGATATCCTTTCCGGACCTCTCTCGTGAAGCAGATGACACTGATCCTCGAAGGTCTTTATTCCCCCGATTCCACTGCTGACAACAACTCCCACTCTTTCCGGAGACAAGTTTTCAAGATTTTTTGAGATGCCAGCATTGGATATGGCCTCGTCGGCGGCCGCAACCGCAAAATGGCAGAAAGGATCAAGCCTTCTCGCCTCCTTCTCCGGCATGTAGCTGGTAATACTGAAATTCTTGACCTGCCCTGCAATCTGAGTTCTATAGCGGGCGGGATCAAAATGTGTGACCGTACCCAACCCGCAACGTCCGTTCACCACTGAATGCCAGAAGTCATTGGTATTATTTCCAACACAGGAGACGATCCCCGTTCCGGTGACAACTACGCGTCTCTCATTCATCGTCCGGTCTCCTATTATGGTTATAAAAAAAGGTCATTTCCCTTTTTATGGAAGAAATGACCTTGCTTAGACATGATCTGTTTATTGCTGTGAATGGCCTTCTATATAGGTGATTGCATCGCCAACTGTTGCGAGCTTCTCAGCATCTTCGTCCGGTATGTCTGCTCCAAATTCTTCCTCGAGAGCCATAACCAGTTCAACTTGATCAAGGGAATCAGCGCCCAAATCCTCGATGAATTTGGCTTCAGGGTTAACCTGATCCGGCTGAACACCAAGCTGGTTAACCACAATTTCTTTCACTTTTTCAGCTACTGAAGACATCGTTTGCCTCCTTGTTAATGTTTAATTTTCAATTGCTTTTTTCAAGTGGTTCGCACTCAAAGATCGAATAAAAGAACCATAAAATGCACTTGCCTGCCCAAAAAATCAAATCAATTTCATCATTTATTTCAAATAAAAATGATTTTTCACATAACCATGCCGCCGTCAACGTGTATCACCTGGCCTGTGACATACGCGGAATCAGCAGAGGAAAGGAAATAAACTATCCCCGCGACATCCTCGGGCGTTCCCGGCCTCTGGATGGGCGTCACCCTCATGAACGCCTCCTTCGCCTGCTCCGGGAGCTCCTTGGTCATGGCCGTCAGGATATAGCCGGGCGCAACCGCATTTACATTAATATTTCTCGATGCGACTTCCTTCGCCGCCGTCTTAGTCAGGCCAATAACTCCAGCCTTCGATGCGGAATAGTTCGCCTGTCCGGCATTTCCCATGACTCCGACCACCGATGCGATGTTCACGATCCTGCCGTATCTCGCCTTCATCATCGGCCTTATCGTCGCCTTTATAAAGTTAAAGGTTCCTTTCAGATTGACGCCTATCACCGCGTCCCAGTCGGCATCGCTCATCCGCATGATAAGGGTGTCCTTCGTGATTCCGGCATTGTTGACGAGAATATCAATCTTGCCAAACCGCTCGATCACCGCCTTCACAGTGTTCTCGGCATCTTCGAACTTGACCACATTCGCAGCATAGGCTTCCGCGACAATTCCGTTCTTCCTGAACTCCTCGGCCGTGGCTTCTGCAACATCCTTCATGATGTCAACGATGGCAAGCGACGCCCCTTCGGCAGCGAGCCTCTCGCAGATTGACTTTCCAATCCCGCGCGCTCCACCGGTCACGAGTGCAACCTGCCCTTCAAGTCTTTTTTCACACATCTTGCATATTCCTTTGCTTATTAATTAAACCAACCACAAAGATACCAAGGCACAATAGACTTATAGTGCCAAATCAATTTCCTGTAAAAGTTTCAAGATATGGTGAGATCATCGCTTTGTCAACTAAAAATCAGAGATTGACAGCAATCTTCAGTCAATCATCAAAATATCCAATCAATCATCCATCCGAGTGTATATACTAATCCTCTCATAATAGTCTCTGTGCGTCTTGGATTGGAAAAAAGGAGCGCGGGTTTTCCAACCCGCGAGGCGGACTGGAAAGTCCGCCCTCCGCTATTTTTGAAACTCCATCCTATTTCGAGACTATTATTAACAGTCAAAGGAGCATTGAGAATTATGTTCAATAATCAATGTTTGAATGACATTTATCGGCAGAAAAGCATTATGGCAACCATGGCCGTGTTGTTGACGCAGTGCAGGCATATCGGGAGATAGAGGCTTTTTGTCTTTTCCAAAGAATATGCGAATATCGCACCCATTACGAAAAGAGGAATGAAGACTGAAAGGCTTACGTGAACGGCGGCAAAAATCAGCGAAGATATTGTGATTGCTATCCACGGCCTCATCTTTGTTTTCAGCGACTGGTATATTATGCCCCTGAAAATGAACTCCTCCAGGATAGGGATGACAAACGAAATAGCGATACAGACGAAGACTAGCTCCGCGCCTACGAGGCTCTTCGATGAAAACAAATCTACGACTAGCTGATCATCGAGTTTTATCCCAAGGAAATAACAGACACAGTTATAAGCCAGCTCACTTACGATTATAGCGCCAAGACATATGAGAGTCCATTTGAGAAAAGTTTTCAATGGAATCATCCTTAAAGCAAAAGCCTCCACAACGGTGGCTCCACGTTTCCTGAGGATAAATATAAAAAGTAGCACCATCGCACCATGCAGTAAAATCATCGGGATTAATGCGCTTGTCAGAGTATGCAAAGGTAACAAGAAAGGAACTATTCCCGAAAGAATTCCCAGCGGAATGCCTAGAAGAAGGAGCAGAATAAAATCGGAAAGACGCCATGGCCCTCCATCCGATTGAACCTTGTGCGTTCTCCTATAAAACCAGAAAATGATTGCCATCTCCAGGAGTAATGTCGCAATCAGAACGGCAAAAAGCCCAATCCCCACAATGCCTACTGCCGGGTGTTCAACTGCAATCTTGCAGGCTTCTTTCAGTTCTCCTTTCCTGGCATGTCCACACATAGCGATAGAAGCACAAAAAAACTTTCCGACACAGTCCATGGAAGAATTGCCGAGCCCCATCTTCGTGTATTTGATGGCTTTGTTCAAATCTTTTGGCACAGCTTTGACAATGAGGGGATTATTACAAAGGTCCTTCAATACGCAATATCCTGTCAGGTAGGCGTTTGCGCCGACAAGTTGCGCAGTATATGACCCGTTTTCCGCCGCCATCCCGAGGTATGACATCGCCTTTTCCGTGTCTTCCTCAAAACCATCCGCGCCCAAGTAGAAACAGGCCATTTGAATCGAAGCAAAATTATTCTTCTGTTCTGCGGCCTTCTTGAACCATTCGAAAGATTTCATCCTGTCATGGGCGACACCACTGCCCTTGCCATAGCAAAGTCCCAAATAATATTGCGCATCGGAATTTCCCTGCTCTGCGGCTTTCTTGTACCACTCAAAGGCTTTAGCCTCATCCTTTGCAGTGCCTCTGCCTTGCCTATAACAATTTCCTAGCCGGTATTCTGCATCGTCATCGCCCTGCCTAGCAGCTTTCCTATACCAGTTAATCGCTTTATCTTCATTCTTGAATACACCTTCGCCGCGCCGGTAGCAATTCCCAAGATTGTATTGCGCACCGGCACTTCCATGCAAAGCGGCTTTTCTATACCATTCAACTGCTTTAACATCGTCCTCCTCTATGCCCTCCCCATAATAATAACAATTCCCAAGACGATATTGTGCACTGGCATCCCCCTGCTCCGCAGCTTTCATGTACCAGTTGAAAGCTTTTGTCTCATCTTTTACAGTGCCTATTCCCCGTAGATGACAATATGCGAGAAGATATTGTGCAGTGGCATCTCCTTGTCCTGCGGCTTTCGCGTACCATTCAAAGGCCTTAGTCTCATCTTTTGCGATGCCTTCGCCTTGTTCATAACAAATCCCGAGAATAATTTGCGCATCGGCATCAGCGTCAGCCTGTTCCGCGGCTTTCAAATACCATTCAAAAGATTTGATCTCATCTTTTACTGTACCTACGCCATAGCGATAGCAACGCCCAACATGGTGTTGTGCCAAAGCATTTCCCTGCAGAGCGGATTTCATATACCATTCAAAGGCATTGGCTTGATCTTTTGCAGTGCCTTTTCCATCGTAGTAGCAATCTCCAAGATCGTTTTGAGCAACCGCATCGCCCTGTTCGGCCTTTTTCTGTGTTTCTTCAAAGCTCAAGTTCTCGTCCGCTGAAAACAATGAAATGCAATTAAAAAACAGGAGCGTGGAAATGATAATTATTATAAGTCGAGCAAACATAGTTTTCTTATTACCTCTTGTACAATGAATAGCGCTACGTTAAGCGATTAGGCCGCAGAAGTAACACAGGCATTCTCCTGTCAATCGTAGCCTCCTGGCGAAGTTGGATGCCTGTAGTTCTTCAATTCGCAGGCAGGAATGCCTGCATTACCATCATTGAGCGAAACGGAATTCACTTTCTTAGAAATGCCACAGTATCATTCGTCATAATGTAAATCAACTCCATCCGTCATATTCTTGTTTTTTTGCACGGTTATCCCAAAATCAATTGACAATTATTAGTTTTTCGCGTAATTGGCGCCTGCCTCGGCGTAGCTCTTGGCGAAGCCGGGTGTTTCGCGGGCAAAAGATTGTATCCCAAATAATTCGTGTAAATTAGTGAAATTCGTGCCTATAGATTGCGACTACTGGACATTAATGGACATTTCGCGTCATTATTTTCGATTATCAACCTTCAATGTCTTGACATGGCGGTTGTATTGGCACAAATTAAACTCCCCAAAAAGGAGTCAACAATGGACTTAAAGCTTAAAGATGCGGCGGAGCTGCTAAAGGTGTCCGAGAAGACTCTCTACCGATGGGTCGAAGGAGCCAAGATACCTTTCTACAGGATAAACCGCCAGTTCAGATTCAAGACTGAGGAAATCGAGGCCTGGGCGAAAAACAGAAAAGCACATGCAGACGAGGATTCCGAGGAGGGAAATACACAGCATCCCATAAACATAATTGAGCTTCTGTCAAGATCTGGGATCCACTATCGGATCGAGGGAGACAATCCGGAAACACTGATAAGAAATTCGATGAAAATAATTCCCGTGCCGCCAGGAATAGACAAGGAAAGCATTACGCAACTGCTTGTGTCGAGGGAAATTATGATGCCGACAAGCATTGGCAAGGGAATAGCGGTTCCACATCCGCGCCACCCGGAGCTTCCGTCTATAAATCTCGAATTCCTTGCCATATGCTTTCCGGAAAAACCTTTTGATTTCGGCTCTCTCGACGGGGAGCCGGTCCACACAATTATAATTCTTGTCTGCGCGAACACATCAAGACATTTGCGGGCTCTCTCTGAAATAAGCCTGTTATGCCAGAAGAGAAATGTCCACTACCTTCTCAAGAACAGGGCGCTACGGGAAGACATTTATAAGGTGATGGGAGAAGAAAGAAACAAAATCAAATGAATCAATCTCAAGATTTCAAAAAAAACAAATCTAATCCTTCAGGAAAAGAAGCGATCCTCCTTTCCCTGGGAGCGCTTGGAATCGTCTTCGGAGACATAGGAACAAGTCCGCTTTACGCCTTCAGGGAATGTTTCTCGCCGGCACACGGACTCGTCCCCACACCGGAAAACATAATCGGCATACTTTCCCTGATATTCTGGTCTCTCATTCTTGTCATCTCGCTTAAATATCTGTTTTTCTTCTTCAAGGCCGACAACAAGGGAGAAGGAGGAACTCTGGCGCTTCTCGCTCTATTGACTCGCCAGATGAAGGAAGACAGTTTTAAAAGAAACGCCTACATCATTCTGGCTCTTGCAGGTACAGCCCTTCTGTATGGAGATGGAATAATAACTCCTTCCATCTCCGTCCTAAGCGCCGTCGAAGGACTCGAAATGACAGGTCATTTCTCGGACAAGTTCATTGTTCCCATCTCAATATTCATCCTATGCATACTATTCTTTCTACAGAAACACGGGACAGCAAAGATTGGAAACGTTTTTGGACCGGTCATTCTCGTATGGTTCATAGCAATTGGACTCCTGGGAATTCATCAGATCTTATACTGTCCTGAAGTCCTAAAGGCTGTTTCCCCATTCTACGGACTGAAAACCCTTCTTGCAAACAAGTTCCGCGGATTCGCCATCCTGGGGACAGTCTTTCTTGCCATAACAGGTGGCGAAGTGCTTTACGCGGACATGGGGCATTTCGGGAAATCCCCCATCAGGCAAAGCTGGTTTACCGTTGTTCTGCCAGCTCTCCTCCTCAACTATTTTGGACAGGGCGCCTTCCTTATCCTAAATCCGGAGAATACCGAAAACCTCTTTTTCCGCCTTTGTCCATCCACCCTTGTATATCCACTCGTCGCCCTCGCTACGGTAGCAACTGTCATAGCATCCCAGGCAGTCATATCGGGGGCATTCTCCCTGACAAGGCAGGCGATCCAGCTCGGCTTCCTTCCCCGCATGCACATAGTCCATACATCTTCGAAAAAGATAGGCCAGGTCTATCTTCCTTTTGTAAATTACATGCTTCTTGCCGGCACATTGATGCTCATCATCATATTCAGGAATTCGGGCAATCTGGCGGCGGCATACGGCATAGCTGTTTCAGGGACAATGCTCATCACCACCATACTTGCGGCAGTATGCGCTAAGAAATTCTGGAACACAAGCTATCTGCTGATCCTCTCTTTCTGCACCGTTTTCCTTGCCGTAGACATGGCTTTCTTCTCTTCCTGCGCGACTAAGATAGTCCAGGGCGGCTGGATACCTCTCATGATAGCCGCATGCATATTCGCTCTTATGATTGTCTGGAAAGACTGCCGTGAAATGCTGAGAGTCAAAATAGGATCAAGGGCTTTCCCCGAGGATTTTTTCGTCAAGGACATCGAATCCAACAACCCGATACGCATAGAGGGGACAGCTGTTTTCCTCACGGGAGGCACGTCGGGAATACCGCGTTCGCTCCTTCACAACTTCAAGCACAACAAGTTCATACACACGAAAACCATACTGCTTTCTGTGATCACCGAGGACAAACCATTCGTGAAGCGGGATGAACGAGCGGAATACCAGTCCATCGGGCTCGGACTTCACAGGATAACACTTAAATACGGATTCAGCGAAGACCCTGACATCCCGGAAGCGATCTCAGGAATTAAAGTGGAAGGTGTACCGCTGATCCCGGAGAAGACAACCTTTTTCCTTGGCAGGGAAACACTTGTGCTGACTCCTTCCGCAGGATTTATTGAAGGAATCAAGAAAACACTTTTCCTGTTCATGTCGAGAAACGCATTCGATGCAAGCACTTTCTTCAAACTTCCGCCTGGTCGCGTAATTGAACTCGGGCTCCAGGTGGAATTGTGATATGCACAGTAATGGATCAAGTTTTTTACTGGGGATTTTACTGTAGCCGCCCCCACATGTCTCGCCGTAGCTTCTTTGCGTAGGCGGATGGTGGGGGCGAACACGGCCAACATGGCCGTGGCTACAACTAATGTGTCAGCAAAGACTGACGGTTGCTATGTTCATTGCTTTATTCCAGGAATCAGCCATCCCTGGCTTGAACTTGCCAGCAATCAAATAGATATTATCTGTCATATGAAAAGAAACTCAAAGACAAATCCTAATTCATGTTGTCATGGCGAAAATGACGGCCATAAGTCCCATTTCGATTTCGCCAGGATAGACTGGGAACGTGAAGCCCGCTGCGGATTCCCCGAATTCGTATATGGAGAGGGAAAAAACAAGGAACAGCTAGAAACGATTGTGGCTTCAATGCTGGATCGGGGGATTAACGCCTTCGTCACAAGGATCAACACCGAATCGGCCAATTTCCTGAAGACCAGATTCAGTGACGCGGAACATTTTTGCGAATCTCGCATATTGCGGATAATAAGAAAGAAAATCCCCCAAAAAGGCAAAATAATCATCGCCGCCGCAGGAACCACCGATCTGCCCGTCGCGAACGAGGCGAAACTCACCGCCGAATTCTGCGGATGCAAGGCGGAGCTCGTCGCAGACATCGGGATCGCCGGAATACATAGACTCTTCTCTGAACTTGACAAGCTCTCCAAGGCCGACGCGGTGATCGCCGTAGCAGGAATGGAAGGTGCTCTCCCGAGCGTCATAGGAGGCCTCGTCCCCTGCCCTGTCATTGCTGTACCCACAAGCATCGGATACGGAACATCTCTGAAGGGGCTCACTGCCCTATTCGCAATGCTCAACTCATGCTCATCAGGAATTACCGTGGTAAACATTGACAACGGTTTCGGTGCCGGATGCGCCGCCGCAAGAATAATCAAATCCAAATACGGGTAAATCCGAGGTCTGTGGTCGGTAAACTGTAGTCCGATATCTGCGAAAAAGCCAGCATCTCTGTTTTCTGTGCAGGTAAGCTAAGTCCCTCCTCACGTCCCTGGCACGCCACGCCGGAGGCTTTGCGTAGGCGGGTCCCTCACGTCCCTTACGTCCCTAAAATAAAAAAGCCGGTCTTGCTAGACCGGCGATACGTAACATTCTGCGATAAAGGAACTTTATGAAAAAATCGGCCTCCGTGCGCCTTTCCGTTTGCCCGGGGGGAAGAAAGATCTCGTGCCTGATGGCGTCGGAATAAATTTCTGACTCTGGAAAGAAGGATGCTCCGCAACCGGAATCGTAACCTTCAGGATGCTCTGTATCTTCTTAATGTCCCTGCCCTGGTCAGGTGTGGCAAGCGTTATCGCGTGCCCTTCAACGCCAGCCCTGCCCGTTCTTCCTATCCTGTGGACGTAATTTTCAGGATCATCAGGCAGATCGTAGTTTATAACAAGCTCGATCCCGGTGACATCAATCCCGCGCGCCGCTATGTCCGTAGCGACAAGAACTCGATATTGCCCCGTCTTGAAACCTCTCAATGCATCTTTCCTCTGAGACAGATTTCTGTCAGAATGAATTTCCGCCACAGCATGTCCCATGCTTCTTATTTGCTTCGCAACACGGGCCGCAGCCCAGCGAGTCCTCACAAAAAGCAGTATCGAACCCTTGTATTGTTTCAGGAGTTCACCAAGAACGTGATTCTTCGACTCCTTCTTGACGACAAACATCTCCTGCGAAACAATCTCCGGTGCCGTTCCTGAAGGCGCAATTTCGGTCGTCAACGGCATGCGCATGTACTGCGTTGCAATGCTGATAACGGACTTTGGAATCGTCGCTGAAAAGAGCATTGTCTGCCTGTCTTTAGGCGTAGTGTCAAGAATATTTCTAATCTGCGGGAGAAATCCCATGTCGAGCATTCTGTCCGCTTCGTCAAGGACAAGGACGGCCACATCGTCTATCCTAAGTTTCTTCTGCTGAAGATGGTCATTCAGCCTTCCTGGTGTGGCGATTATTATTGAGGGACGCTGCCTTAGCGACAATAACTGCGCGAACATGCTCTCCCCTCCAATAAGCACCGAAGTCGTCATCCTGAATGGTTTCGCCAGCTTTACCATTGTCTCGTTAACCTGGATCGCAAGCTCTCTGGTCGGAACCAGAATAAGCCCCTTCCGTTTGCCATTGGATGCTGCTATTTTCTGAACCATCGGTATCCCGAAGGCCAGCGTCTTGCCGGTCCCTGTCTGCGCAATGCCAATGATGTCCTTGCCTTCGATCGCAGGAGGAATAGCCTTGTGCTGAATTGGTGTGGGAACCGTGAATTTGAGTGAGTTGATAACATCGATCAGCCCGGGTGCTATCCCAAGCCCGTAAAAAGTGTTTTCTGTCATTTGTTCTTTCGTCATATTAAAATTAAATCATTAGTTGACATCACGATGATGTCAACAGTTTCATCTTTGCAGTTTCAACTCCGCCATGCCAGATTTTTTCTCCCTCCAATCAAAATTATTAATCATATGCCGGCAATGGGATTGTCGCCCGCTTTATTCCACTATGGAGCACTGTTAGGCGCGGACAAAGAGTTGTAACTTTGAAGCTTCGGCGGATCTGCAGAACAGGTCTGAACTGTATTGAGATTCACAGACTTGATCCCGCAAAACCCCTAAGGTACAACAGCTTTCGGAAAATTCAAGCAGAAATAAAAAAATAGTCGAATCTCAGACTTCTTGATTCGTGGAAAAAGAGGTTGTATGGTTTTCAGTCACCGGACGATGCCGGTGCGAGCATCTTGTAGACCATTCGCAACTCCGTGCCAGGGTAGATGAACTCCGCGTCATTCAAGTGGACAAGCATC
>CAIQLG010000299.1 GCA_903872565.1 uncultured Lentisphaerota bacterium | reverse complement strand
GTCACGTCCGCCTAAGGCCACGACAGAGCGTGGCCCTCCACCACCAAATACTGACGCATTATGTTTCTTCCATAGCTCAAAGCCCAATATTCAAGGGCTCATTTTCCCGAGAATTTCCGCCATGTCTCGGGGGAGGGGGCTCTCGACCTTGATCGTATCACTGGTTCGCGGATGGGGAAACTCCAGCTTCCATGCGTGCAGCATATGTCTGGGTGCAAACAGCTTCTGATGTCCCCCGTAAATATTGTCTCCAAGCACTGGAATCTTGAGATGCGCGAGATGTACCCTTATCTGGTGCGTCCTTCCAGTTTTTATCCCGACCTCCAGAAAAGCCACCGGAATCCCATCAACTGAACCTTTTCTGACTGTCTTGAACGAGGTTATGGCTTCCTTGCCAGACCTCTCTAGAACCGCCATCTTCCTTCTGTTGACGGCATGCCTTCCGATGAGGGTCTTGATTTCAAGGATGGCCCTCGCCGGATGGCCATATGTGATTGCAGCATAGGTCTTTTTGATTTTTCTTTCCGCAAACTGTTTTGAAAGAAGGAATTTCGAGGATGGATTCTTCGCGATGATGATGCATCCCGAAGTGTCCTTGTCCAGCCTGTGTACAATGCCTGGCCGTTCCGTGTCGTCCATCTTTTCCGCGAAATCCGCAAATTTGCCGAGCAGGGCGTTGACGATTGTACCGGAGCGGTTTCCTGCGGCGGGATGCACAACAATTCCCGCAGGCTTGTCAAGCACGAGCAGATCGTCGTCCTCATATAGTATTTTCAGCTCGACATCCTCGGATTTCGGGATGCTGTCTTCTACCTGTGCCCACCGGATTGTGATTATCATGCCTTTCCTGACTTCTGTCTTAGGAGTGCATCCATGGCCGTCGCAGAGCACACGGCCATTTTTTATGAGTCTCTGAAAGTGGCTCCTGGAGAATAAGGGGAATTTCAGCGACAGCAACTTGTCCAGCCGTGAGCCGCAATCCTCCGCGCCGGAGATAATTTCTGTAACATCTTCATTTTCAGGGTCTTCGCTCATGTTCAATCGTACTTCTATTTAAGGTGTTTTATGGTCAAAAATGCAATATCCAATAACCAACACGGAACTTCCAGTTTCCAAGTTTATTTTCTGGCCTTCATCGGGTGGAAATTGAGTGTTGGATATTGGGTGTTCATGTCAAAAGGTTACTTTGCATCCGGTTCTTTAACTGATTCGTTCAGTTTGCGGCTTATGAAGAAGGTATATATCCCCGCGGCAATAAGGATGATCCCGATGAACTGTGAGATGGTGATGAGATTCATGAATCTGGCATTGTCTCCCCTGAACATCTCGATTATGAAACGGCCTGTTCCATAGGTTATCAGATAGGTCGCGGCCGTGATCCCTTTTGTCTTGGATTTCCGCAGGATAATGACGAGCGCGATGGCGAGCAGAAAATTGAATGCCGACTCGTAAAGCTGTGTGGGGTGCAGTTTTTCGAATGGATAAGCTTGGAATGGAAACGACTCCTGCGGAAACTCGACACCCCAGGGGAGCGTTGTGGGCCTTCCGTAGCAGCAACCGTTGAGAAAGCAGCCGATTCTGCCGAAGGCGTGTCCTATAGCCAGGCACGGAGCAACCAGGTCAATCACTCCCAGGAATGAGATATTCTTCTTTTTACAGTAGATATACAGTGTCGCAAGGGCGGCGAAGAATCCCCCATAGAAAACTAGCCCCCCCTGATCAATCCTAAATATTTGGAAATAATTGTTTCTGTATTCTGGCCAGAACTGAATGACATAGAAGATCCTGGCACCCAGAATGCCGGCTACTATCGAATAGAGAGTGAGATCGTTTATGGCGTCAGCGGAAATGTCTCTCGACTTTCTGTTCACGAAGAGCAGAATTGATGCGGAAAGGAATCCGCAGGCGGCCATAACCCCGAAACAGGTTATTTTAAGGGGGCCTATTGTGAATAGCATCTGATGCATTTCAATTTCCAGTTTTTAATTTCATGAGGTGTTTGCAATTGGGAATTCATAAATTACCTTCTTAAGTCTGTTTTTCAACGTGGAGTGGAAAATGATAGAATTTCTTATTAATTACATCCAGCTTGCCGCGTCTCATGCGGCCACATGGGGCTTTGTCCTCATATTCGTGCTGATGGCGATCGAAAGCTCGTTTTTCCCGCTTCCGAGCGAAGTCGTCATGATTCCTGCGGGATTTCTTGCCGTGCGAGGGGAACTGACGACCGGACATCCGCTGATTGACATGAGCATTGCGATATCCTGTGGTCTAGCCGGTTCGCTCGCTGGTGCATATTTCAACTACTATTTTGCATTGTGGCTTGGCAGGCCGGTGCTCTACAAATATGGGAAATATTTTTTTCTTCCTGAGAAAGCGCTGAACAGGGCCGAGGAGGTTTTTCTTGAATATGGCGATGTCACAACTTTCATCTGTCGTTTAGTTCCTGGGATAAGACATCTCATCTCGCTCCCGGCGGGGCTTTCGAGAATGCCACACGGAAGATTCGCCTTCTTCACTTCACTCGGAGCAGGCATCTGGTGCGCGATTCTTGCTGGTATAGGTTTTTATCTGGGATCCTTGTCGAAGGACATGACCTATCCGGAACTGGTGCACAGGGGAATCAAACTCCTGCATCACAGCTATCCATATATAATTGCTGGCCTCGTCATAACCGTCGTTGTGTATGGATTTATACATCACAGGGTTATGAAATCCTCGAAAGATGTGAAAAATCCATGAACTCCGGGATGCGGCGAATATTTCCAGTATTGACTTGTCGGAAACCAATATTATATTCTGTTGCTTGCGGAAAAGACAAGTGTTCCTTGTGTTTCACTTTCTAACTACCCCGTGGTGTAATGGTAGCACAAATGCCTTTGGCGCATTTAGTCTAGGTTCGAATCCTGGCGGGGTAGCCACTACCACAAATTCATCTATTGTTTTCATACGGTTGCGAGCAGTACGGTAAGCTGATGTGTACGTATTTACTGAACTCATACGTGAAAAAGACATCACTTGGAACGTATGGTAGGAATTGATATCGGGGCGATCGGGCCGGAAGGGGAGTGGTTGTTGGAAGGAGCAGGTCCCTGCGAGGCTTCTATGTCTTTCTGTATCCTGCGGTCTTCGAGTTTTAGCATCATGAGACGGACTGATTTGACCTCTTCTGTTATAGTCTTCATTTTCTTTTCTATGACATATTCCAGGTTCATGTCAATCTCTTTCTCTCTTTTCTTGATGAGTTCGATCAGATATCCGAGACCTGCGAGGATGAATCCATATGCGGTGAGATGGATGTTCGTCGTGCTGAATCCATTGAAGAAAAGCGAGATGGCAAGAGATAGGCCCATCACAATTCCCAGCCCTGTGAAGATGTAAGTCATAAAGTCTTTGCCCCCCCGTTATATGTTTAGTATTCCATAAGATAATCGCATTTTGTAGAAAGGCAAATATGTCATTCGAATTTCAGCAGAAAAGAATCAGTAAATAAAATTTCTTGTAATTCATCCTTTCCTTCGCAGGACTTCGAGAATCGCTATTTTTGTGGAATGGTTGAATGGGGCGGGATCGGTGATGGTAGTGCCAGTCCGCGTTTGCGGATATCCTGTAGAGTCATTCGGAACTGGAATTAATTCCACAATTCTCAAATACCCGTCAGCACATAGTTTGTCCAGTGTTTCCATATATTCCCTACCGCTGACGTACAATGCATTATTGATGGTGGCTATATGTCCGCCGCAGTTAACCAGCGGCCTTATCTTATTAATCATTCTGGCGCTGTTGTTGACCATGTCAACTGTTCCTTTCTGGTTTACTGCGAAAAATGGCGGATCAATAAAAATGCAGTCGAAATGTCTGCCATTTTGCTTGAGCCTGCTGACCTGGTCCCAGAAATCTCCGACGATAAAGTCTTTCTTCGAAACAGGAAGCTTATTCATTTCATACGATCTTTCCGCGAGATTAAGGAAAAGGCCGTTGTGGTCAAGCTGTACCACCCGTGTCGCACCACCGGCCAGTGCTGCAACTCCGAGGCTGCCAGTATACGCAAAAGTGTTCAGGACGGTTTTCCCTCTCAAATGTTGCAGTGCCCAGCCGCGCAGGTTGCGAGTGTCGAGATACAGGCTGGCATCACGGTTCATACGCAAATCAACCGCATACCATACGTCATGCTCCCGTACCGCCCGGTCGGGAATGAATCCGGCAAGTATTCTTCCACGTCTCTCCTCCGCCAGCGGACTGTTACGAGTTTTTAATATTACCACACGGATCCAGGGCAGGCAGGTTTGCAGGACACGCGAAGCTTCATCGACTGCCGCTACTCCATGTTCTACCGGATCGGCATAGTTATGGATGACTGCGGTCGTTGCATAAAGGTCAACCACAATATCCGGGGTTCCTTCAAGGAAGCCATTGAACAACCGGATGGCGGCCTCGTGCCGGACATCGAGGAGATGCTCGCGGGCTGCAATGGCCTTTTCAATTAAGGCTGAAATAGATTCCGTTGTTGTGATTATTTTTCCATCCAGGATTTAAAGGTGTACCAATTCCGACAGAAGAATGCAACTTGCACTTTTTACATTTTTTTCTTTTCAGAGAACCGTGATCCAGCGATATCTTCCGGGAATCTTGAAATTCCGGTTGCCATGTGCCATGTCTGTTTAACGGGTGTTTCCAAAATATTGGATGCGCAGCTTCTCCAGCGATTCGTTTTCGATCATCTTGAGAAGTTCCCCGTTAACTTTCCAGCGCAGTTTGCTGCCGAGAGGGAATACGAAACCATATACCTGCCTGTCAAAAAGAGGCCCCACCTCTGTGACTGGTTGTTCCGGGTGATGTTCGTCATAGTATTCTAGCGCCGGTGCGTCATAAACTATCGCATCGATATAGCGCTTGGTCAAGGCATCAGCCGCCTCCGGAACATTGGAGAACAGCTGGCAGGAAATATTTTTCCGCGAAAGGTAGATCTGTCCTGTGGCTCCTTTTATCGTCCCGACCGACTTGTCCTGAAGATCGGAAGGGCCGTTGATCTGCTGATGCAGAGCAGATGTGGTCATCACGCTGGCGGCGACGGCCGTCACATAGGAGACGGTGCTGACACCGCATATCATCCATAGCACCGTGAAAAAACGGCCGGCCGCCCCGGGTATGGGCTTGTGGTTGGTCTGTCCTTTCAGAAGCACTGAAACCACGTGGAAAAGAGATTCCGCGAACCCCTCGATTTTGCCACTCGGGAACTCTTTGTTGAAGCGGCGCTCGGCAACCATGACGACCAATGTGACAGCGAGCAACACGAGAAGGCATATCGAAATGATCTGCAGATGGCCTGAGTCGATGAAGCGCCCTAGCAGAAAGACAAAACCAACATGGCGTTTCTCGCTGATCATGATGCGTAGCCCGGTCTCGAAATAAGGATGGCTGAAATCCATGAGCTGATGCCGCTCGCTTGTGATGCTTAGATCTGCCGCGGCAACATCCACCTCGCCTTTGACGACAGCTTTCAGGAGGCTGTCCGCATTGTCGTATTGCTTCCATTCATATGGCGTGGCGATACGATTGGCTATGTTCTCCCACAGATCAACGGTGAACCCTTTCATACTGCCATGATCATTTTCTACGAAAGGCGGATCCTGAAATGTTCCGATCTTGAGGATCTGCCCTTCCGCGGGCTCACCGCGCAAAACATGGGACAGGCACAGGACCAATGCCCACAATGAAATCCGCAATAGCCTAAACAAGACGAACTTCATACCGCCTTTGATATTGCTGTCCAGTCTCAAATGCATGCTGTTCCTCCAGTTGACAGTCATCATTTCATGTACATTAAAGCTTTAAAGATAATCCTGCAGATGGAATATTCAATGCCGCCGTCTCGATATTTGCCGCCGCCTTCCTGGTGGCCGGCAAAATCTTTCTGATCGCCTTTTGTTTTTTAGTTTCCGAAATCGTCACCACCCAGGACTCTTTCATCATAGTGAAACATTGCCATAAGTCGTTAAAATACCAGATATTGCTATTGACAATCTCGAACCGTAGGTTTAGATTCAACTGTCGGGTATGTTGACATTGGAGAGGTTGTGTCATGTCTAAGACTTCAAAATTTATTTCCGTTTTGCTTGCGATGTTCTTTCTTTCTGCTGTCGTTGCATTCTCTCAGGTCCCGTCACAGCCTGATCCTGTCGAAAATGACGAACTCCTCGCCGGATGCGAATACGACTATCCCCCATACTGCATCGCCAAGGAAAGTGGTGAGGCCGATGGGTTTGCAGTAGAGCTGATGCGGGCCGCAGCAAAGGCGGTAGGTCGCAAAGCCTCCTTCAAGGCCGGATACTGGGCCGACATGAAACAGGAACTGGTGGATGGGAAAATAAAGGTGCTTCCCTTGGTGGCCAGGACGGAGGAACGCGAGAAACTCTACGACTTCACGTTCCCGTATCTTACGATGCATGGTGCCATCGTCGTCAGGGGCGGCAACACCGACATCAGGAGCGCATCTGATCTCAAGGGCAAAGAGGTTCTTGTCCTGAAAGGAGACTACTCGGAAGAATATATGCGGCAGGCCAATCTGGGTGCTATAATCGTTTCCAGGAAGACGTTCAGCGAGGCGATGCGCGAGCTTTCTTCCGGCAAGTATGACGCGCTCGTGATCCAGCGGCTGCTCTCGCTCCAGTTGATGAAGGAATATAAAATCTCAAACCTTAAAATCGCCACTCCGCTCCCCGACTTCGTCCAATATTTCTGCTTTGCCGTCCGCAGAGGGGACAAGGATATGCTCTCTTTGCTCAATGAGGGACTTTCAATTGTCATGGCCGACGGCACCTTCCACCAACTTCAGGCAAAATGGTTCTCCCCCCTGAAGGCCATGGAACTAAATAATAGCCGTATCATTGTGGGAGGAGACGACAACCGTCCGCCATGGGAATTTATCGACAGCAATGGCCTGCCCGCCGGACTCGATGTGGATCTCACCAGAGCGCTCGCAAAACAGATCGGCGTTTCCGTCGACATCCAGCTTGGCCCCTGGAACAAAATTCTAGAAGATATTCAGAGCGGGAGAATAGACATTGTCCAAGGCATGTCCTATTCCTTGGAAAGGGACAAGGTTTTCTGCTTCTCCCCGCCACATACGGTTGTTGACCATGTAATTGTCACCAGGAAGAACTCGGACGCGCTGAAAGGCATGACCGATCTCAAGGGCAAGTCGATACTGGCGATGAAAGGCGACATAATGTGCGATCTGGCTGTGAAAGATGGATATGGCAAACAACTTGTTCTCACAGATTCCCAGGAGGATGCGCTACGTCTTTTGTCCGAAGGCAAAGGCGACTGTGCCCTTGTGTCGGAAATCTCCGCCCTTTATTTTATCGATAAGAACAGCTGGAAAAACCTCAAACTTTCCGGTGCCCCTGTCTTGTCATCCGAATGTTGTTATTCCGTGCTAAGAGGCAGGGAAGAAGAGGTGCTTGAAAGCTTCATATCCGCGCTGGCCGTCCTGAAGAAAACGGGCGGATACAGGGAAATCCAGTCGAAATGGATCGGACCATACGAGAAATATGCCAACTATCGGTCAGTCATCATATATGTTGCCGCCGTCGCAATTTCCATGGTGCTGCTTCTTCTGGCATCGGTCATATGGTCCCGCTCCTTAAAAAAAATTGTCCTCATTAGAACCCAAGAACTCATTGAGGAAAGGAACGCCCTGAGCATAAGCGAGGCTCGCTTCCGCAGCTACTTTGATCTGCCGCTGCACGGGATTGCCATCACATCACTGGAAAAAGGATGGATTGAAGTCAATGATCGGATCTGTTCGATACTCGGATATTCCCGGGATGAAATACTTCAAATGACCTGGTCGGAAATGACTTACCCTGACGATCTCGCTGCAGATATCGAACAGCTTGAACGCATGCTCTCCGGTCAGGTCGGGCAGTATCAGGTGGAGAAGCGTTTTATCCGCAAGGATGGAAATGTCATCTGGATCAATCTTGCTGTGGGGTGCGTAAGGCAAGCCGACGGCAAGGTGGATTATTTCACTGCTGTGCTGGAGGACATCACTGAACGCAAGCTGGCGGAGAAGGAACGCGGGTATTTATCTGCCATTGTGGAATCGTCGGAAGACGCCATCATAGGGAAAACTCTCAACGGGATTATTTCCTCATGGAATAGGGGAGCTGAAAGAATATACGGCTATTCCTCGGAAGAAGCGGTTGGGAAGCCCATCTCTGTGCTCTTTCCTGCAGGCCATCCTGACGAAATGTCACATATCCTGGACCGGATAAGACGAGGTGAAGCCATATCTGCATTTGAAACGGTGCGGACACGGAAGGACGGCAGCAAGATAGATGTCTCACTTACTATCTCCCCGATACTCAGTAGCAACGGGGAAATCACAGGGGCGGCGACGATTGCCCGTGACATCAGCGAGCGCAAGCGGAACGAAGCGGCACTTTTCCAGTCCCAGTCAATGCTGAAAGCTGCCATGGATCATAGCACGGCAGGTATTGCCATTGCCGATGCCCCTGACGGCGTACTTCGCTATGTGAACGATGCGGGTCTGTTCATACGTGGAGGTGACCGGCAATCGGTTATCAATGGGGTGGGAATTGATAAGTATGTAAGAAGCTGGCAGCTCCTGGATATTGATGGCAGCCCGCTGAAAGCCGATGAAGTACCTTTGACCCGCGCCATTCTCTTCGGTGAAACATGCTCCAGGGAGTTCATCATACGCAGAGCCGATAACGATGATCGCATTGTCAGTGCCAACGCCGCGCCCATAAAGAATGAGCAGGGCAAGGTTGTGGCCGGGATTGTGGTATTTACGGACATCACCGAGCACAAGCAGTTGGAGTTGGACAAGTTGAAGATTGAAGAGCAGAGCCGACAGCTTCAGAAAGCCGAGAGTCTGGGCCGGATGGCAGGAGCCATCGCCCACCACTTCAACAACCAGCTCCATGTAGTGATAGGATATCTGGAGATGGTCATTGCCGAATTGCCACCTGGCGATTCCCATGCCGAGAACCTTGCAGCAGCCATGCAGGCGGCTAAAAAGGCTTCGGAAGTCAGCGTTTTTCTGATTACCTACCTCGGGCAAAAACGAGTTAAACTTGAAGTCGTCGATATTGCCGAACTATGCCGCATGAGCCTGCCTATCCTCCAGGAAGGGAAGCCCCGGGACGTTGTTCTGGAACTTGAATTACCATCTCCTAGTCCTGTCATCAGGGGAGACGTAAAACAGATTCAGCAGATCCTGAGCAACCTTGTAAGCAATGCATGGGAGTCCATCAGCGACAAGGCCGGCACCATTCACCTGGGCGTCAAAACGGTTTCTCCGACGGATATCCCGGCTTCACACCGCTTCCCTGTTGAATGGATTGTCGAGGAACAGCGCTATGCCTGCCTGGAGGTAATGGACTCCGGTTGCGGGATACAGGCAGAGGACATGGATAAGTTGTTCGACCCGTTTTTCTCCACAAAGTTCACCGGAAGGGGGTTGGGGCTTCCTGTAGTTCTTGGAATCGTGAAGTCTCATAAAGGGGTAATTACAGTGGAGAACAAGATTGGCGGTGGAAGCGTCTTCAGTGTGTTTTTCCCGCTGTCGGAAAGCTCGGACAAGTCGGACAGATCGGAGAGATCAGACAAGCCTGGGAAGTCCCCAGTGCCCCTCAAGGTGGGCACGGTATTGCTGGTGGAAGATGATGAGGCGGTGCGTGAAATAACCGAGAATATGCTTGCCAATCTTGGATTTACAGTGCTTCAGGCCAAGGACGGTCTCGAGGCTGTGGAGATTTTCGGACAGCACAAGGACAAAATCACCTGCGTGCTTTGCGATTTGACAATGCCAAGGATGGGCGGATGGGAGACAATTTCTGCGCTCAGAGCCATCCGGCACGACCTGCCAGTGGTCCTGGCCAGCGGATACGACGAGGCCAGTGTCATGGTGGGCGAACACCCAGAATTGCCAGACTTTTTTCTGAACAAGCCCTATGAGTTCGCCAAACTTGAGAATGCGATCGGACATGTCTTGGCACGGAAAACAGGGAAGAGTAAACAGGGAACAGGGAGCAGAGAACAGTGAATGTCCAATGATGAAGGAAAGTTAGGGGAGGAATGGGAAAAACGGGAGAGAAGGCAATGGAAAATGTAAGTCCCATAACTCCCATGGCCTCATAAGCCAAAGGAGATTTTAATGCCTAAAAAAAAGAAAATTTCAGAAAAAGCCTCCGAACTGCGCAAGCGGGCGGAGGAAAAAGCTGGCAGTTCTCTGCATACGGAAAATATGGACAGTTTCTTGTCCGGGGAAGCGCAGCGTAATCTCCACGAACTTCGCATGCATCAGATCGAACTCGAAATGCAAAACGAGGAACTGCGAACTTCGCAGTCGGAGCTGGATGCCGTGCGGGCCCGCTATTTCGACCTCTACGATCTCGCACCTGTCGGATATTTCACCATCAGCGAAAAAGGACTGATTCTAGAAGGCAACCTCACCGCCACCTCTCTGCTGGGCGTGCCCCGGAATTCGCTGGCCAGACGACTCCTTCCCCAGTTCATCTTCAAAGAGGACCATGACATCTACTACCTCCACCGCAAACAGCTCGTTGAGACTAATGTCCCGCAGTCATTCGAACTGCGTATGCTGAAGGGTGACGGGACAGTATTCTGGGCGCATCTTGCGGCAACCGCCGGGCAAGATCCCAGTGGTGTGCCACTGTGCCACATAATTATCAGCGACATCACCGAGCGCAAGGATATGGAGGAGGCATTCATCCGTTTGTCGCGGGAGTGGCAGCGCACCTTTGATTCCATGAGCGAGGCCATCTGGATTCTGGATAAGGACAATATAGTTTTGCGCTCAAATAAGGCGGCGGAGCTTTATTTTCACAGGCCATGTGCAGAGATGGTCGGCAAGCATTGCTGGGAGATTGCGCACGGTATGCTGGAGCCTATCTCCGAATGCCCCACCATGCGTGTCCGGAAAAGCCTGCGGCACGAGAGCACTGAACTGCAAATCGGAGGAAATTTCTTTCATGTCGCCGTGGATCCAACCCTGGATGCGGACGGAAAGTTCGCCGGCGCTGTACATGTCGTCACTGACATCACCGAGCGAAAACAGACGGAAAAGGAGCTGGAGCGCATGCGGCTGATTCTGCTGGAAGGCCAGCGAATCGCGCATCAGGGCAGCTTTGAATACATCGTCGCCACAGGTGAAACGGTCTGGTCGGATGAGGAATTCCGCATCTACGGACTGGAACCGGGGTCACAGTCGCCGAGTTTTACCGAACTGATGGAAAAGCATTTCCATCCTGATGATGCCGCCCGTGTGGCTAAGGAATTAGCTGCGGCACTGCAAGCCGGTTTGGTCTTTGAATGCGAGCATCGGATTGTGCGCCTCGACGGGAGTGTACGCGACATCTGCAACATAGCGCAGCCGTATTTCGACGATCAGTGCAACTTGATCAAATATATTGGTGTTACGCTCGAGATCACCGAGCGCAAGCTGGAGGAGAAAGAAAAAGAAAAACTGGAAGCCCAGCTCAGCCAGTCGCGGAAGATGGAGGCCATTGGTCAACTGGCTGGCGGAATCGCCCACGATTTCAACAATATGCTGTCTATAATCACCGGATATTCGCAGATGGCATTGAAGTGCCTGGAGCCGTCCGACCCGAACTATGCATATTTTAAGGCGATACTGGATGCCGGACACCACTCCGCTGATCTCACCCGGCAGCTTCTTGCATTCGCCAGCAAGCAGATCGTAGCTCCAAAAGTTCTCGACTTGAACGATACCATTGCCAGCATGCTTAAGATGCTCCAAAGGCTCATCGGCGAAAATATACAACTGACATGGAAACCTGCCGCAAATCTCTGGAAAATAAAGATGGATCCCTCGCAGATCGACCAGATCCTGGCCAACCTGCTTGTCAATGCCCGTGACGCGATTTCCGATGTCGGCAAGGTGACGATAGTGACGGCCAATACGGAGGTGGGCGAGTCTTTTTGCAAGGCTTACCCAGATTCCATTCAAGGAAAATATGTCGTACTGTCTGTCAGCGACAACGGCTGCGGCATGGAAAAGAAAACTCTGGAGCACATTTTTGAGCCGTTCTTCACGACCAAGGAGTTCGGGAAGGGAACCGGGCTCGGGCTTGCCACCGTCTTCGGCATCGTGAAACAGAACAACGGGTTCATCAATGCGTCCAGTGAGCCGGGGAAAGGCACGACATTTAAAATCTATCTGCCACGGCATGTGTCGGAAAATGCTGGAAGCGATGGAAATGCAAAAGTGCAAGAAATCCTTATGGGAACCGAAACTGTCCTGCTTGTGGAGGACGAGGAGTCCATGTGCCGAATTGTGAAAGTCCAGCTTGAAGGACTGGGCTATACCGTGCTGTCGGCGTGCATTCCTCCAGAGGCGATCATGCTTGCAGAAGAATATAAAGGTGACATCCATCTTTTGCTGATCGATGTGGTCATGCCTGAGATGAGCGGCAGAGATCTGAGAGACAGAATAATCTCCATGCGGCCCGACATCAAGTGCCTGTTCATGTCTGGATACACCATCGATATCATTGCAGGCAACGGGGTGCTGCATGAAGGCATCCATTTCATCCAGAAACCATTTTCAGCGGAAGTCCTGTCAGCTAAACTCCGCAAGGCGCTGGCTTCCTGATCGAATGATCGGGGTCTGACCCGCGTAGTTCGCAAGAGTAGGTCTGGTTTCGATGAAACCAGACATGCCAAGTCTCATCGAGACTTGGCCTACTTTTTGGCAATCTGCTGTCTGTAAAAAATGCGTATAGTAGATAGCCCATCGGGCTGGGGTAAGGGACACAACAAGATAGAGCCCTGAAGGGGCGTAATAAAGACATATATTGCGCCCCTTCAGGGCTTTGAGAAATAATGCCACCTTGTCCCAGGGCGATGCCCTGGGCTTAGGGATTTCGCCCTTGCAGGGCTGTAAAGGAATAAGTCCTGGCGTAGCCGGTTAATTCACATGCTAAGTAATTTCAAACTTGTTGAAACGAAACCAACTCGGCGTCGGTATCGGAATCGGTATTGGGATCGAAAGAAGGAATGCATCGATTCCGAACCCGATAGCGACCCCGACCCCGATAAAAAGTTGCGGCAAATGCCGCCTAATTAAATCGTATAGGAAATTGTATTTTTCGCGTGTTTCGCGGGAAAAAATATGGTATTAGTCCCGGCGCCGCGGATTAAGTTCAAGAACATGCCCTGTCCCCAGACAGATCACTTCTCCGTCTGGAACACTATCGTCGCACGGCAGACCTTGTTGTCTATGACGATGTCGTGCTCTCCGGGCTGCCAGCCCTTCGGCAGCTTTCCATCCGCAGGAATAAGCACCGCGAATTCGCTGACTCCGGTGACGATGTCCATGTAACTTGGTTTGCCCGCGGCATCCTTGTGTTTGAGAGGTGTCTTATTGTCGAGCTTCAGCTTCAGTTGCTTCACCTCGCCTTTTTCATTAACGTATTCCATCCAGGCTGAGGGAACCGCCTTGCCGAACAGTTTGCCGACAATTGTAATTTTCTGTGGAGCAACTCCGATTGCGATAGAGCTGACTGTCTGCCCATAATTGTTTTGCACGCAGGAGATCTCCGGCGGCTGCAGAGCAACATTAATATGCGTGTCAATGTTCTTCACTTTAACCTTCTGGCCGTCCTCTCCAGAAACAAATAGTCCGCAGATTAGAGGCGCCGGCTGATTGGCCTCGAGTATCTGCTGTGTCGTCCTGGTCTTGTCCGCAGTCCAGACTTTCCTGTCCAGGAGCGCGATCTTTCCGGTCCATTCGCAAGCAACACTGTCAACAGGCTTGCCCTTTTCTATCCTCGTAAGAACATTCAGAGTGCTGCTCCTGTCATTCTTGTTAATCGGATCCTTGTAGGTGGCGTAGACCTTCGGCTTTTTCGCGAAATTCGCAAGAGTCTGAGCCAGCGGAGGCCACTGGATGTCAGAAATGTTCAAGGCGTATATTTTCCCGACTGACACTTTATCTTCTAACACTCCCTGATCGAAGTTGGCGGTGACTGTCACATTGCCGGTGATTATTGCGGTGGTGCTTGCGGCTCTGCAATCTGTGAAGAGGGCGTTTGCATTGCTCCCAGTCCAGCATACGAATGAAAAGCCGGTGGAGGGTGTGGCGGCTATGTCCGTGGCGGCACCGACATTGACAACAGTGGCAGTCCCTTGTGTGGGAACAGTTGTTCCCGATTCGGCGGGGCTTATCGCCATCGTGAGCTGGGCGGTAGCCTGCTCGGCCTCGAAGTTCGCAGTAACGGTGGCATCTCCGAGCAGCGACACTGTGGTGCTGGCCGAAATTAGATTTGCAATGCTAGCATTTGCGGTCGCAGTCCAGTTCAGGAAATGATGGCCGCTGGCCGGGATGGCGGCAATGCTTACCGCCTCCTGCGTGTTGACCTGGCATACTCCCAGGGCGGGCGTCGTGGTTCCGGCGCTGCCGGGACTTGCCGCAATCGTCAATTGCGCCGTCGCTGGGATCGCCTCGAAGTTGGCCGTCACGGTGGCACCGTCCGACAATGTGACAGTTGTAGACGGCCTTGTAGCATCCGCAATGGTTGCCTCGGCTGTGGCGGTCCAGTTGACAAACTTGTATCCATGTGCTGGAATCGCAGTGATTGTCCTGGCAGCTCCGGCCGCCAGATTGTGCGCTCCCGCCGCCGGATTCGTAGTGCCTGACGCATCCGGACTTGCCGCCATCGTCAAGGTGACGATCCGGGCGAAGTTGGCGGTCACTGTCGCATCTGCTCCAATAGCGACGCTGGTATTTGCGAAGTTCGCATCCTTCAATGTAGCATTGGCTGTGGCGGTCCAGTTCGAAAACACATATCCCTGATTCGCAGTGGCAGAAATGGAGAAATATTTATCTGCGCTGACAGTATACGCACCCATAGGCGGAGATGTGATCCCCGAATCAGAAGGATCTACCGTGATCGTAAGAGTCCAGGAGGGGTGCAAGTCTTTGTATGTTGCAGTGACAATGACATCGGCAGCCGGCATTGTGACGGTCGTGGAACTTGAGTTGACATCTGCGATGTATTGCGTGTCGCCGGTCCATTTGTCGAAAGTTTTGTCAGAGGTAGGGGTGTCGGCGGAGATGGGCACAACCGTTTCCACCGCATAGGGACCAGTTCCGGAACCATAGTTTACAGTAAGATTGTGGGCGGTGGGGAGATATGTGAATGTCACTTGCAGATCATGGTCTGCCTGTATGTCTGTCAACGTGTAACTCTCGCCTCCTGTCCGTACGACACTGCCGTCCAAATGCCACATTTCAACCGCGTAATCCGCATCTGGAGCTGCGCTGTAATCACGATTTTCGCCATCGGGCACAATCAGGCTGGTAGCTGGAGTTATTGTTCCACCGGTTCCTGCCGACGAATTTACCGTGCTAAATTTGATTCCGGTCGCGGATGCCGGGAAATTTCCGCCATTGTCTTCTGCAAAATAATATAGTGTGCATGAATTTGTAATGCTGAACTTGCAGGAATATGAATCTGAAGTTGGATACTGTGTCTGCCAATCGGTATACTGCCAAGTGCCCGATGCGTTGATCTTATAGGCGATACGAGCTATGCCAGACACGTCTGTCGCATTGACGGTAACATCAAGATTTCCACCGTTGTAGACATAACTTGCCTGGCAGGTGGGATTTTCAGTGATTGCCGACTTGCTCAAGTATGCGTTATGGGGATTGTCTCCGCTGAATCCAGGGCCTTCATCTGAAGACGAAGGTGCCCCACGTTGCGCCCAGGGAGACTCTTCTACGTCCGGATTGACTGTGAAATCCGGGGTGTCATTATGCTCTTCAGGGTACAAGGAGATGTCCCAATGGCTAGGAGAACCCGTGTTCCACCACGACTGATAACTGTTATTTTCGTAGCAGTATTCTACAACACCATCGCAACGGATATTGTCAATATTGGAAATTTCCACCGGACGCTGAGCCGTAGTCGGATCAAGGGCGCTGAAAAATGTATATGGAATATCTGCGTCAGCTATTTGCCGGGCTGTCGCCAGGATGGCTCTCCGCTGGCCAAAAGTCAGCGTCCTGTTGGACAACTGGAATGCCCCGTAATAGTCGCTGCCATAGTCTGTAAAGGAATTTGCGAAATCATTGTCTATCGTTGTGTCGCCGGTGAATGTGTCAGCTTCTATGCATCGTTTCGTCCCTAGGGATTGCCCTGCAAAAATCCCCGCATGGTTGTAGTTGTAGCCAGCCCAGCTGGCAGATTTTAGTATCCGGTATACTGCATCCCCGTATTCCTGTCCGGACTTGTTGCCGATAGTTCGCGGCGTTGTGGAAACAGAATCTGCTGAAGGAAAAAGCGGCTTGCCATTCATTATGCAGTTGATTTTATCTTCATATCCCGCAAGATCTCGATTGTCTGAGACTATCGGAAGAATTAAAGACAACTCTTGCTGCCGTTTATCCGGCGGCAATGACTGCGCTGTTTTCATCAATCTTTCAGCCACGGCTATTTTGACAGGCAGTTGCGCAGATGCCAATAGTGACCGCAAAAGCGGAAGATATCGTTCACGTTGCCCATCCTTCCATAGGTGTTCGGTTGCCTTGACGGCCGAGACGAGATTAGGATCATCGGGATTCCGGAGAATAGATAATATTGTGTCTTCCATGTTTGCCAGGGAGGCGTCTGTAGATCCGGAATTCGGGAAACGAGCCTCTGTCCGGACCAGGACGACTAAAGAATCCGGAGTGTGTATCTGTCCCAGTGAAAATGCGGCAGTTCCAAAAATGGCTTCATTTGTTGTTGTCTCCATTATATTGCCAATCTGCTTGACTGCTCCATCACCTTGAATCTGCACAAGCGCCAGGCTGGCATTGCGTACCAGCTGCGGCTCATTGATGTTTTCGGGAGCATTCAAGGTTTCTGCAAGCATTTCCGATGCACATCCAGCTTTTAGAATTCCAAGTGCTCTAATCGCCCCGCCTCTGACGGCAGTGGGAGCTTCCTTGTCTTGTGAAACATTCATGAAAAATGGGAAGTAGGTTTCAACATCGGTTCTCACAACCAGATTTTGCTCCTGCATGGCAACCAGCAATGTGGCCATAGATCCCAGAGCACGGGACCTTAGCTTGGAGGGCTGAGCTGAGTTGGCGGAGATAAGTTCAACTTGTTCGAACAGTGTTTTAATATTGTCAGATCCCAGGTGTCTTCGCCAGCTATGAAGTTTGTCTAAAACCAGCAGACGGGCCACTTCTGAAAGATCCGCATCTTTTAAAAATACAATTCCTTCTGAAAACGCTTCAGGAGTCGGAGGAAGTTTCAACCATGATTGAACTTTTTCCGGCACTTCCCGAGGCATGCCACCATTGCGGTCGGGAACCTGCGCACTGGAGCTGACAGGTATTGTTTGTGCTGGTGCGGCAGATCCTCCGGTGGAACTATCAGGCAAAGCAGTTTCTTGAACTGGAAGTGGTGTTGTTTTTTTGCCAAGTGAATCTTGATGCCGATGAGGAATTAGAGAAGACCCATTGGAAATATCTTCGGATTGTTCAGCCGCGGATTTAAGCTTTACTCCCAGAAAAAGAAGCACAACACAGGAAATAAGAACCGAGACAAAGATGATGCGTGTATTTTTTCGAGCTCTCATAATTATTTTTTATGTTAGTATAGCATTGCCACTTAACTTTTACAAATAGATTCGGAATGCTGCTCTCACTATTCCCTTTTTGCGGTTTGCTGGCGTTGGGCTTTGCCCCGACTGCGGCACACCTGGGAAGAAAACGCGTTTTCATACTATGCAGCGGGCTTCGGAATTTCGCGATGGCGCTGCTGGTGGCGGGATGGTGCCTCTTTGGACGGGTAAGGCCAGACGACCAGTATACGACACGGATAGCGGGATTGTGACCCCGCGCGGCAGAATGCCGCATCAGTCGATGTTTCCCCAGCCGAATTTGACAGTGGCGACTCGTTTTCTCAATTTGTCGATGTCAAACTTTTCTTTGTTCCGGAACTGTAAGAGCCACTCTCGGACTTTCTCCATTTCTGCCTCCGGAACAACATGGCCTGACTCGGTACATTCACGTAATTCTACGTTGGAAGCACCAAGCGATTTCAGCAGTGCCAAGGCATCGCGTGCTCCTTGGACCGGGACTGTGGGATCTTTCGTGCCATGAAGAATGCAAACCGGTTTGGGAATCAAGGTGGCCATCGGGAAATTGAATTTTGTAATCCAGAACCCGGCCATGGGCGCCATGGCCGCAAAGAGCTCATGACATTGGGTGCCAAATCCCCAGACGCCATTGCCGCCCATAGAATAACCAGTCAGGTAAATGCGCCGCTGATCCACGCGCCAGCGATGCATAACATCGCCTATTGTATCGAGCAGATAGGTCATTTCAAATGCACCGATCCAGCTCCAACGCCCTCTGATATGATTTGGAAGGATGACAATGCAATTCTTAAAGGCGGCAGATGCAGATGAAGTGAACCCCAGCATCATGTTGGCGTCACCATCGTTAGCATCTCCTCCATGTAGAACGATCACAAGTGGCAGTGGCTCCCCGAACGTATCATAGTTCGCCGGAACCGAAGCAATATACCATGCGTCTTTTTCCTCTCGGTCAGGCACCCGCTGATCCTTGAGCAGACCCGTTGGGGCCTTGACCCATGACACGTAAACATCCAAATCCGCATTGGTGCCTTTGAAGCCGGCCTTTTTAATGGTGTTGAAAAAATCCTTCCGCTGGTCGGGTTCCAGTGCAACGTAGCGTTTGCTGATCTCCAGACTGGATATCCACTGCCCGTCCAGCTTGGCGAACCCAAGTCCAATCCGTGCCTCTGCGTTGTCGGGATCGCAGTCAATCACGGCATTCCACGACTCTTCGGCCTGCTCCTCCAGGCCGTTCTTTTCGCACCATTTAGCCAAGTCGCCCAAAGCCTTTACGTCCTTGGTTTTTACCTTAGCCTTCCTCCCCGGATATTCGAGTAGTGCCTTCTCCTGTCGCAGAGCATCTGCTTCAACACTCATTTTATTTAGCTTGCACCACTGGATTAGTTTGTCGTAGCCGGTAATCGTTGGCTTGTCTGTCAATTCCTTGTGCTGCTTCTCGTATTTCGCCGCCAATTTCCCATGGGGGGCATTTTTTTTGTCGGTTCCGTGTGCGGGCATCGACAAAACCACACTCGCCAGAAACGCCAAGACAATAGACATCACGCACTGTTTCATGATCCTCCTGTATTGCTTGATAGGAATTTTGTTTTTCATATGCTCTTAGGATCTCAAGAGTCCCGAGTTCTTGCCATTCAAGAAGCAGGCTCTCCGTCTGTTAAATTAACCAGTTCTATTTACAAGTCAACAAGTTCGAAGCACATTTCCATGAATTTCCGAATCGTAAATAACTTGTCCGATCTCCAGCTACACACCGATGTCCTCGCTCCACAGCTCCGGTTTTTCCTCTATAAATGTGCGCATCAGGCCGATGCATTCCTCATTCTGTAGCACCTCAATC
>CAIQLG010000298.1 GCA_903872565.1 uncultured Lentisphaerota bacterium | reverse complement strand
CTTTTTACTCCACTTCTTTAGCCTTAGCTTGACAGCTATGCCTAACATAGGGGCGGCTACATCTTGTTTGCTACAAGCAGACCTATGTCAACCTCATTATTGGACAATTAGTAAAAGTATAGGATCCTTTTCTCAGTCCACGCCACCCAGCTTAACGGTAACGTATAAACATATTATTTCTATAGTACAAGAATAATATTATGTAATGTATGTATTTTATAACAAATATGTTAAGTGTGATCGTCCCCAGTTTACCACTATTTAACAATTATTCGACTGAAATTTCTCCTGTAATCACCTCCTTGTGTTATTGTTTGTTGATTCCTCTGCTTCTCTCCATTGCCAGCGCCTCTACATGGAGTTATTGATTGAATATTATTGGGCGCGTATTATCCGTGAAATACTTTTCTATCTTCTGGCTGACACGGATATCCCATCTTCCGAAATCCAGCCGTTTTCCACCATGATGTTCATATATGCAAAATGTTTCAGCATGAATTTGGCAAGCTGGTCTCCTTCAATAAAAGTTTGTCCTCTGAAATCTTTTTGGACATCAGACAGGACAAAAGCCGGAAATTTTAAACTCAGGCAGAACGGACTACAGAAGTAAAACCAAAAATTCCATTTTTTATCTAACTCCTTATAAACCTTTCATGTTTTAATTGAACTCAGAAATCCCCGTCCTTCCTGTCCCGCCGTAGGAACGGAGGCGGATGGGCGGGGGCAGAGTCCTTCAGGGTTTGCCTGAAGGTTTATTTTCGATGGAGGGTCGAATTCTATTCGACCGTGGCGGAATTAGATTCCGCCAGAATAATGCGTCAGAATGAAATTCTGCCTGCGGTCGAGTTCCCGCCTTCGTAAGGCAACTTTCCACTCCGCTCTGCAAGCTACGAGGGACAAGATGGCGTGGCATGAAACTCGACCCGCCATTATCGCCGCCCTACGTGTCCACCATAGTTCGTTTGCGAACAACGGTGGATGGGTGGCTCATAGCAAGGCCACGTCCTCTGGGCGTGGATTTTTACTTTGTGTTTTGGGCACAGTGAATCCTCCTGTTAAGGTTAAAAAATTTCTGTTTTGGTGCAATGATAGCGTCTGTTAGATTGCTTGCTGAAAATAATGAAGTGAAGATTGCAAATAATGAAATGAAGATATAAACTATGGGGCAATGGTGGAATTTGGAAAAGTTGGTCTGTCACTTTTTGAAACTAAAAATTATTCTCCTGGAATAGGTTAAATTGAAGATTATTTCCAGATAGAATTAGAACCCACCATACTCTATCAGGATATGATCCATTAAAAATATTTAGAGGTGAATCTCAAATGAATGACGAACTGAATTTACTCTCTAATCCATTGTTTTTCGCCTCTGCACGGGTCTGGCGCTGCTATCTCGGTGGCAAGCTACTGGATGAGTTCCTCGGAGCCGCCGAAGGTGCAGACTCTAATTTCCCCGAGGACTGGCTGGCATCGGTTACTCTTGCAGATAATGGGGAGATGCAGCAGTCGCCCAGCGAAGGACTTTCATGCATACGTGGCACAGATCTGCACTTTGCCGATCTTCTGCGGCGCTATCCGTCGGAAGCATTTGGGACAAATCGCGTAGCAGGCACTGCCGTGCTCTGCAAGTTTCTCGACTCCGCCATACGGCTGCCGATACAGTGCCATCCAGACCGAGAGTTTGCCAGACATCATTTTGGCTCCGAGTACGGCAAGAGCGAATCCTGGCTGATTCTGGCAACCCGTGAAATCAATGGGGAAAAGCCATATATCCTGCTTGGATTCAAGCCTGGCATCACCTCGGAACGGTTCCGATGCGCGGTGATGGAGCAGGATATTGCGACCATGACCGCCTGTCTTCATAAACTCCCAGTCGAGCCCGGTGAAGTCTATTTTATTCCCGGACGGATTCCCCACGCCATAGGCCCAGGCCTTCTATTGCTCGAAGTCCAGGAGCCGACCGACCTGGTAATTCAGCCGGAACGTCAGATCGGCAGGATAACCCTCACAGAAAAGCAAATGTGGGCCGGTCTCGATCATGATACCGCCTTTTCCTGCTTCGACTATCGCGGACATACGCAGGATGAAATCATGGCTTGGCTGAAACTGTCACCCAGGACCAAAAAGCAATGGGCCAATGCTAAAATAGAATCTGTGATTGGGGCGGCCCATACCGATTGCTTCAGTGTTGACAAGCTGACAATCTACGGCGATTTCGAGATTCCATGCGATACTCCTTGGCACATAGCTGTCGTCACGTCCGGACATGGCAGCATCTCCGCCGCCGATGAACAGCCTGTTCGTCGCGGTGACAGCTTTTTTGTCTCGAACAGAGTCCGGAAGCTGCATTATCGCCCTGCCGGAAGCGAGCCTCTTGAATTGTTCTTGATCAGCAATACAGCAAGATAAGCCGCGATTATTTCAGCAGACTCTTTAGAACTGGAAGTAGCCATTCAGAGGAGAACAAACCTATCAGAAAAAGAAAAGGAGGAAGTTGAAAAAATGAATAATTGCATTGCGATTCAAACGAAGACGAGAGCGCATTCGATCAAGTTTACCTTGATCGAATTGCTCGTGGTGATTGCAATCATCTCCATCCTCATGGCGATGTTGCTGCCTGCACTCAAAAAAGTAAGGGACATTGCAAAACAGATCAGCTGTATCAACAATCTCAAGAATCTCGGATCTGCATGCACCTTCTACGCCATGGATTATGATAGCTGGCTACCGTCACCCATTTGGCAGAATTCGTCGACCCGCTGGTTCGAATGGGAGTGGAGCTTGCCGGCTCTGGGGTATGTGAAAGCCAAAAGCGGGGGCATCGGCTCTGTGAAGTGGAATGGGGGGAAACGGTGCGACTATGCCTGTCCGGCGGTGCAGCTGGCGGACGTGGACAGCAGGTTCTCCACCGTTCCCGACTGCACACTTTCCATGAACCTCTAT
>CAIQLG010000297.1 GCA_903872565.1 uncultured Lentisphaerota bacterium | reverse complement strand
CAATTACGCGACCTCGGCGGCTGGCGCCCTGTTGTTCGAGCTGTGCGACGAACGCGGGAACCCGTTCAAAGGCTTTTCGCTGGCGGATAGCGAAGTGCTTTTCGGCAACGAGATTGAACATCGTGTGCGGTGGTACGGTGCCGGTAACCTGGCGGCACTGGCCGGGAAACCGGTGCGGCTCCGCGTGCGGTTGCACGATGCGGACCTGTATTCGTTCCGCTTTGTATAAAAGTATGGACGTTGCGATACGGCATCAGTGGTTGGAGCCGTATCGCACGCAAAAATGGATTTATGAGTCGGAAAATTTGAAAAAAGGATTTTGAATCATGGCATCTCAACAAATGGATATCGTGAAAAACCTAATTGTTTCCGCTGCAATTCTAACCGTCGCAAATTTCTGCGGCTGCACCTCCGACAACGCCAAAACTGACGCCAAGCCGCCCCCCGCGGTTCCCAGCCTCGTGCTGGCAGAGAAGGGCAGGACGGACTACCAGATCATCGTCCCTGACAGCTCGCCGATCCCGCAGATCGGCGAAAGTTTGAATCAGGCGGCGCGTCTTGTCCAGATCACATTCAAGGCGAATGGCACCGATGTTTCGATAGTTTCGGAAAGCAAGAAAGATCCGAGCAAGCCTGGGATCTACCTGGGCGACACGGCCTTTGCCCGCGCCAACGGCGTGGATGTCACCAAACTCAAGGGGTGGGGTTATGCGCTCAAAGTGGCTGGCCGCGACCTTATCATAGCGGGGCATGACCAGCCGGCCCCGTTCGACCCCAATGAGAAGGATGCGAAGCGTTCTAATAATGACTTCCTGGGCACGGCCAAAGGTGTCTGCGACCTCCTGCGGCAATATGCGGGAACGCGTTTTCTGTATCCAGGTCTGGGGGGGACGCTGGACCAGATGGCAAAGCTGAAAGATGCCGACCTGCTCAATTCCCCATGTTTTGAATTCCTGCCGACCCCGGCGGTCTCCGTCCCCTCCGACCTGGACATCCGGAAAACACCATTCATGGAGTACAACACTGCATATCCGACTGAAAGTGCCTATGACATTGCCAACAACAGATTTCCGAGGATCGACTTCATGTATCGCTGTCACACCTATGGAGCCGCAGTTCCGCCGACAAAATATTACGCAAGCCACCCGGAATACTTTGCTCTGGTCGGTGGGAAGCGCATTGAAGAGCAATACTGTGTTTCCAACCCCGAGTTTCAGGAACTACTATATCAGGACATGTGCAAATGGCTCGATCAGGGTTATGATGCTGTCGACATCATGCAACCCGACGGTTTCCGAGCCTGCCAATGCGAGAACTGCGCAAAGCTTTACAACACCGGATCCGACTGGGGTGAAAAACTCTGGATTCTGCATCGCAACCTGGCGGAGCGGGTGCTGAAGACGCGCCCAGGGAAAAAAGTGTATATGGGCGCATATTGCCTCACCCAACCCCCGCCGAAGACATTCAATACATTTCCGGAGGGCTGTGCCATCTTCGTGTGCAATAATATCCAGGAGGAGCTGATGGAGAAATGGAACGGCTACATCGTCCCGTCCGGCTTTGTTTCATACATTTACAATTGGTGCCAGAACCTGGGCACCCGCTACCTCCCGATGCGCACGCCCCGTTATGTCGAAGCCCAGACGAAACGGATGTTCAAATACAATGTCCGCGGAATAACTCGTGATGAGGCAGGCTTGCTTTTCGGCATGGAAGGGCCGGTCTATTACATCATGGGCCGTATGTTCGACGATCCGGAGCACAACCAGGCCAAGGATCTGATGTACGAATTCTGTGGAGCCGCCTTTGGCAAGACGGCTGCGACAATGATGAGTTTCTATAACCAGCTTTATCACGGGATCGACTCGTATGCCGAATACTTCGCCACGCACAGTCAGGGCTGGTGTTACTCCGACATCTATGGGAGGAGCCACAAGACCCTGACCGACTCATTCCAGCTCATCGGCTTCCTCTACACGCCAAAACTGCTGGCGGCACTCGAAAAGGATCTTGCGCAGGCGGAGGCGGCGGCTGATACGGACAAGGTCAAAGCACGGCTGGCGCTGGTGCGCAAGGAATTTGAATATATGAAAAGCCTGGCGCGCGTGGTGCATCTTGCCCATGCCTATGAAGCTCAGCCGGATCTGCCTTCGCGCAACAGGCTCCTGGACGCCATCGACGCCCGCAACACCCAGATCGCCGGGTACTACACCGATGTTCAGGGACCGATAGGCAAAGATTTGAATTGGGCGATTGGACGGAAAGCAAAACATTTGATATGGGCCGACAGCTACTTCCCCTACGGAGGACATTATTTCGAACACTTGCGCCTCGCCGGCGGAGGTTATCAGTCGTATATGGAGAACACCTGCCTGGTCTGGGACACGAAGGCAATGCGGGCGGCGCCGCTTCCAGGCTCCAGCGGTCTGGCCATCAAGCCAGCTACCGTTCCGATAGAGTTGGATTCGCCGGACTGGGAAAAAGCGCCGTCGGCTGTTTTAACTGGTCTGCCGCAGGATGCCAAGCCGAGCAGGAAAACGACACTGAGGGCGCTGTATGACAAAACCTGCATATGCCTACGGGTGGAGTGCGAACTGCCCGCCGACCAGATGAAGAACCCTTCCGAAAAGGAATCGCTCATAGTCTATCTGACGCCTTCGTCCGGCAAGGACATATCCTACCGCTTCACTGCCGGGCCTAAAGCCGACTCGAAAGTTGATGCCGCCATCGGATTCATTACCGATGTCATGGATCCACGCTATGGACAGTATGATCCGGACTGGACCGGCGACTGGACATACGAGATGAAGTTCATTCCTGAGAAGAATCTGTGGCTTGCCATGCTGAAGATTCCTTTCAAGACTCTTGGCTCCGAGCCGCCGCCGTCAGGAACGGTATGGCACAGCAATGTCGGACGCATCCATGCGGCCGGCCCCGGCCAGCTTGAAAGCTCGATCTGGTCGGCCACACCAGCCACGAAAAGCATGGAAGACCAGAGCGCGTTCGGGGAAATTATTTTCACGGCGGAGTCTGGTCCCGGAGCAAATCTCGCACCTGCAAAGAATCCCATTCAGATGCTGCGTGAAGAGTGCAACGGTAAGACAGACGGGATTCCTTCCGAGTGGAAGAATCTTCCCAATCCGCTGCCGACGCCGTTAAATACGTGGATATTCCGGAAAGATCCGCTGGAACAGGGAGTCAAAGATCAGTGGTTCAAAGCGGATCTGCCTGAAACAGATTGGATGACGATGAGCGTGCCATCATTCTGGGCGGAGAACACGGTGGTGGGAGATTACCAGGGCTATGCCTGGTATCGTACGAGCTTCACTGTTCCTCTGGAATGGAAGGGTAAAGCCCTTCGCTTGATGTTTGGCGCTGTTGATGAACAGGCGTGGGTCTATATCAATGGAAAACTCGTGCGTGAGCATAGTGAAAAGTCCGAGGGCAAGACATTCGCCGATCTATGGGAGGAACCGTTCACCATGGATGTCCCGCCGGAAAACCTGAATTACGGCAAGCCCAACGTGCTGGTTGTCAGGGTGGGAAATTCAGCAGGCAACGGCGGAATCTGGCGGCCGGTGCTGGGGTGCGCCATGGAAACGAAGTGAACTGAACTGTGACAAAGGCATAGGGTAATTTAATCCAGTTAAAACTATAATAGAAAAATCAATAATGAAAGGATCTTCAGATGGAAATCAAGTATCAGCAATTGTCGATGGAAGAGGCGTTGAAAACTTATGCGGAATGGTTGATGGAACAGGGGATAAAGTCCCCGGAGTTCTTCTTTGACAACCATGGAGAGTGGTACATGCTCTCCTACCCGCTCAGGACACTCATGCTCTGCGGGAAGCTGTACGGGAAAAAAGAGTATATCGATTTGAAATGATTATGATTTGAAAATATCATGGCCATCGGAAAAATCCAGAGGTGGCCGGTGTTAAGACAAAATTCACTGGATAAGAGCCAAGTGTCATGATTCAATGTCATAGATTAATTAAATAGGAGATCATTGTGATGAATGCTATGAACAAAGGATCGAAAGCTGGCAATGAGTCTAAAGATGAAGTCATTTCAGGAGATATTGACTTCCCAAAACAGTGGACTGTATTCGCTCCCTTGGAGCGGAGCGGCCCGCCGCTTCCCCGTGAAACGCTGGACATCGTCCCTGAAACCATCACGGTCACAGGAAACACGCTTAAGGCGCAGAAGGTGACTCCCACCCGCAACCAGTTCGATTTCCGGACGCTGTTCGGCAAGCGGAATTTTCCGGAACCCGGCTTTATCAATCCGGAATATTTCGAAAAGACCGCGTATGCGTTTGTGCCGCTGACCACGAAGGTTGCGACGGAGGTGACCCTGGGATTGGGCGGAGATGCCTGGCTCCAGGCCTGGGTCAACGGGGAACCGATTCTGGGTGGCAAGGAAGTGGAAGGCCGACTGTTTCCGCCTTCCATCAATGACTACAAGGTCAAGGTTTCTTTGAAGGCCGGCATGAACGTGCTGGCAGTGCGCTTTGCCGCAGGCAAAGGCAGTGCGGTGCTCGCGTTGGGCGGCCCCCGGGAATTGCGCGGCGGTGATTACCGCTCGATATTGGACGATCCGCTTTTCTCCGATGCACGCTGGACGCGGAACAAATTGCGGGCAAAACCGGGAACAAAACCGGTCGTGGACATCGGATCGCGCCGGATTTCCGCGGTCCAAACATCCGCCCGGAAGCCTGCGCTTCCAAGCTGGCCATCCAGGACGTACTGGACGCTGTGGAATACGCCAAGAAAAACGCCAGGACGGAATACAAGGCGCGTTCGCCGATCAATTTCCTGTCGGCGGCCAAAGGCGACAAACGGCAATGCAATATTGCCCCAGGCTGACAAGGTGTGGTATCCTTTTGCCCAAGGGAAGATTGCCGACATTGAGGTCAGGGCTATAATGTCAACGGACGGTTACAGGGCTGTGAGGCTGTTGTCCAATACCAAGGTTGCTGAAAGTCCTGTAGATGAGACCGAGGGCATGGACAATATTCTGATAGACGGGATATACGGCAATTATTTCGTGAATGCTGTATTGATCTCTTCGCATATCGGCAGTATAAAAAAATATGGTGCCATAACTCTTGAAAATATAAAAAACGTCTCGAAAACAGATTCACGGATGGCAAATATTTATGCGGAACCGCTGACGGACATTGATAATCTGACGATTGAAGGCTATTACCATAAGACCCATCCTCACAAGAACCGCTGGCATTGCTTGGAACCGTTAAGAATCTGACATTGAGGGATGTCACGCTCGACGTGTCCGGCAACATAAAGATGGAGGGCAGGAAGGCGGCTATGGAAATTGGTGGCGCGGCAACAAGCGTTAAGCGGCTGATACTTGACAATGTAACCGTGGGCAGCGAGGGAGATGAGAATTATCATGAGCTCCTAAGTTTGTCCAACGTCTTAAAAGTGAAAATTGCAAATTCAAGTTTTTCCTGTGACACCTTTATGTCCTTGAAAACTGACAATACCTCGGAACTACAGGAAACCAACAACGATTTCACTGTAAAAAATGCTGTTGTTGGTGTTCTAAAACGAGCCCAGACAGAGAATTTGACTATTGACACGTTGCCAGTATCACCCCATGCGGGGGATTCGATATTGAAAACAGACGGCATCCATTTTTACGACGGAGCCTCTTTTAGGAAAATACAATTTAAGGAAAATGATAAATGAATAATTCAGAGATTGATGTCCTGCAGCGCTTAGTGTCTTTATTTTAAAGTTCTATATTTTAGGGACTGTTAAATAATAAGTGCTACAATTTGACTGGCGCTCACGCCAAATTGTAAAACTTATTTTTTAACAACCCCTAACAAGATTTCCCACCTTCTTCTTGCGGTACCTCATCAGGATTCCGTAGGCGGCGAAATATGCTATGATGGAGGAAATCACGGCCACGACAAGACTTCCGACAAAAAAAGGCAGTAATATGTCCCAGCTCAAATCGAATAAGGCATCCCAGCTGAAATTGGAAACAAGATCCTTAAGTGACTTTTCTATGTATTTGAATCTAAGTCTTTTTCCTAGGACAATGGAGCCGAAATATGTGATGACTGGATATATGAACGGCACCGTGTACGGATTAGTAATCAATGTGCAGGCAATCGCTAGAATCTTCCTGACCCTGAAGATTACCGCAAAAAGCAGGGTGACGGGGATCTGCAAGCCAATGGGAATGGCAAATCCTACAAAGACTCCAATCGCTACAGCGAGAGACGTTTTTTCAGGACTTTCCGGATGTCTCAGGAATTTCACAAACGTGTTTTTAATTGTTTTTCTGCTGAAAAAATTTGGAATCATGGTCAAATAAATTGTAAAAATTGCGATTCAATTATATTATAGCGGATAACTCTAATCTGCAAAAGTCAAAATTAAAGGAGAATAAGATGAGTAATGTAAAACATTTGAATGAAAGCAACTTCGAGGCCGAAACGGCAAATGGAGTTGTCCTTGTTGATTTCTGGGCGCAGTGGTGCGGCCCCTGCAAGATGCTCACTCCTGTTCTTGACCAGCTTGCCGCCGAGATAGGCGACAAGGCGGTGATAGCCAAGGTTGATGTTGACGAGGGACAGAAACTCGCCGCGAAATTCGGGGTAAGAAGCATCCCTGCGATTTTCATATTCAAGGATGGGAAGGTTGCCCGGCAGTTTGTAGGGCTCCAGGACAAAAAGACATTGCTGGATGCCATAAATTCCGCGAAATAGCGCCCGAGCCATTCTATTATTGTTTCCTCTTCAATCTGGTAAAATTATTTGGGAGAAATGATTGGGGATCATTTTGAAAACCGGGAAGATATTGCTGGCCATATTTTTCCTGTCATTCATTTTCCTCCTGTCTGGATGCCAGACGACATATGATTTGCTCAGGGCTGATCCGGCACCGCAAACCAAATTTTTGCCAAGGGAACCTAAATTACGCGAGATGGAAGCCACCTTCCCTTTCAGGAAAATGTGGATTGAGAAGACTGCGGACTGGAAAAACTATACGAAGATAATGATTCTTCCCGTGAGCACGAGAAATCTTTTTGAGCAATCCTGGTGGAATATGTTCAATGAGGTGAACACTATCAACTCGGCAATTGAAGATCACCAATATTTCGCAGGATATATTGAGTCCTCTTTCAGGGATGCCCTGAAGCAAGACTCCTCTCACAAGTTCAAAGAAGTATCTACTCCCGGGCCAGGCACTGTCATATTCGAAATGGCGCTCGTCAAGTTTGTCCCGACAAAGTCATTATTAACCATTATTGAAACTGTAACAGGATTCTTTATCCCGGGGGTCGGACTTCTTTCCATATTTAATTCGGGAGAAATAGTGATCGAAGGAAAAGTCACTGATGCGCAGACCGGAAGGACTTTGATGCTCTTCGCAGACAGAGAAAAGGATCGCGCAGCAATAATAAACATAGCCGGGCTACAGTGGTACAAGCCTTCGGAAAACAATGTTGACTGTTGGAGCGAAAAATTCGTCGAGATAATGAACACCCGCAAATACAAAGATGTATGGATTCGATGCCCTGTCACAATCATAGACTGGTGATCGCAACCATGAGAACTGGCACAATCTGCAAAATATTAAATGACAATGATTTCGAGTGAACGCCTTCATCATATTTTGACATGACAGTGAGCCCGATCCCGATCTTTTACTTTTTTACTTTTCTAAAGACATAGAATGCGGCATCGTAGAGCAGGTACCCTTCTCCCGGAATATAGTCGATTTTTTCAAGTTCGTCATAGACTTCGAATTTTTTCACGAGCTGGTAGTTATCGTTGAAATATTGTATCTGTTCGAGGGCGAGGCATTCGAATGGGCGGGCGAGAACCCAGTCCGGCTTCAATTCGGGGACGACCGTCGCGAAGCCTAGATGTTTCTCCCTTACGGCCTTTGTAACCTGCGGTGAGACGAGCCCCGGAAAGTCATATACCATTGCATCGCTGAAATATCCGACATATCCTGTGCACTCGAGATAAAGCCTTTCTCCAGGCTTCATGTTCCCTTTGAACCATTCGCCTATTTTCGCCCGATGGTTGTTCTCTATTACTCTCTGCTGAATTCTCATCTCGTATGAAGTTGCGATGAATATGTAGAGGCAGAAGAGGGCGATGGCACCCAGTATCGAGATGGATACTGTAGCATGGCTTTTAATCGCAAGCAGTCCGATCACATAAGGCACGGCACGCACCAGAGCTATTATCCCGAATATCGCCACAGGAGGATAATACCACGGGTATGGGAAAAACATTATCGAAAGATAGAGGCAGAGCAGGAAAAATATCAGCGATGCCGAACGCGAAATCTTGTCACCGGAGGGGAGAATCCAGAAAAGGAATGACACAAGCCCCAGGAAAGCTCCAAGGTAAATCACCTGCGATGGCCATCCGAAGAACTGGACATAAACTGGGGCAAAAACCCATATCACGCTATATGGAAGTTTCATTATCGAATAGCTTATGTACTGCCACGTCGAATAGTCCGCCATCAGGACACTTTTCGCACTGATGGTGTTTGGTACGGGCGAACCGTAGTATATCCATGCGGAGATGAACCAGGGAAGATAAAGGATTGTGCATACTGCTGCTGCTTTCAGAACGGCAAGACAAAATATTCTGTCAATGCTTTTCCTGTTGAAGATGATCCACGCCAGGACAATCGCCGCGATGAAGAGGAATCCATCCGGCCTCGTCCACATTATTCCCGCCCAGGAAATTCCAGAGAGAAGCCATTTGCCCCGCATGTCCTTGTTCATATAGTAGAACGCCATAAGGATGAAGAGGATCATGAATGCTGTCTCCATGCCGTTGACGGAATATATCACGGACTTCGTCTCGACGAGAAACAATATTGCCGCGAAAAAAATGTGGATTCTCGTGCATGCGTAAGAGATGCTCATCGCCTTCATTAGATAGACTGCGGAAAGAATAAATGCGGGAATGCAGAACAAAAGTCTGTACACCCATATCGCCGGGACATATGAGGATTTTCCGGAAATGAGATAACACAGGGATGGGATAAGAGTTCCCAGTGGTGAAGTGAAGCCATGGACTCTTACACCGTCCTCATAGACAAGCCCCCTCCCCTCCGCAAGATTCCTGCTGAACTTGAATGTTATAAAAAAGTCCTCCCATATATGTCCAGTGTATAAAATATATGCGAGTGGAACAGCTATCGCGGCCAGAAAAAGGCAGACAGAGAAATATCTGAAAGGAATGACATTCTCATTCCCGTCGAACATCAAGGTGTCGAGCTTTTTCAAGATATTACTATTTCCTGTATAAATTCTCGATGTTCTCGATGAAAGGCGGAATGATTATGCCCCTCTCCGTGATTATGCCCGATATCAGCTCGCAAGGAGTGACATCGAATGCGGGATTGAAGACATTCACAGATGCGGGAGCAGTCAGCTTCCCAAAACCGCGGATAACCTCGTCCCGGTCCCTCTCCTCTATGGGAATTTGAGAACCGTCCGTAATTGAAAAATCTATTGTGGAATATGGAGCCGCAATATAGAATGGGATTTTATGATATGATGCAAGTACCGCAAGACCGTAGGTTCCAATCTTGTTCGCGCTGTCGCCGTTCATTGCGATCCTGTCGGCTCCGGTTATTACAATGTCAACCATTTTCTTACGCATGACGAATGCCGCCATATTGTCGCATATCACGGTCACGTCAACCCCCGCCCTGTCCAATTCCCAGGCGGTGAGACGTGCGCCCTGCAGGAGCGGCCTGGTCTCGTCGGCGAAAACCTTGAGGCGGAGCCCTTTCTCGTGGGCGACATATATTGGGGAAAGGGCCGTGCCGTAATCTGCCGTGGCGAGCGCCCCCGCATTGCAATGAGTCAATATTCTTGTGTCATCTTTGATTAGACATGCGCCGTTCAGGCCTATCGCCCTGCACATTTCGATGTCTTCGCTCAAAATCTCAAGCGCCTCCCGTATAAGGAGTTCCTTCATTTCATCCGGGGATTTAAGCTTGGAAGATTTCAAAAGCTCTACGCACCTGTTGAGAGCCCAGAAGAGATTGACCGCAGTTGGCCTGGAACTGGCGAGATAATCGGCAGAAGAGGAAACTTCATCCATGAAAGTTTTAGTGTCAGCGGCAGAGCTCTTCTGTGATACTGCCGCAAGTCCGAGAGCTGCAGCGCATCCGATCGCAGGTGCCCCTCTTACGACAAGCCTCTTTATAAAGCTGTAGATTTCCTCGAGGTTGTCTGTCTCCACATATTCGAGTTTTTCCGGCAGCAAGGTCTGATCTATCAGCCTTAGTTTTCCAGGAAGCAGCTTTACACCGTCCTGAAATCCGGAGTATATTTTGCCATCTGATCCTTTCCATCTTACAGCATCCATAATTATTTTTCCTCGCTTTCTTTGTTTTCATCAGCTGGAACCTCGGGATCTCTCTCATTCAGATAATCCTTTATTTCCTTCTTCGCAGTGAGGTCCGCGGCTTTCTTGCCCGCCTTGTTTTTCGCCTTTACAATTGCACCCTTGTCGACCAGATATTTTACCATCTCCAAGCTGTTGTGCTGTGCCGCCTTGTGCAAAGGCGTGTTGTTGTTCTTGTCAACCGTATTTATAAAATCGCCCTTCTTTATAAGATAGTCAACCACATCTTTATGGCCAAAGGCGACCGCCTTAAATAGAGCGATCTCGCCTTTCTGATTTTGCGCCCATCGGATTGCTCCCTTGTCCAATAGCAGTTTCACAATCTCAAGATGCCCTGACTCTGTAGCCCTGTGGAGCGGTAAATCACCGCCTGGTCCAGGAGTCTTGAGATCCGCGCCTTTCGCAAGAAAAAGTTTCACGCACTCGATGTTCCCCGCATAGCACGCGTTGAAAAGAGGGGTGCGCTCGAATTTGTCCTTCTTTTTCAACAGGTCTGGGAAAACATCCAGGATCAAGGTGACTCTCTCGACATTTCCCTTCGCTATATAGTCATTCAGAGCCTCAAATGCTTCGGGCTCCTTCATCCCCTTGATAAAATCCGTCTTGGATTCCTGACCTGTCTTCTCCGCGGCTTTTGGCTCATCGTCAGCCAAGATGCCTGAAAATGGCAGAAGTAGAATTAGCGGCAGGAAAACATAATGCATTTTCACCATAAAAGTCTCGGCTCCGATTTTCAATTGCAATGTTATTGTCTAAGCTTGAAATATAATGGAGATTTGCGAGAAATCAACGGGATAACTTCAATACGGAATTTTCTCCGGCAACTTGAATATTAAAAGTTACCTGTTATATTCTCGATGATGAAGAGAAAAACAAAATAGAGCCAACCAAAATAGAGCGGGGTTTTAATTCGGAAAACCCGACTTGAGGTTTTCCCTCTTGTTAAATTTTATTATAATGTAAAAGAGTATCTAACTATCGGCCTCACCGAACGGAGTACCGTTCGGTAGGCCTTAGACTTTATAAATATTCGCCGAATATTTATACCCACAATTTGAATGTCTTAATTTCAAATGGTTTGAGTTTGACGGTCATTTCCCTGGGGAATTTCTTTTTCTGTCCATCGTGCCATTCCATAAGGTCTGTTTCCGTGACAATGGCAGGTTGCGGAAACCTGAGTGTCCCTGTGGAACTGGCACCTTTTGTCTCGACAAGTCTCACAATTACACATTTTTCTTTCTCGGCCTTTTTGAGAACCTCCATCGAAATACCGTCGCTTTCGAGCCTGCACGGAACATCATATGCGGGATTTCCACGATTATCAAAAACCGAGGGTGGCATGTTGAGCATCGCAGCCTCGGCCATGACGTTGGAGTTGACAAGATTTCCCTTGTGCGGCAGGAATGCATATGTGAACTCGTGCAATCCCAGATCCGCATCAGGATCAGGGTTTGTAGGCGATCTTAGAAGATTAAGATCAATCACATTGTCCTTTATCTTGTATCCATACTTGCAGTCATTGAGAAGTGCCGCCCCGTAATCGTTTTCCGAGAGGTCGGCATATCTGTGGCCTACACATTCGAATTTCGCGAAATCCCAGCTCGTGTTCCTGTGCGTGTTTCTCTCGAGATGCGAATACTGTATCTCATACGAGGCTCTTTCAGCATTCAGCGCCGTCCCGAATGATACTCTGAGCATCTTGTGTCTTTCCTTCCAGTCAACGGTTGTCTTGAAATCAATCCTTTTCGAATGCGGAGTCAGCCAGACTTCCTGCCTTATCGTTGAAATGCCCACCTTCAATTCGAATGAGAGTCCGCTTCTGACCAGGCCGGAGGGGAGGACTGCGAATTTTGCAGGTTCCGCGTACTGTATGAGTGCCTTCTCATAGAACGAATCAATGTCCCATGCGTCCCACTGGACAGGCCTGTCTTCGTACAATGCAAAGAGGTTTCCTTTCTGTCCATCCGCAATCAGCTCCCTATTCTCTTCCTTGTCGTAAATGCTTGCAATGGCGGCAGACTTGGTGAATTTGCACCTTACAAGATCGTTCTCCAGAACAAGACTTCCTCCTTTTTGGGTTACCGCTTTTCTCGGCAATCCTTTTTTGTCAAAAACCGCAAAACCGGAAGCCGGGATCTCGACGAGGGCGGAAATTCTCCCGTTCTCGTTCTGAACAGGAACTTCGTTGCCGCGCAGATTTACAAGACCTGTCGTCACTGATTCAGGAAGCTCCACCACTCCGCTGAAAGGATGCGAGAGGCAGTTGGAGATGACAACGGAATTTTTATTTTTCTCGAAAAGGGATTCGCCGGCCGTTGTTGCGAGTGTCGCGCATTTGTCGAGGCATTCGGCGTGTTCGAGGTGCGTATCTTTGTAGACCTCGTTGATGCTGGAGCCCGGAATGATATCGTGGAACTGGTTGATCAGAAGCTTCTTCCATATTTCGTCAAGTTCCTTCAATGGATATTTTTCCAGAGGCAGACATGTCCACAGGAACTCGACATTCCTGAGAGCCTGTTCTATTTTGCGGTTGTCTTTTTTGACCTTTGCCTGGGTGGTAAGGGTTCCCCTGTGAATTTCGAGATAGAGTTCGCCTGTCCATTTCGGAAGTTGAGGCCTAAACGTCTCCAAATAGTCGAAATAGCTCTGCGCAGTTCCGAATTTCACTCTTGGAGCTCCCTCGGTATCAGTGAACCTGAGACCGCGCTCGATGAATTCATCTTTTGGTCCCCCGCCACCATCGCCGATTCCAAAAAGCGTCAGGAATCCGTCTATGAAATGATGCTCGTTGAAGTTCTGCGCCGCTTCGATGAGGGGAGCCGGGTTCATCGTCTGGTTGTAGCCGGATGCCGGGGGAAAATGAGTTATGACTTCGGAGCCATCAAGCCCTTTCCAAAGAAAACAGTCATATGTGATTTTATTGAACATGTTCCAGTCAAGCTTTGTCGTGAGAAAATAGTCTATCCCTGTTTTTTTCATTATCTGCGGCAGGTTGGCGGAATATCCGAAGACATCCGGGAGCCACAGGTTCTTCACGTCCACTCCGAATTCGTCCATGAAGAAATTTTTCCCATGAAGGATCTGCCGCACCATTGATTCGCCACTGATGATGTTGCAGTCGGCCTCGACCCACATTCCGCCCTGGCATTCCCAGCGTCCCTTCTTGACATATTCCTTTATTTTCCTGTAGAGTTCGGGATAATGCTCCTTGACGAACGCATAGTGCTGCGGCTGAGAAGCGCCGAAAACATACTGTGGATACTTTTCCAGAAGCGTGATCTGGCTTGAAAATGTCCTGGCGCTTTTTCTTATGCTCTCCCTGACTCTCCAGAGCCATCCGGTGTCAATGTGCGCATGCCCGACGGCGATGGTGAAAAGGTCCGATGGCGCCGACTTCTTGTCCAGTTCCTTCTTGAGGATCGCCCGGCATTTGGGCGCATTTGCCGGATTGTCGTGAAAGGTGTCAACCGTATCGCAGAGCGCCTTTATGATTCTGTCTTTTCTCACAGAATTTTCCGGCAGCGCCTTTGCGATTCCAATAAGGACATCGAGGTCGAGGAAGAGATGCCAGAGCTCGTTATCGAAAATGCACAGCCGCATTTTTTCGACCTTCCCGAGCAGATGTCCATAGCGGTTCTTCGTGCCTGGAGAGGGGTCTTCCTCGCGATCGACGCCGAAGAGGTGGTTCGCTGCGGTTTCGACCCAGAGCTCTATCTTTTCTCCGCCCCGGCACGACTCGTGGAGAGTATAGAACTCCTTGAGATAGTCTGGCGTGAATGCTGCGCCTTTCGACAAACTCTGCAGAGGAAAACCTTTGGCATTGAAAATCAGCGCCTCGCTATTGAAATCAAACTGTGCAGAAATCTTTTTCCCCCTCCACTTTGCCGGGACGGCAGCCTTCAGATGAAACCAGGCATTCTCCCAGGATTCCCCCCATTTTTCCCCTTCGATTATTTTCTTGAATTTCCCTTTCCGCCTTTCGGAGACCGGAACCGGTTCTCGGCTCCAGGAATATTCGGCCGAGAACGGCACATAATCAGAAACAATCAATCTTTCGACAAGGGCGCGGAACTTTTCCGCTCTCGTCACGATCAGCTCTTTTTCTTTCTTGAACATTTCAAAATCCCTTTTTTATTGAACTTGCAAAAAATGAAAAGCGGGAGTCATAATCTCGAAGGAACACGCTAAAGCCGTGAACTCCAACGATTTTTCACCCTATCTTAGCGGCATTCCAATCTTATTTATTTTTGAGTCGTCTTCCCCATCTTCTTAAGCAGAACCTGCAAAAGTGAAATCTCCGCGGGAGTAACGCCGTCAATTCGGGAAGCCTGCGCAAGGGTCGAGGGCCGAATTCTGGTAAGTTTCGTCTTGGCCTCCGTCTTTAGACCATTTATCGGAGAATAGTCGAAATCTTCCGGGATATGCCATTCCTCAAGTTTCTTAAGTTTCTCTATCGACTTATTTTCCCTGACCAGGTATCCTTCGTAATGGAGATGCACCACCACTTCACGCAAGACAATCCTGTCCTCGCGATTCAACATGTCAATCCCGAGCATTTCCGTCGGGAAGCTGGGAGTTTCAGAGAGTATCCCGTTCATCCGTCTCAGGTGCTCCGGGATTTTCATGCCCTCATGGGAAAGAGAGATGGATTTTCCTAGAGTCTGCTCATATTTTTCCCTGAAGCGTGAGAATTCCGCGAATTTCGCAGAAGGAAGGATTCCGAGTTTTTCAGCAATCGGGCAGAGCCGGAGGTTTGCGTTGTCCTGTCTCAATGTCAACCTGTATTCCGCACGGCTCGTGAAAAGCCTGTATGGCTCGAGAATGTCCTTTGTGACAAGATCGTCAATCATCACGCCGATATAGCTCGTGTCTCTTCCGAGCTCCACAAGATCGAGTCCGGCGGCCGTTCTCGCCGCATTCAGGCCAGCAACAAGCCCCTGCCCTGCGGCCTCCTCGTATCCGCTCGTACCATTTATCTGACCTGCCAGGAAAAGGTTTCTCCACTTTCTCACGGCCAGACTTCTTTCGATCTGGTGCGGAAACACGAAGTCGTACTCGATCGCATAGGCATATCTTGAGATGAACGCCTTTTCGAGCCCCGGGATAGACGCTATCATCTCATTTTGAACGTCTGTAGGCAAACTTGTCGAAATGCCGTTGAGATAGAACTCCTCGGTGCATTCGCCTTCCGGCTCGAGATAAATGATGTGGGTCTCGTGATGGGGGAAGCGCATCACCTTGTCTTCGAAGGAAGGGCAGTATCTCGTGCCAATCCCCGAGATCACGCCCTGATAGAGCGGGGATCTCTCTATGTTTCTCCGCACTATCTCCGCAGTCTCCCGGGTCGTCCTTGTAGTCCAGCACGGAATATCTTTTTTCGATGTCTGCGGAAAGGCCTTGTCTTCGGGGAAAAAGGAGAAAGACTCGTCGCATATCTCGGACTCCTGCCTCTCCATGTTGCTGAAACTAATTGTCTTTGCCAGGACGCGAGGAGGTGTTCCTGTTTTCAGCCTTCCCAACTGAAGACCAAGCTGGTCGCGCAGTGCCGCCGGAAGCATATTCGATGGTGGATCCCCAGCCCTGCCCCCGGAAAATCCGGACATCCCATAGTGAAGCTTCCCAGTAAGAAACGTACCGGGCGCTAGAATTATGCTTTTTGCGTATATCGTTTCACCGTAGGATGTTAAAACTCCTGTTATGGTTTCTCTTTCTGTCACAAAACCTACGACCTTCGCCTGATGAATCATGAGCGACGGAGTTCTCTCAAGCTCATATTTCATTGCACGCTGATAGCAGACTTTGTCACATTGCGAGCGTGGAGACCAGACGGCGGGCCCCTTGGTCCTGTTGAGCATCCTGAACTGGATGGAAGAGGCGTCAGTGATCTTCCCCATCACTCCTCCGAGGGCGTCAATTTCTCTCACAACCTGGCCCTTGGCGATACCGCCAACCGCAGGATTGCAGCTCATCTGCGCGATGTGATCCATGTTCATCGTGATCATGAGGGTGCTTGCGCCAGCCCTGGCGGCGGCGTGGGCGGCCTCGACCGCCGCATGCCCTCCCCCGATTACAATGGTATCGAAATAATTATTCACCGAAATCAGTCCATCTGTTAATGTTTATATTTTCGATAAAAGGAAAATAATATGTGTGCTCTGCAGTAAAATATCACCTTTTCATTAAAAACATACGGATAAAAATGTATTTTGAGAAGGCAAAAAACAAATCAGAGGAAAAAAGGTAAGACCGTAAACATAACCGGCTGCGCCGGGACTAATGTAGCCGCCTCCACATGTCTCGCCGTAGCTCCTTTGCGTAGGCGGATGTTGGAGGCGACTGCACGGCCAACATCCTACTATGCCAAGGCTTCGTAGGACACATGGCCGTGGCTACAAATTTCCAACCATTCGACCATCCCGCCAAAATACAGTTTCCCATACAATAAGGCCGTGAGGAGAATGGAGCAAGTATCTGGAAAATGCGCAAATAGAAATAGTTCTTGAATACTCCTCCAGGAATCAGATCCTGATTCCTGCAATAGTTTTCCATGGAAAATAAATTCACAATGTGAATTTATTTAATGAAAAACTATAATGCAACAAAAAACTCAACGACTCTCGTAGATTTCCTTGTTCAGCTCCTCGAAATACTTGCGCATGAAATCGTGTCTTTTCTTTGCAAGCTCCTTCCCGCCGCATGTCTGCATCCTGCTCTTGATACGGCGCAGCTTGACCAGGAATTCGCGATATGCAGTATCCTCCCTGCTATATGATTTCGAGGCGAGCGCCTCTTTTTTAGTGTTGTGGAGTTTCGCCCCTATCCGCCCGGCAAAATGGAATGCCCTTCCTACTCCAATGGCGCCTATCGAGTCGAGCTTGTCCGCATCATAGACGATTTTCTCCTCGATGCTTTCCGGGTTGGCATTGCCTCGGATACGGAACCTGTGTTTTCGGACACATTCCGTGACTTTCCCAATCAATTCCTTGTCATCGAAACCGCACTCGGCAAGCAAGTTCGCCGCCTTTAAACTGCCATGCTCGGCATGGCATAATTTGCCACGCGAATTAAACTCGTCCGGGCGGCTGACATCGTGAAGGAGCGCTCCCAGTTCGACAACGAAGTAGTCGGCTTTTTTCTCTTTTTTAGCGATCGTCCTCGCATTGTGGAGGACTCTCATGGTATGCCACCAGTCGTGGCATCCTGGTGCGTCCTCGAAGATATCAGCAACCTTCTCGTAAAGCAACTTGAATTTCTTTGCGTATTTTCTCATATAAATACATTCCCTGGAAAAATTTAAAAACCATCCAGTGTTGAATTTAATGATTGAATGTGCAGTGTCCAGATATTTTTTATTTTTTTCTTGCATTAACATGATTTTGGGGTTATAAATACCTGTTAATTTTTCCAGAGATTTAAACACCAACACACAACACAACAACAATGAGGGGGTAAAAATGGCAACAGGCGAAATGATATCGGAAAAGATATATCTTGAGGACTCGAAGGTCAAAGTGACAAATGTAAGAATAACCTGTCAACACGTCACGATTCCTGTCGAGAAAATAAACAGTGTCTGCCTGACATTCAAAGCCGAAGGATTTTTCCTTGGCCTTGCCTGCCTGGCGTTTTCTTTCTGCCCTTTTTTCTTTTTCCCTCTCATAACATCGAAGCAACTCGAACTGGCGATAGGAGGAATTTCTTTAGTACTGATCCTCACTTCCTCCACTTTTACCTATCTTGTCTATAGGAATTACGTTCAACTCATAGTCTCTGTCGTAGGGCGAGATGTTATTCTCATTGCCGCGAGCATGGGCAAGAGGAAATATATGGAGGGGATCTGCGACAAGATTGCCAATGCCCTCATGGATGAAAAGAAATATCAAAAGCTAAAGGAAGCTGGCACGGTTGAGTCATCCCTGGCGTTAAATCCCTCTGAAACCATAAAGATAAAACTGATGCTGGAAGACTATGAAAAACTGAGGGCGATGAAAGAGGAATTCACAGTTAAAAAAGATGATGCCAAGAAGTAAAATAAATATTCACTGAATCGTAATAGCTCAGTATTGTAGCTTCACCTAAATCAACTGCCTTCAATCGGCTTCCTCAACCAAATACAAGGACTTTGAGAGATGGATCAGGAAAAAGACAAATACAGGGAAATTCTATGCATAGGGGCGGGATATGTGGGAGGCCCCACAATGGCCGCAATCGCCGACAAGTGCCCGGGCTACAATGTCACCGTCGCCGACATAGACGAGAAAAGGATCGCCGCATGGAACTCTGACACTCTGCCCATATATGAGCCAGGACTCGATGCAATAGTCAAAAAAACCAGGGGACACAATCTTTTCTTCACAACGGACATCCCGGCCGCGATAAAAAAATGCGGGATAATTTTTGTCAGTGTGAACACTCCGACAAAGACCTTCGGCGATGGCGCTGGCAAGGCTGCGGATCTGCAATACTGGGAAAAGACCGCCAGAGCCATAATCGAATACGCCGATGACGACAAGATTGTTGTGGAGAAAAGCACTCTGCCGGTAAGAGCCGCCGAGGCAATGTCGAGGATATTGCAATCTAACACAAAGGGACTCAACTTTGAAGTCCTCTCAAATCCGGAATTCATGGCAGAAGGGTCCGCAGTTTCCGATCTCGAAAATCCCGACCGTGTTCTAGTTGGCGCGATGCAGACAAGGAGCGGGATCGAGGCGCAGAAGAAGATTGTCGCCATCTATGCGAACTGGGTGCCGAAAAAGAAAATTCTCTCCACGAATGTCTGGAGCAGTGAGCTTTCCAAGCTCGTGGCAAACGCAATGCTTGCTCAGAGGATCTCATCCATCAACAGCATTTCCGCAATCTGCGAAAAGACCGATGCGGACGTCAACGAGGTCTCAAAGGCTGTCGGAATGGACAACCGGATAGGCCCGAAATTTCTCAAGGCCGGGGTTGGATTCGGAGGCTCATGCTTCAAGAAGGACATACTGAATCTTGTCTATCTTTGCGACCACTACGGCCTCGATGAAGTTGCGAGATACTGGGAGCAGGTTGTCCTGCTCAACGATTATCAGAACAGAAGATTTGTCAAGAACATCATACTCAACATGTTCAACACTGTGGCAGGCAAAAAGATCGCCCTTTTCGGATTCGCATTCAAGGCGGATACCGGCGACACCAGGGAATCCCCCGCGATATACATAGGCAAAATGCTCCTCGAAGAGAGGGCGGAACTCAACATATTCGACCCCAAGGCGTTGGAGAATGCAAAAAAGGAACTCAAGGACACCGAAGGGAAAATAGAGTATTTCGAAGATCCGTACGAATGCGCGGAAAATACCCACGCGATCGCATTGCTCACCGACTGGAAGGAATTTGCAGACTATGACTATAAGAGAATTTTCGACTCTATGGCCAAGCCAGCCTTCATTTTCGATGGAAGAAATATGCTTGATCACAAAAAATTGTTCAAGATTGGCTTCAATGTCTTCCCGGTCGGATCGGAGCCGATGAAGCATCTCTGATATTCGACCCATTTTCCAATACGCCAATTACTCTAATTTGAACTTTTCCGAAAAAATCCCTTGACAATCTATTCGGTTAGCTTACATTTAGTACGCAGAGGTACAGAGGTAGTGAGAAGCTGAAGAGGCCTTAATTACTTAATTACGGATCTTACGGATTCGTCAACCAGTGATCATGAAGAGGGAGGGAAGAGGGAATATGTGTAATCACGCAAAACCCTCCTCATCCCTCGTCTACGATCAGATCGAAGATCTTGAATATCCCACAATGGACATGCCATTGCGAGGATTAATTCTGCTTCACCCCCATACAGCGTACGGATTATCCCGGAATAATTCGAGCAGCATCCAGCGCAGCATCGAACGGCGCATGACTGTCCAGCAACCGATGCATCAGGAGTCGTTATGAGCATGAACCCGGATGCAAATATAAGGCGTATGGCGACGGTGGTGCGAGACTCGAACGATGCGATCACGATCCAGGACTTCGAGGGAAATATTACCGCCTGGAACAGGGGTGCCGCGCAGATGTATGGGTACAGCGAAGAAGAGGCGCTTCAGATGAATATTGATCTCCTCACGCCCCCCGGCAAGCTTGCAGAGCAAAGGGATTTCATCCGTCGCCTGATCGCTGGCGAGACAATCACATCGTTTGAGACCCAGCGGCTGACAAAAAACGGGCGAGTTCTCGATGTGTGGCTCACGGTGACGAAGCTGATGGACGACGACGGGAAGCCGGTTGGTCTCGCCTCCACCGAGCGCGACATCACCACGCGCAAACGGGCGGTGGAGGAAATGGTGGTCGCATCGGAAATTCGCTATCGCCGCCTATTCGAGACAGCCAAGGACGGCATTTTGATCCTCGATGCCGAGACTGGGATGGTTGTGGATGTCAATCCTTTCTTGATCAAGCTATTGGGTTTCTCGCACGAGCAGTTTCTTGGAAAGAAAGTATGGGAACTTGGTTTTTTCAAGGACATCGTCGCCAACCAGGCCAACTTCGCGGAGTTGCAGCAGAAAGAATACATGCGCTACGAAAATAAACCGTTGCAAACCTCAGACGGACGGCAGGTCGAGGTGGAGTTCATCAGCAACGTCTATCTCATAGGCAAGAAGAAGGTGATCCAGTGCAACGTCCGCGACATCAGCGAGCGCAAGCAGATCGAAAGGCAACTTGCTTCTGCAATGGCCACCGTGCAACGCTCAAACAAGGATCTCGAGCAGTTTGCCTATGTTGCATCACACGATTTGCAGGAACCGCTCCGGATGGTCTCCAGCTACACCCAGCTACTCGCTGAACGATACGGGGATCAACTCGACGAAAAGGCGAAAAAATATATAGACTACGCAGTGGACGGCGCAATCCGCATGCAGAGGCTAATCAATGATCTGTTGACATATTCTCGCATCAACACACAGGGCGTAATCCCCAAACTAACCGACTCGCATTCAGTTCTTGGAGAGGCCCTTCGAAATCTCTCTGCCGCCATCGAGGAAAACAGGGCGATTGTTACAAATGACGATCTGCCTGTGGTGCGCGCCGACGCTTCCCAGCTCATGCAAGTATTCCAGAATCTCATCTCCAACGCCATCAAGTTCCGGAGAGCGGATGATGCACCGCGGATACATGTTTCAGTCAAGAATCTCGGACATGAATGGTGTTTCTCGGTGAAGGACAACGGCATCGGCATCGATTCAAAGTATGCAGGCAAGGTTTTCGTGATTTTCCAACGGCTGCACACCTCGCAGGAATATCCCGGGACTGGGATCGGACTTGCCATGTGCAAACGTGTAGTGGAGCGGCACGGCGGCAGAATTTGGTTCGAATCAGAACTCGATAAAGGTTCGACATTTTATTTTACATTGCCAAAATAACAAGGAAAAATGCCAATGAATGAGCATCTATTGAAAACTGTTGAAATCCTGATGGTGGAGGACAACCAGGGGGATGTGGATCTGACACGGGAAGGACTTGATAGCAGCAAGATTTACAACCATCTGCATGTGGTTGAAGACGGCGAAAAAGCAATGGCGTTCCTTCGCAGGCGAGGTCCCTATGCAGATGCACCTCGCCCCGACCTGATACTCCTTGACCTGAACCTGCCTAGAAAGGATGGACGGGAAGTCTTGGCCGAAATCAAGAGTGACGACGATCTCAAGCGGATTCCGGTGGTCATCCTGACAAGTTCAAGAGCTGAGGAAGACATCGTTAAGAGCTATAATCTGCATGCAAACTGCTATATCTCCAAGCCTATCGAACTGATTCAGTTTCTGAATGTGGTGAGATCCATAGAAAATTTCTGGCTGAGCATTGTCGTCCTACCTCACGATGGAGCAAAAAAATGATTGACAGATTACACATTCTCATGGTTGAAGACAACGCTGGTGACGCCGACCTGATCCGGGACTTGCTGCCTGCGGATGGACCAGATGGAGTAGAGATCAAATGTGTGCCACGGCTGACGGCTGCGCTGGAATGTGTCAGGTCAGATATTTTCAATATCATTCTTTTGGATCTCGGACTGCCAGACAGCAATGGATTGGACTCCGTCCGCGCAATGCGGCATGGGGCGCCAGCTTTACCCATTGTCGTGCTTACGGGCAACCAGGACGAGCAGATCGGATTGTCGGCAATCAAGGAAGGAGCCCAGGACTACTTGGTTAAAGGTCAGTTCAGGAAGAACCAGCTTATGCGTGCCCTGAGGTATGCTGTGGAGAGAAAGGGAGCGGAAAAGTCGCTCTTGAGGATGGTGCATGAATGGCAACGCACCTTCGATTCCATGAGCGAGGCCGTATGGATTATAGATAAAAACAATACTGTGTTGCGCTCAAATAAGGCTGCGGGGCTTTACTTCCGCATGCCGTGCGCGGAGATGGCAGGCAAACACTGCTGGGAGATTGTACACGGTACGACGCAGCCGATCCCCGAATGCCCCATCTTGCGTGCTAAGAAAAGCCTGCAACACGAGAGAATGGAACTGCAGATTGGCGAGGACTGGTTTGATATCACGGTGGATCCAATCCTGGATATGGACGGACAGTTTGACGGTGCCGTCCACATAGCCACAAAAATAACCGAACGCAAGATAGCGGAGGAAGAACATGATAAGCTGGAGTCTCAGCTTCGCCAGTCTCAGAAAATGGAGTCAATAGGACGGCTTGCCGGCGGAATCGCCCATGATTTCAACAACATGCTTTCTATAATCAACGGGTATTCGGAATTGATCTTGGGGGAACTTCCGACATCAGACCCGAATTATTTCCGCATCCAGGAAATCGGCAAGGCCGGGGAACGCTCTGCGGATCTCACCCGTCAACTTCTTGCATTCGCCCGCAAACAGGTTATCAGCACGAAAGTGTTGAACATCAATGACAATGTAGACGGCATGCTTAAGATGCTGTCCAGGATTCTCGGAGAAGATGTCGAACTATCATGGAACCCCGGCCCCAGTCTCTGGAAAGTCAAAATGGATTCCTCACAGATTGATCAGCTCCTGGCCAACCTGCTTGTCAACGCCCGCGATGCGATCTCTGGTAACGGCAAGGTGACAATTGAGACTGGCAGGGCAAATGTGGATAAAGCTTTTTGCAAGACGCATCCGGATTCCGTTCCTGGAAAATATATTTTGCTGTCTGTCAGCGACAACGGCTGTGGCATTGACAAAGAGAAACTGCAGCATATCTTTGAACCGTTCTTCACTACGAAGAAAATCGGAGAGGGGACAGGGCTCGGGCTTTCTACAGTCTTCGGAATCGTCAAGCAGAACAAAGGATTCATAAATGTCCACAGTGAACCTGGAAAAGGCACCACATTCAAAATATATCTGCCAAGGCACGAACCGGAGTATGCGGAAAGTGATGAAGAATCTGAACCTTCCAAAATATTTAGAGGAACTGGAACGGTTCTGGTTGTCGAGGACGAGGAATCACTTCTCCTGATAGTCAAAATACTGATAGAACGCCTGGGTTATACCGTTCTGAGCACCAGCAGTCCGTTCGAGGCAATTAAAATCGCCGAGAAATACAAGGAGGAGATTCATCTTCTGATGACCGATGTAATTATGCCGGGGATAAGCGGCAGCGATCTGCAAAAACGGATCAGCTCTTTGCGCCCTGGCATCAAATGCCTATTCATGTCCGGCTACGCGGCAGACATCATATCCCATAATGGCATCCTTGACGAGGGTGTCCACTTTCTCCAGAAGCCTTTTACGGAAGAAGACCTGTCTGCAAAACTACGGGAGGCGATATGTCCACCAAAGAAATCCTAGCTTGTAAGACATAGTCATCCCAGGGGATGACGGATTAATGGATTTTTGGATTGGTGGATTATTGGTTTTAAATTCAGAAAACGCAAAAGCACATGCCATTAAATGAAAAATACAAGACGGGCATTTAATCTTTAGTGTCAGAGTATTATCGTTATTTTCTTTAGGAAAATAACTGTGTCAGAGGAAAAAACTTTGGCTCTTTGATACAATGACACATTGACACTGCCTCCAGTATTGATTTGCAACAATCCAACAATCCAGTCAGATACCTCCGGCATAGCCGGAGGCTTGAATTAGTGAACCGCTCAAAGCGGATTATTTTCTTAACGTTTAGGCCGCCAATGGCGGCAAGTTGTCCCTTGCCACATCTCATAGTCATAGAGTTATTGTTAATGCTCAAGCAT
>CAIQLG010000296.1 GCA_903872565.1 uncultured Lentisphaerota bacterium | reverse complement strand
TTCGAATGGGAGTGGAGCTTGCCGGCTCTGGGGTATGTGAAAGCCAAAAGCGGGGGACTCAGTTCGGTGAAGTGGAATGGTGGGAAACGGTGCGACTATGCCTGTCCGGCGGTACAGCTGTCGGACGTGGACAGCAGGTTCTCCACCACTCCCGACTGCACAATTACTATGAACCAAAACACTGGATTCACTGGTCCACATCTGAAAGGTCCCAGCTTCAAGTACCCCAGTCGTCTATGCTACCTTGCGGACGGCTTTGGCGAGTTTTTGTGCGAAGTGGATATGTTAGAAATGTGTGGTCGGCTCCGCTTTTGGCACCAGGGGACATGCAATGTCCTGTACGTCGACATGCACGCCAACTCGCGGGGGCCATATTCAATGAGCAGGGTTACGAAATGGACGCCGTTCTGGATGCAGCCGGCAGATGGCGGCAATTGGGTGCAGTTGAATGACTGAATTAGGTGGTAAATACTGACAGGGATTACCGGTAAGAATTCAGGAAAGTATGTTAATTCGCTTGTAGTAGGCGTATTCATGCGCCGTTCTTCTTCAGGACGTGCAATAAATTGCACTACTACGAGCCGAAGACACGCCAATAGATTACAAGTAACAGAAAAATAAGGAGAAGTGCTATGAGGCATGGAATGGCACTGTGTGTGGTCGGTGCTGTACTGCTCATGGTGGTCAACGGATGCACTGTTGTGCCGCAGGAAGATGCAAAAAAGAATGACTCCGAGGTTCAGGCGGCACCACTGACCCTGGTGGAGAAAGGGGCGAGCCTGGCGCCGATCATCGTGTTCAAGGACGCTCCGCCGATGACCCGGAAGGCGGCCGAACCCCGTTGGAGTTCACAACTTTAGTGTGCTTTTTATAGCCTCAATAAGACACGCTGAAGCCGTGAACTCCAACATTGAAATCAGCTCAAAAAGGCAATTTTTAAATTGCCTCAATGGAATATGAGTAATTAAATAATGAAAGGAGTTGTTGAATGAAAAACAGATGCATCATCTCTCTGAAAGGCGTCCTCCTCTCGATACTGGGAAGTGTCGCCTGCTTGTCCGCCGGTTCGGTTCGGGGTGAAGCGTATCTGGTCAAGGACGGGAAACCCTGTGCCGACATCGTGATTGCCGACAAGCCGCCCCGCATGGTGAAGCTGGCTTCTGCTGAACTCCAGACCTATCTCGAAAAGATCAGCGGCGCCAAGCTGGCAATCACGAACACGCCGGGCGCAGACGTGCCTGTTCACATCTACGTGGGCCGGAGTGCGGAAACGGACAAACTCAAGATCTCGGACGAGGGATTGAATCACGGCGCGTTCAAGATGGTGTCGGGAGAGAACTGGCTGGTCTTGCTGGGCCATGACAGCAACTACACGCCGCCAATGCCTTTTTATGATCATGGTAAGAATTGCGGGGTAGGTCGGTCGGCCAACTATGCCGAATATCTGACAAAAGAATGGGATACGGATCTGGAGGCGCGCGCGCGCCAGCCGGGTGTCAAATTGGAGATCGAAAAATGTGACTCGCCATATACGACTGTGTTTAGACAATACAGCCGCACGTTGGGCATTTGGGAATCTGACGGGCACGGATCGCTCAACGCGGTGTACGCGTTTCTGCGTGATCAGGGCATCCGCTGGTATCTGCCCGGCGAGCTGGGGGAGATCGCACCGAAAAAAACGAGCGTGGAGCTTCCCCGGGTGGACAAGACCGTGCGTCCGGATTTCGCAATGCGCTACGCATACCAGTATGTCAAAACGTTCTGGTCGGGCAGTAAGGATGAGATTCTCTGGCAGTTGCGCATGAGATTCAATCGGGCGTCCGACGTCATCGGCAGTGATTATGGGGTCGGGATCGCCCATGGCTTATGCAACGTGATCGGACGGGAGGGAATGGAACAGGCGCACCCGGAGTATTACGCGAAAAACGCGGACGGCAGCCTGGTCATCATGAGGCATGGACGGCGTGACCCCTGTCCCTGTCTTTCCTCGCCGGGGCTCCTGGCATCGAACGTCAAGTATATCCGCGCCTTGTTCGACTTCTACGGCGAGCCGATGGTCTCGGTCATGATGCCGGACGGCTACTCGGCCACGTGCCAATGCGAACTCTGCAAGAACAAGGGGACGCCAGAACGTGGGATGGAGGGTAGTGTTTCGGACTATGTGTGGGATTACGTCAACCGTGTCGCCCAGGAGCTGTACAAGACGCATCCGGACAAAAAGATATCCTGCATGGCCTATGGCGGCTACCGCCTGCCGCCGACCAAGATCGATCAGTTGAGCCCCAATATCGTCGTCGGGCTGGGGCAAACTCGCAGCAGTTGGCTCAACGATTATGTCGACCCCAAGAAAAAAGAGAGCACACTCAATCTGCGCCAGGAATGGTTGAAGAAGTTGCCGAAAGGGCACACACCCTTTTTTACTTACGAGTACTATCTGCACCCCGCTTTCTTTCCGCACACCATCGCCGCGGATCTGCACGCGCTCAAAGGGATTTCCCTGGGAGAGTACATTGAGACCAATTCGGGCGGAATGAGTAAATCCGTGGGCCAGTACCTGGGCATCCCGCTTCTCAACCTGTACGTCACGGCACAGTTCTTGTGGGATGCCGATCAGGATGTGGACAAATTGCTGGACGAGTACTACACGCTTTTCTACGGGCCGGCGGCCGCCGAAATGAAGGCGTTTGTCAATTACGGCGAAGCCAATATATCTTCTTGGGATGAATCTTCTTTGGAAAAGAATTCCGGCAAGGTCAAGATCGGGCAGGCCTTTACGTTGCTGGAGAAGGCGCAGGCGAAGGTCGCGCCCGATTCGGTCTATGCCAAACGCATCGCGCTGATTGCCGACAACATGCGCCCGATGAAGGATCTCCTGAATCAGCCCGCCATCGTCCGCGGCCCCGTGCCAGAAGCGTTGGTGGATACACATGATGCAAAAGACATCAAGCTGGACGGCAAGCTGGACGATGTGTTCTGGCAGGGCCTCGAAACTTATGTGCTCAAGGAATTGGAGAAAGGGGGAACGACGCATTACCCAACCACCTTCAAGGTGGCCTGGGCTGGCGACAATCTGTATTTCGGCATCGAGTGCAAAGACGCCGCACGGACGGCCTTGACCAACGCCGTGTCCCGGCATGACGATATGGCAATTTTTGACAACGAGGAGCTTGAAATCCTGCTGGAAACTCAGAATCACTCCTACTATCATCTCTCCATCAGTCCCGGCGGCGGGTTGTTCGATGCCGATTGGAAGAAGGGTCTCGACTCGCTATGGGAATCAAATGCAGCGCTGTCCACGCATGTTGACGGGGACACCTGGACTGCGGAGATCCGTATTCCGATTGTGGATCCGACGCAGGAGAATATCCAGCCCATGCTTTGCGTGGCCGGAAACAAGCCGACCGCATCCACCCCGTGGTATTTCAATGTGTGCCGTCAGAGCGTCCATGGGCAGGAGCGCGAGTATTCCTCCTTCTCCCCAACGGGCTCAGGCAGGTTCCATGTGCCGCTGAAATTCGCAAAGTTGTATATGCGTTAAATATTATAGAGGAGAACAACATGCAATTGATTTGTGAAGGCCATTCCCAGATACAGAGGATGTCCCAGGGCATGCAAATAGTGTTGAACCATCCGACGGTCATCGACAAGCCCGTACTGCAAGGCGATTCCGACGCGGACGCCAACGGGGCTTCCATCTACGGCTCGGTGATTCGTGACGGCGGCATCTTCCGGATGTGGTATCAGGCCTGGCCGAGGGCTTGGGATGGCGGGGACGTGATCACCGTCGGCTGTGTCGAAAGCGATGACGGCCTGAACTGGCGCCGCCCGAACTATGGGCTGGTCGAGTGCCTTGGAACCAAGGCAAACCCGCTAACCGACCTGCCATTCCATTCGCCTTCGGTCATCATCGACCCGGATGCCGATCCCGGTCATCGCTACCGGGCGTTCGGGTACACCGCGCCCGAAAAGTTCAAGGGCCGATTTCCCCGGCAGGTGAACGCCAAGGGTTACTTCACGGCACATTCGGCGGACGGCCTGCACTGGGATCTCGATTCGCCAGATCCGCTCTGGCCGGGCGGAGATGTCATCACGAGCGTCTGGGACCCCGTCTCGCGATGTGCCCGCATCGCTTTGAAAACAGGACGGATTATGGGGGGTATGGATCGGAGGGCCTTTTATACTGCCGAATGGAGACAGGAGAAGGCGAGCGAGCCTGTGTCGGCGCTGTTTCCTGACGATTATGATGATATCACGGCGCGCGCCAGAGGCTTCAACAGTGCCGACTATTATGGTGTAGGCCTGATGCCAACCAAAGGTCCGACTATCGGCTTCCTTTGGAATTTTCGGCATCAACTGCCGCTTGGACATGACGAAAGCATCGGCCATTACGGCCGCACCGGCGGCGTGGACATTTCCATCGTATGCCAATTGGAGCGTGGAGGCTGCTGGCGGCACGTCTCTGGTCGGCCCAGCTGGCTTTCCACCAGAGAGGCGCCCGAGTGGGCACGCGGGGCAATCTACACAGCAGCTTATCCGCTGGAGGTAGGAGACGAGACCTGGCTCTACTTCTGCGGATCGGCTGACCGGCACGGCTGGTGCGGCGACAGGGTAGACTATGCAGAGTGGTACAAAAGTGCTTCCATCCGGCAGGGATTAGAGAAAATCGGGCTGGCCAAGTGGATACGGAATCGCATCATCGGCTGCCAGGCAGACCTTATTGAACGAATCTGGCTCAGCGCGCGGAAAGCCGATTCAAGTCGGCTGGCACTGAACGCGGTCACGCAGCCCGGGGGTCGGATTCGTGTGCAATTAATGGACAAGGCCGGTGGCAATCCCGTCATGGGCTATGGCTACGACGATTGCGATCCGATGCCAGGCAACCTTCGGGATGTTCCCGTCCGATGGCGGGGAAAGGACACGCTTCCCTCAACGCCGGCCATCGCCGAAGTAGAAATCACTAGGGGCACACTCTACGCATTCGAGTATACAACGGAATAAGCTGCCTGTAATCTTTATGAAGAATTTTGAGATGAGATGCCATCATATCAGATCTCCGAGGCTGTTTCGGAAGCCGCCAGGAGGAATATCAGAATAGTCCAATTATAATGCTGTTTTTATCCAATTGACACATGTCAATTATAACGCTATTTTATAGACATGTCAATAATGACCCAGGAGGATGCAGATGATAAAGTCTTGTCAGCACGATAGGCCGAAAACCATCAATAGGTTTACGCTCATCGAACTTTTGGTCGTGATTGCAATCATCTCCATCCTCATGGCGATGTTGTTGCCTGCACTCAAAAAAGCAAGGGACATGGCGAAACAGATCCACTGTCTCAACAATCTCAAGAATCTCGGATCTGCATGCACCATGTACGCTATGGATTATGACAGCTGGCTGCCGCCCCCGATTTGGCAGAAGACCGCTGATTCGGCAACCCGCTGGTTCGAATGGGAGTGGAGCTTGCCGGCTCTGGGGTATGTGAAAGCCAAAAGCGGGGGACTCAGTTCGGTGAAGTGGAATGGTGGGAAACGGTGCGACTATGCCTGTCCGGCGGTACAGCTGTCGGACGTGGACAGCAGGTTC
>CAIQLG010000295.1 GCA_903872565.1 uncultured Lentisphaerota bacterium | reverse complement strand
ATTTTGAAATTTAACATCAAGTGGAGCCTTGCCCTTAATCGGATCTGCGGAGAATTTCGCCACCGTTTTTGGGAGAGTCTCAACACTTGCGGGTGTAGTAATAACCGGTTTTGGCTCTGTGACTCTTATCGTTTGAGGAAAGTCGGACACTTTCCCATCTGTACCCGTGGCTTTCAGTGTCACCCTAAAGTCTCCAGAGACAGTGTAAGTATGTTTTGGATTCCGCTCTTCCGAAAAATTCTCTTTTGATCCCGAATCTCCAAAATCCCATTTGAGCTTGAGAGCATTTTCCGACTTGTCTGTAAAAAAGACTATTAAAGGAGCAGTTCCGCCTAAAGGGTTTGCCACAAAAGAGGCCTTTGCTGGTTTTCCGGCTTCAATTGCATTAATTTCCCAATTACAAGGTTCCGAGGGTTTCCCATTCTCGCCAAATGCTGTAAGAGTTATTTTGAATTTGCCAGGCGTTGAATAGCGTACAGGAGACGGATTTCTTTCTGTGGAAGTTCCTCTATTCCCAAAATTCCATTCGAATTTCTGCGCACTATTTGAGGAAAGATTCGTGAAATTAACGGTCAAGGGAACCTCCCCAGTATCAGGCTGAACTTCAAATTTTGCTATGATGTCCACCTCTTTGGCTTTTACCATAATTGGCAAATCAAACTTGTGTGTTTTTGCTCCATTTGCCGCAGTAAGGCTCACTAGATATTTGCCCGGCTTGGTATAGGTCAATTCAGGAGGAGACTGCTTGTCTGATCTTTCTCTATTTCCAAAATCCCACGCAAAGGCTGTCGCATTTTCAGACTTGTTCTTGAACGAAACCTTTAGAGGGGCATCTCCTTCGACTGGTGTGGCTTCAAACTTAGCGACAATATTCTGCATCTCTAATTTTACTGTCTGAAGCAGTCTAGAGATTGTTTTATTCAATTCTATTCTAAGTCCCTCATCTGTGTTGTCGTCGTTGGGCCGCGGAAGTATAATTTGAATTATCTTTGAACCTATTTTTTCTGCGGATTTATTTATCGCAATTACATCATCAGCATCAAGCGACTTTCTAGAATTAGTCAGAATCACCAAGATAGTGTTTGAATTTTTGACATCTCCCGGCCACGCCTCGCGATTGACGACGCTATTGATATCGCTTTCCTCGTCAACCCCCTCCCACCACCACTTGGAAGGTCGTTCAAAATCCCTCAGGTTTTTATATGGTGCTTCACCTGGCTGACCTATTCTGAAATCAAATCTGGATTCAATTAACGGTTGACCTGATTTTATGAAAAATGCATCCACCAGAATTAATAATTTAGTTGGAATATCTTTGCTTTCGTAGAATTTCGGAAGTTCCGCCGCTAAAACAGCCGCAGTCGTCTTCATTATACCACCTCTCTGCATTTCTCCTGAGCAGTCTAGATATATCCTCAGTGTCTTGTCTGTGCTCTGCGAAAAGGCGGTCGCAGGAATAAACATAGAGAAGAAGACGAGTGCCATGAAAACCGGAAGAATACGACCTGTCAATCCTGAAAAAATATACATATTATCTCCTATAATTTAAAAGTAAGTTTCGGTGAAATCGGCATACTTTTCTTTATTCCCCGTAAACGTAGGTATAAAATGTCCCACATCCTAGACAATCAATAGCCTCATATTCAACTCGCTGAATTTTCTTTATCGGTCCAGCATCACAATTCTTCGATGCATTTTCAACGCTGGCATCACCCCATGCAACTAAGCCAAGAAACTTTTTGCAAGAGGCTGTTCCTTTTTTTGTCGCTTTGATTTGCGAGTAATCTGGAGATGCTGTAACCGGAAGTGTGACATGAGTGTAAATCAGGCCATTCGGGAAGCCAGTAGCGCATCCAGTTACGAATAGCAATCCGATTGTGATAGCTGTGATTGAGAATAACACCCTTAATTTTTTCATCTCCATTCCCTTTCTTTTTGATAATTGTCTGTTTATACTTATTCGAAGACACCGATTCATTTCTTACAGCGCATCTGAAAAAAAGACAATAAAAAAGGGCGACATTCCAAATGTCGCCCGAACAAGGCACTACCACATGCCTGCAAAAGCCGACAAAGGAATGCGCCCAAAGGGGGCGCAACTCCAGTGTATCGCTTTTGCTCATTTAAGATGGTAGTTTTAGTTCGAGCACGACACCGCAGTCGCGGTATATTCAATTTTTCAGATTAGTAATTGCTGGTGGGGATGAAGCTCAAGCTTCGCCCGACACAGAAATTTCTCTTACATACTTATTTAAACTCCTGTTGTTGCGATTTTTTCGCTGATGTTGAAAAAGATTTCGGTCAAGCGTCACCCCGCCTTTTTTAGATAATCCGTGACTGACTCTATACCTCTCTGTACCTCTCCCTCTCAGTCTTATATTTACATATTGTATACGAGATGTGGATAAAATCAAGTAATTTCACCGGAAATCTTAAGCATGTCGTCAATGACTTGCTGTTTGAGGTAGAATCCCTTCCTCCTGAGTTCGCCAAGGCAATCCTCCAGGGAGGGAATAAGTCCCAGGCTTTTCGATTTCATGAGGATTCCGGCAAGTCCTGTAACTCTTAAATTGTGCAGGCCTGCAATCCGTCTTCCAAGCATGTCGTCAATGACAAGAAGAACATCAGAAGGATTTTCCATGCCAAGTGCAATTGTCGCCGCTTCTCCTATTCCGAGATCCGGGACGAGCAGAAGGAATTCTGGAATTCTGACTGATTCGAGCCTTAGCCATTTGTAATCCATCAGACGTGGAACCAGATTGCCTTGCTTTGCTCCTTCTTCAAGCTCCTGGTTTACCTGGTAGGGTACAACTACCTCTCCATAGATTTTCTCAAGAAGATGAATTTTCTCAATTCTGAAGAGATAGAGCAAAGGGGAGGTGTTTGAGATTACGCGTTCATGCATTTTTCAAGTCTTCCTGAAGCTCGTAAAAAGACTCATCAATGATAGATATCTTGAACTCGGCAAGCCTGTTCAAAAAAGAAACTCTTGAAATTCCAGCAAGTTCAGCGGCTCTCCCTGAAGAGAGCCTACCAGTCTCATAAAATTTCATTGCCGCATTAAGACATAATTCTACCGCAAAAGACTCAGGCGTGTCCTTGAGTGAAATCAGTACCGTGTCCGGGCAGTTGATCTGTATTGACTGCATATTTTGCATCTTCTGTAACCTCTAACCCTTAAAGTTTTGCTCGGATATGGAATCGCTGGCTTCCAGGCGCGACTCAAATACATCAAACAACGTAGAATATCACAGTGCAGAGAGGATTTCAAGTGTCAAATCGAGAGAAAATTGGAACAATGCCATTTCCGCCATGTCAGGCATTCTAAGCCTAAGCTTATCAAAATATTCCCCGTATAACACACAACCCGTGTAAGATTTGCACAACCGCTCCGAATATGTAGTTGAAAGAAATATCCGAAGGTGGAAAAGCCGGACATCCGGCATTAATTTCATAACACATGTGGGGAGACTCGTGATGGAAAAATTGATTTGCAGAAAAACTGGACAATTAATGACGCGACTTGTGGTGCCCTGTGCGGCGTTTCTATTTGGTATTGCATATTGTCCAGGATTGCATGGGGAGCCGGCTCCCGCGTCCGCACCGAAATCCGGAGACATCATCACAATCTGTGACTCGGAGGGCAATCCCATTGGAGAAAATCTGGTTTGGCTCAAACAGGCATTGAGCACTGGTCAGTGCAAGGAACTACGTCTCACCATCAGAAATCCCATACAGAAAATAGCCGAGGAGGAACTCGATGTTCTTGTGGAGAAATACAATCCCCGGCAAGCCTTCGCCATTATGGCCGATCCCAGTACCGGCGACATCATGGCGCTGGCGATGAAAAATGGTTCGAAGCCTGATGATGTTGAAAAGGACGCAGACACTCTGCCCTCCAATTTCATTTACGACCCTGGATCGCTGGTGAAGCCCATGACCATTTCCGCCGCCCTGGATCTCGGACTGATAAGCTCTGAATCCGAATTCGACTGCGAAAACGGCGCCTGGGACTATGCCGGAGAGACATTGAAGGATGCCGCACCCTACGGGGTGATCACCGTCTGTGAAATCATGAAGGTCTCGAGCAACATAGGAACTGCGAAGATCGCATTGAAGGTCGGGAATGATAAATTATATGATGCATTCCGCAGTTTCGGGTTCGGGCAGAAAACAGGACTGCCTTTCTCCTCGGAGCAGTCAGGGGTATTCAGGGCGCCCAAGGACTGGGAAAAGTTTTTCAACACAAGATTCCCGATAGGAGCTGGAATTTCCGTCACGCCGTTCCAGATTGTCCGAGCATACTGCGCGTTCGCCAATGGCGGGAAGCTTGTCAAGCTGAATCTTGTTGACGGCGGAAAAGATCCGCAGACCGGGAAAATTGTCCGCACTCCAGCCGAACCGGGCGAAAAGATATTCAAGAAAGACGACACCTGCGGCAAAATAGTTTCGCTGCTCAAGCTCGCCACCACGGAAGGCGGAACAGGCATCAATGCGGCGATACCGGGATACGAAGTGGCGGGGAAGACCGGGACTTCGCAGAAATGGGTGGACGGCGATTATTCCGAAACGAAGTTCATTGCTTCGTTCATAGGCTTTGTCCCGGCGGACAATCCGAAGTTCGTACTTATCGTAGTGGCGGACGAGCCCGAGGGGAGCCGTTTTGGCGGCATTGTCGCGGCCCCGGCATTCAAGAACATATCCGAGAAGACGCTGAAACTGCTTGGAGTTGAGCCTGTTAAACCTGTGGCTGCAACAAAGGGCAAGGAGGACTGATGGCGTTCTCGACAAACAAGAGTCTGCTTTCGAAGATCGCCCAGGGCGACGAGATCGGCTGGGAGGAGTTCTACCGGACATACGCCCCGCTTATCTGGATCAGGGGCGGCGACAGGAACCTCACACCTTCCGAAAGGCAGGATCTCATACAGGACGTGATGGTTTCGATGTTCAGCAATGCGGGACGATTCAAATACGACCGTAGCAAAGGGCGCTTCCGCGACTACATCAGGAGGATAATAGACCGCCGCGCCATCGACATCGTACGCAGGCGGGACAAGGCGCAGAGCGCCGGTGATGATCTGGATATCCTAGCGGAAAATCCTGCCTTTGGAGAACCCGACGACAGATGGCTGGACGAATGGCGGGAGCACCTTTTGAACCAGGCACTTGTCGAGCTGAGGGCGGAAGTGGAACCCGTCACATATCAGATGTTCGAGCTATACGCCGTGAAGGGATGGGATGCGGACCGGGTATGCCGCTTTCTGAAAGTCGGGAAGTCCTCGATATACACCGCCAAGAGCCGTGCGGTCGCGAAACTGAAGGAGATAATAGGGAGGCTGGAATCCGAATGACAGCGGAAAAGGAGGTCGGCAATGAGACATTATGACAGGGAGACCATCGAGAGATGCATGGCCGGGGAACTGGGCATTTTCAGAAGGTCCTCGGTTCAAAGGCACTTGAAAAAATGCCCGGACTGTGCAAGATTGTCCGAGGAGATAAAAAACGAGAACGAGCTTCTCGTCTCCCTGAGGGCGGCGCAGAAACGCTACAGGAATTTCGAGAGGGACAAGGACGCATCGGCGGTACTCTCGAGTCTCGTATCCAGGTTCGGCGCGCCCGGGGAGACAGGACGCGGGAGCGACTGAATACAATGGACATGCCGATAATACCTGACTACAGGATCATATCCTGCTGCGGAAGCGGTGCCTACGGCGATGTCTGGCTCGCCGAGGACAGGGACGGCTTGAAGCGGGCGGTCAAGGTCCTCGACAAGGCCAGGCTTGCGAATCTGGGCGTGCTCGGCAGGGAGGAGAAGGCGATAAGGCTCTTCAGAAACAAGGTGCCAGAACATCCCAATCTGATAAGGATCTACCATTCCGGTGAAACCGAGACGCTTCTCTACTATGCCATGGAGATAGCAGACAGCTCGGGAGGCGGGGACGCCTATGCGCCAGACACGCTCGAAAGCAGGCTCAGGAAAGGCGGAGCCCTTCCGGAAGGCCAGATAAAACCACTAATGAACGCCCTGGCCGCCGCAGTCCACTGCCTCCATTCCAACGGCATTGTCCACAGGGACATAAAGCCGTCCAACATTGTCTATGTGGACGGCGTCGCGAAGCTCGCCGATGTCGGACTGGCGTCTTCGGGCGACCATTCCGTTAGCATCGCCGGGACTATACATTTCATCCCCCCGGAGAAAAGCTCCGGCTTCGAGGCGGACATATACGCCCTCGGCAAGGTGCTCTACTGCGCCTTCACAGGGTTCGGCCCGGAGAGGTTCCCATCGCTTCCGGAGGATCTGAATTCCGGTGCCGCCGCCCTCTTCAACCAGATCGCGATCAAGGCATGCTCTCCGGCCAGGGCAGACAGATTCGGGAGCATAGACGAATTTACGGCAGCCCTAAATGGTGGATACAATTTCAAGCCCGGACGACTGGGGGCTCTTTTCAAAAACAGGAAATATATGCTCTACGGCATCTTGGCGGTAGTCCTGGTCTGGCTTTTTGCCATAAGCTATTTCATGCTGAAAGAAAAAATACGGCAGGACAAGATGGTGGAGGATGCCGTAAGGGACGCGAAACGGGTCGCCGAGGAAATGAAGGATTCCCAGGCCGTCATATTCGACGATTCCGGACTGGAACTGCCTTCGGACGAGGATGCCGCCAGGATGCTAGAGAAGTATTCCGACCGGAACAAGCTGAATTCTGGAATAGATGAAAAGGGAAAAAAGGATGGCGATTGACACCATTCTCGCCGACTCGAATATTTCAGTAGCCATTCCTGACGCAATGAATCTGCCAGTGCTGGGCCGACATATAAAAAATAAACCATTGAAAGGAGCTTGAATATGCTGCAAAATTCCTGCCGTTTCTTCTACATCATGTTTCTTGAAGGTAATCGCAGGCCCCGTGACAGGGGGACCTTTTTACCTGTCCTAAATAACCAACCTTTCGATGGTAGAATAGATATAGGTATATCTCTGTATCTATTATAGCAGCACCAGTCCACGCGTGCAGGACATATATAAAACAGTGGACTAAGATAAGGAGTATACCCATGAAAAAGGTATCTCATTACGCGGCGCTTATGCGCCAGATCGCCGACCGCTTCAACTATTCCCCGTGCAAATGCCAGGTGCGTTGCTTCGAGAAGGAATCCCGGAACACAGGAGTTTCCGTCCACGACGTAAGCAAAGTCCTGTACCCCCGGGCGTGGAAATCAAGGGTGTCCACGGTGGAAGACAGAGTTTCGAATCTGTGTTCACCTGGACCATGGTCCAGTTCCAGGAACCCAGCACCAACCTGGTTAGGCTCACCAAGGCGTTCAACGACGCGATGGTCAGCATCGGGCTGGAGCCACTTACAGACTTCCAGCTGTCCATGGTGATAGCGTTCGAGAATCACTGCCCAGCACAGATCGGTAAGTTCAACAGTATCTTCATCGGCATGCCCGGCATGTATATGAAGGAATACGATCAAGCGCTGGAGTGCGCAGAACAGATCATAAACGGTAGCCGTTTCCTGAATGGACCCTTGCCCGAACTGGGAAGCAAGGAGCGGTCAGGGATAATATCCGCAACTATCAAACTGTACACTAACCAGTGTTCAAAGATCGAGGGCGACCTGCCTGATGATCAACTGGTTGAGTGGCACGAGTGGGCAGTAGCCTACTTGGCAGCCGATGGCAAGAACAGAAAGAAGATGCGACTCAAGAGATTCCAACCATACGGATGGTGGAACGAGGTTCTATAACTTCAGAACAGTGATGTTCGTAAGGAGCCCTGCAAGGGGCCTTTTTTTACCTCTTAAAGAATTTTAGAATATAAAAAAAGGCCGGGAGAAATTCCCGGCCTTTCGCTTTCCAGCCCCGTGACTAGCAGCCCTTCTCCCCTGCGGCCTTGACGAACTCGACCTCGTCGTCGTTCTCGAGGATTGTGCTTTCGTCGGTGGCCTCGTCGTCGTTGATGAGCACCTTCGCATTGGCCGGGATGTTCAGGATCACTCCCAGCTCGGTTCTGACTTCCGCGATGCTTTTGCCGTCGTAACGGTCGTTCTCGATTTCATTGACTCCACATGTGATCTTCGGCATTTTCCTTCTCCTTGTTTTAAGGGTTTGTTTTTATTCGCTACAGCCCGATGCCTTCAGGCTGGAACGCGGTTTACTTTCTATTTTCTTTCTTGAATTGTTTCGCAGTGATCCTCTATGAGGTGCAGCATTTCCCACACGCCCTCGATCAGATCCCTGTCTTTCATCGTCACCTTTTTATCGCCGAGGATTACGCCTCCAAGTGCAAGCCTCTGCCTCTTCATCAACGGCCGGTCTATGTGCATCGGCATTGTGATATCCATGCAACGACATTTCTTTTTCATGCCCACAGCTCCTTACCGCATTTCCTGCCGTTCCAATACGGGTACAGATTGCAGTCAAGCTCCGCCATATCGTTCCTGGCCTCCTCGATTATGCCGGAAACTTTCTGTATGGCCTCCGATGCCGAGAGTTCGAACTCCACAGTGTCGCTCATCTCCCTGAGGATGAACAACAGCAGTGTGTCGCCGCCATTGTTGTCAGCAGGCCTGCCGGTCTGGAAGTCCCAGAAGTCCTCCGGAACCAGATCGGGTATGGCCCACTTCCGAATGATGAGACGGGCCAGCCTGTTGCGCCTGTCCTTTTCCTGCCTGCTCAT
>CAIQLG010000294.1 GCA_903872565.1 uncultured Lentisphaerota bacterium | reverse complement strand
TGTTAATGTTTTGTAATATATTGCATTATAACATGTTGCGATGATATTTCAAGTAATATTTCAAATTATTTTTTATTTTTTTTAGCCTAGCTCGACCTTTTCGAGCAGGCTCTAGTTAGCAGAACGAGGTAGGATGAAACCAGACATGCCCGGTCTCGGCGAGGCCGGGCCTACTTAAGAGAAAAAGCATTTGCTATAATTGTTCATTAGGGAATAATGTGAAAACATATTACGACACAGTTGTTATTGGTGCCGGGCCGGCGGGAATGGCCGCGGCCGTATCCCTTAAGAAATCGGGGATGGACAAGATCCTTGTCGTTGACAGGGAGGATGCCCTGGGTGGAATACTCAACCAGTGCATTCACAACGGGTTCGGCATCCATAAGTTCGGCAAAGAACTGACAGGTCCGGAATATTCCGATCTATATATTGAAATAGCTTCCGAATACAAAATTGAATTTCTGCTCAATTCATGCGTCATTGACATCATCTCTGGCCGTGACGAAAAAGAGATCGTCATTCTTTCGGAGGTGCAAGGCCTCCTTAGAATATCCTGCAAGGCAGTCATTCTTGCAATGGGGTGCAGGGAGAGAAACCGGGGCAACATCGCAATCCCGGGAAGCCGTCCTGCCGGAGTGATGACTGCGGGGTTCGCACAGAAAATGATAAATCTCCACGGATATATGCCCGGCCGCAAAATCGTCATTCTCGGTTCGGGAGACATCGGACTTATTATGGCGAGGCGCCTCTCGCTCGAGGGTGCGGAGGTGAAAGCCGTCATTGAAATACAGTCGCATCCCGGGGGCCTGAACCGCAACATTGTCCAATGCCTCGACGATTTCGGAATTCTTCTCCATCTTTCCCATACGATTACTGAGATAAGAGGTTCCAGTAGAGTTGAATCCGTTGTTGTCGCCCCGCTGATCAATCAGGTGAATGGACACAAGGAAAAAGAATTCATCTTGAAATGCGACACGCTTCTTCTTTCCATCGGGCTGATTCCCGAAAATGAACTTTCAATAAAAGCGGGAATAATTCTTGACAGTGTCACCCGTGGCCCTGTCGTGGATTCCAATCTGATGACATCTGTGGACGGAATCTTCGCCTGCGGAAATGTCCTGCACGTACACGACATCGTTGACTGGGTTTCCGAAGAGGCTGAATACTGCGGCGGACGTGTGGCACTTTATGTAATGGGGAAGATCGCCAGGAAAGAAGGGATTCCGGTGCGGACGGGTCGGATGCTGAGCTACACATTGCCTTCCAAGGTCGTTCCCGGGGAACCTGCAATCCTTTCGTTGCGGGCGATCGCTCCTCTTGAGAATGTCAGGCTATCCGTGAAAACAGACAAGGAAATTCTTTACAGCAAGAAGTTCAGGAAGATTTTTCCGAGCATAATGCAGAGGATCCAGATTGACAGGATTCCTGCGGATGCATCGTATGTCGAAACTTATATAGGTGAAGCGTGAAAAGAGTCAGAGATCAGAGATGCAATCCAGTAATGCGTCTGGGAATATTTACTGTAGCCGCCCCCATGTTGGGGGCGTACACGGCCGGCACGGCCGTGGCTACAACTAATGCAACATCAGAGATACAATACAAAGTCCAATTGTAGGACTAAATTATATTTTGGATGTTCAAGGAAGACTGTTCTGTTTAAAGTTAGTCAAAGGTTGAAAAGTAATTGAAAAAAGAACTCACATGTATAAATTGCCCTAACGGGTGCAGCCTCGAGGTCGAATATGCCGGAGGCAAAATAATTTCGGTGAAAGGCGCCGAATGCAAGAAGGGGAAGGAATATGCCGAGAATGAAATCTTTCATCCTGTTAGAATTGTCACGACAACTGTCAGAATAAACTGTGCGGCAATCCCGCTTCTTCCAGTGCGGACATCGGATCCTGTCCCGAAAAAATTGTACCAGGCCATAGTGCGGGAAGCCGCCGGGATTAAAGTTGAAGCGCCAGTGAAGTGCGGGGATGTAATAGTTAAAGACATATTGGGCTCAGGCGCAGATCTGATAGCTTCAAGGAGCCTAGAAAGATGTGAGGGGAAAACATTTTAGTGGCGCACGATGGTTCAGCGGTTAGCTGGACTGATTTTGTTGGCAAATTTTTTATTTTTATCAATATCTGCCATAGAACAGAGAAGAGCTTGATATTTTCGAAGGTCATTGCATATGGCATGAATATCAGAATTGAATTTTTTGGTATGTTCCATCCGATATTTCCTAACTTCTGCTACAAAAGGATCTTTCATGAGTCTTCTCCCAATAATTCTTCCGGAGATGCTAATACTGGGCATACATATCCAGCATCTTCTATTATCTCTTTAATCCTGTTTTTTGTAAAAGGATTATTGATATGCTTGAAATTCCATGTTGCGATAAAGTTGATTCCTGCGACCGCTGCCAGCGCAATATGCAGTGCATCTTCAGGGAAATCAGCGGGAATCCCTTTTTTACTTATCAACAAATCAGCTAATTCTTCAGCATCTTTTGAAATGTCGATCACATTAAAGCCTTGAATTGCTTTTGCACGCATCTCAGCCTTTTCGATCTCGCCTTGCGATGCTTCTTTGATAACTAAGACTGAAATGACAGGCTCAAACTCAGTATTCAGTTTCCCCCAGAAATCTTTCGTAGACGCTTGGTGCCCGGCTATTACAACATCTCGGCTGGTTGTTCCGGTAAAATAGCTTACAACACTTGTTTCTACGTACACGGTTTGCATATTATCCTCAATTATTCTATAACCTAATATGAAGTGATATAATTGTCAAGGATTTAAGGTAACAGCATCTATATTCAATGGTGGCCACATATATTATAGGACAAAAAATATTATTTATCCGGTGGAGCGGGATCGCCTGAAGCGAGCTAAGGTGCTTTTTTAGATTTTGCCTTTATGCGTTTCTGTCGCTCTTCTTCTTTTATTCTTACCAGCATAGCTTCATGAGATTTATGCGCGGCATCTATGTCCAGGAGCCATTGAGTTCTGTCATGTACTGATCTCCATGCGTGTATCGCATCATATCCTAGCGATCTCGAGACAGATCCGCAGAGTGGCCATCCGCCATCAGAACCATTCCCGACTTTAAACGTAAGCTTAATCGTGAAAATAGAAGATACGTCTATATTTCCAATCCGATTCACAAAAGAATTAATTTTGCGTGAATAAATCCCAATGCATGTTTCTTTATAAAGAGGGACGTAGTTATTGGGGGCAGCGCGGTACTTTCGTTCAATTTCTATAATTTTTAAATTTGATATGTCCAGTTCGTTGAAACAGTAATCGTGCGTAAATACGGCAGTCGTAATCCCGATGTGGCACATTGGATCATATTTATCTATCTTCTCCCCAGCAGTTAGTACCAATGCGCATCCCCAATACCCTTCAAACGGATGTGTCTTGAGAATATCTCCGATTGCGAGTAGACCTTGCTTTTCATCTGAACTAGACTTCTTTTTCATAAGTTTATGCAACAAGTTATCATATGATTTATGTTTAGCATTTAGCTTAAACCAAGAAAATAGCAACATTCTTAATAAAGTCAACGGGAGAGGTGGGGCTTTGTTTTTTACGAAGAAATTAAAAATATCCTCAAATCTTGCTGTAAAGTCCGCTCAATATTTTCTTTGAATAAATAGTTCTTGGCAATATCTTATTCTTCACTGGATTATTTTACATGAAGCATATCTTGAAAAAATTATTTATCTATTTTGAGAATGGCGCGAACTTAAGGAAAAAGAAGCACGCTGAAGCTGTGAACTCCAACATGATCCACATCTCAAGCATGAGTCTGGACGGGCTTGACTTAGCGACCTTCACCCTTATTGAACTGCTGATTGTCATAGCGATCATCTCCATGCTTGCCGGGATGCTTCTGCCTGCGATCTCAAAGGCCAGGGAAAAGGCGAAGGAAACAGCCTGTCTTAACAATCTTCGCCAGACAAACATCCTATTGGCCGGATATGAAGTTGACTATTCCGGCGTCTATCCTCCTGCCGCAGGCGTAGGCGTGTGGGCTGATCGTACAGGATGGATGGGGGAGATCGCAAGGAACGAGTCCGACAGGAAGTGCTTCATCTGCCCGAACGAGACGAGAAGGGAGTTCTCATATTCCCTGAACTGCCGGGAAATCTATGCGAAAACCGGAGATTTCGGTTCATGGAAGTCATCCGAATTCGGTAGAATGTCATCTTCTGCGGCCTGCTTTGTCATAGTCGAGGAATCCGAAACCCACATGTTCAGCGAGACTGACTGCGACCAGGACAACTATACGCAGAACGTGAACTGTTTTACGGAGGCTCAGCCAAAACATGGACGCAGCGGAGTCCCGATGCTCTATCTCGATGGCCATGCGGATCTTGAAAAAGGATATGACACCTCGAGGATGACCTATTTCACAGACGCGATGGTAACGTGGGGCGATTATATCCCGTGAGATTAAATATTTAAACACAAAGACACAGAGGCACAAAGGTATTTTAATTGAAATTAGAAATTTCCTTATTCCTGGGCGGGCTCAGACTTCTTCAGGGTTTGCCTGAAGAGTTGTTTTCAATGGAGGGTCGAATTCTATTCGACCGTGGCGGAATTATATTACGCCAGAATAATGAGGCAGTGATTTTAGAATTATCTTATGAATCTCTGTGCCTTTGTGTCTCTGTGGTTAATTCGAGAAGGATAATATGAAATTTACAATTGTATGCGCGCTGATGATCATTTCTTTTGTTGCGGCGCTCCATTTCCATTCTAAAAAAGGTAATAGAGTCGCAGGGCTTCTTTCCGTGTTTTTCCTGATTATCGCGACTGCATGCGGAGTAATGCTCCCATTCGTATATGGGGTGTTCGGCAAACGGATTCCACAAGGACCGGAACTCAACACTTCACTATATGAAAGTTCGAGAGCCTACGTCCTCGGGAAATATCTGGCAGAAAATCATCCTCATGGCAGGGCGCTTGTCATAACAGGTTGGATGGATGAGAACAAGGATATAAGGGAAGAACAGGTCGAGGAGTTGAAAAAGACGCTCGAACCTGATTTGTTCGTGGTCGCGGTCGAGAAACTCGATGTAAAAAAGTATAAGCAGGGCTCAATCCTTCTTTCCGACAAGATTGGAGCCCGTGAATTTGATTCGATAATAGAAAAACATCCCGAATGCAACATTGTCATTACTGCGATAGGATTGCCCGATAATGCCAAGGACATGGAGTTTTGGACAAAAAACTCAGATTCCAGGCCGCTTGTCGCACTGCTTGACGGCAATATCTCAATGCTGGGCTGGGCTATCAAGGATAGGCTCCTGGTTGCGGCGATCGCAAAGCCATATTGGACCTACGACAAGAATATTTCCGAAGATCCTTTCAAAAGATTCGAGCAGAGGTATCTTCTTGTCGATTCGAAGAATCTCGACGATGTCTTGCGGAACTATAAGAATGTGCTAAGGGTCAAGGAATAAATTCAAAACTCCCGATCCGCTGGAAATAATAATGTCTTAATTCCCCCCCCCTTGGTGGGAATTTTCATTCAGATTTCCCGGCTGTAATCCTTTTTTAGCCACAACCAATTCTAGCGAAGCTGCGAGTCAGGAAGCCTGAAATTCAAACGGGTGAAAAATCTGTAGATTCAGACTTCCTGATCCGCCCTAATTCTGTATTCTGTGTAACTACCTTAAATTCAATCTGTTAATTCCAGTTCTGGCGTGTCAGCTCTTTTTTGCAAGTGGAAAAAAGGGATGTACCTTTCCTTAAAAAAACAACGCC
>CAIQLG010000293.1 GCA_903872565.1 uncultured Lentisphaerota bacterium | reverse complement strand
GCGGCGTTGTTTTTTTAAGGAAAGGTACATCCCTTTTTTCCACTTGCAAAAAAGAGCTGACACGCCAGAACTGGAATTAACAGATTGAATTTAAGGTAGTTACACAGAATACAGAATTAGGGCGGATCAGGAAGTCTGAATTTTTATAGCAGACAAAAACACTCCTTTCACCAAGGTCGGATGTGTAATAGATGCCATTAACAATTCTCATTGTTATGATTTACGGTTCAAAATATTAGACTCACCGAGAGTCGAGAGATGTGGGGAAGCTGGAATAATTGATAGTCCGTATTGTCTTATTAATCTAAGAGTTGAAGTTAAAAACGATGAGCTTTACTTTGATAATAAAAAGATGAAGATTAATGAATTTAAAGACTTCTTAATCAACAAACCTGCCAACGTAGATGGATATAACGTGTTTATATCATGCTCTGACGACAGTTTATTCGGTTCATTCTATCAAGTTATAGAGACATGTGATCAAAGCGGAAATGCCGCCCCATATATCCATATTCAGTAAACGGTAATGTTCTTTTCGTAGATGGGCATGCACAAGGATTTTCCGGAGCGAACTGGACAGCTTCGAAGAATTACTTAGGCTCATCGAATTTTTCATATTGAAGAAAACTCCCGACCTTTGATGCGATCTCCAGCCGGGAATTAGCGTCATCCGACAAAATCAGTCATTGAACTTCATTTTGAAGTTCCCAGGAATTTCCAATCCCAGTGCCTTCAATTCTGCGATTTTCACCTCTACTTTTTTCTCCCGCAGGGTCTTCTTGATCTCCTCCATCGCTGGTAGGGTCTCGAAAAACAAATCCACGGGAACATAATCCTGCTTCCAGAACTCGGGGTCTTTCAAAGTCCCATAGCGAAGCACCGTGACTGTCTGGTGTCTCCTATTCTCTATCTGTTTTTCCGTGAGTTCCTTCTTAACTTTTTTCTCTTTTTCTGGGGCGGTTGTAGTTGCTGTAGCCATTGTAGTAATCTCCTTAAATTTATAGTTTATGACGCAACGATTCAACAGTTCCTTGACTAAAATATTTCCGGTAATCACCTTCCTTTCTGTTATTGTTTGTTGATTCCTCTGTTTCTCTCCATTGCCAGTGCCTCTACATGGAGTTATTGGTTAAATATTATTGGGCGCGTATTATCCGTGAAATACTTTTCTATCTTCTGACTGACACGGATATTCTCCTCCTCAGAAATCCAGCCATTTTCCACCATTATGTTCATATATGCGAAATGTTTCAGCATGAATTTTGCAAGGTCTGAACTCTCGATGAAAATCTGTCCTCTTGAATCTTTCTTGACATCCGAAAGTGTAAATGCTATGAACTTTAAACTCAGACAGTACGGACTACAGAAGTAAAACCAATACGGCCATTCGGTATCAAGTTTTTTCATCCAAGCTCTTACTTTATCTATTTCGGCAAGCTCCCTGGGGTCGGTGTCATAGCCTTCGATACAGAAGACCATTTTATCAGCAAATTTCTTGACATTATCCGGTTCGACCAAGCTGTTTAGGATTTTTAAAACTGGGGCGATGTTGCCAGATTCGACGTATTCTCTTGATGCTTGAACTACCAGCATGTCTATCCCAGATGGGAAATTCGTATTCTTCATTACCATAAAAACCTCTCATGTTTTAATGTTGAAAAATGAAAAAGCCCAGCCCAAATTATTTAAATCCAAGCCAGGCTCTTTGGGTGGAAAATTTAATATTTACTATTCGACTTCTACATACTCCATCGTAACACGCAAAAGATTGTCATAATCTCCTGCTGTTGCTTCCTGCTCATACTGTCTGGCTAAGTCCTCATAACCAGTTTTTTTCAGTGCTTTGATTGTCTTGCCTAACACGTTGAAGGCATTTCCGTCCTCTCCGACAAGCTTGACTTTTACTTGGGTCTTTGGCATAAATTTTCTCCTGTTTTAATGTTGAAAGTTCCTGTAAGGGCAGAATAAAAATGACTGTGGAATTATCTGAGGAAATTATTTGAGATTGCTTGGAAAGATGGGAAATAGAACTTATACTTAGGAAATAATGCTGAAATTCGGAATATTGGCCTGTTCAATTAAATAACTATAAATTATTCATTTTGAAGGGATAGGCCTATATAACAATCTAGAATTATGTTGGTCCACCAGTTTCTCCTATGGAAACTGCTATTTTGCTTATGTCTGCCTATGTTTAAGAAAATCTGCTTATGGCCTATGAAAGTTAAACATTTGTTAAACATTTTACAAAACTTAAACATTTAAGCCTTACCTGCCTTCGACATTGTCCCCATAAGCCGCCTCTGCTGTTCCTTGGTCATACCCCTGACAATATGCTCAAACTGGCTCTTGCTGTCCTTCTTGGACGCTATAGAGCCAAGCAAATCATTGTCCTTATCCCTTTGCTTCTTTGTCTTTGCAACTAATTCCAATATATGCCGTCTTGCATAAATTCCAGGACTTCTTATATCACAGAGCCAGTTTGAGATGGTCTGGGCTGATACTCTGCATTTGACAGCCAAATCCTTCTAGAACTAGTCAAGGATGACACCATCACGAAGCTTGAGAAATGCAAACGGCTGGGAATCAGCAGGGCAACGTATTGGAGAAAGATAAAAAAGATAAATGAAAAAAATGGTAATCTGGATAAAAACTCCACAAACCTTGTGACATTATTGAAGACTTAAGTTTTGCCGTTGACAAAGGCTGCTCACTATCCAGTGGATACATCTACACTACCGGAAGATCATCCCTGCCACGGTCAGCGGTCCCAAGTTGGATAAGAGGTTGGATGAAAATCGCGCCGCCATAGATTCAGTTATTCGAAAACTCGAATAACTGTTGTAAAAACACGATGAGCGGGTAGAATTAAGAAAAAGAAAACAGGAGATAGATGATTGTAGGCAAAGCGTAAAACTATTCTCGACAAGTCGGATGGTAGGCTTACATTCAACAGACTCGTGGATTCAATCCAGAATGTCCACAAACAGCTAGCCGTACAGGCGAGCAAGGCTGTCAACGTCAGTCTGACTCTGTGGAACTGGCTGATCGGATGTTATATCCGTGAATACGAGCAGAACGGCGAGGATCGGGCTCAATACGGGGCTCGTTTACTTGACTGTCTTGCTAAGCGATTGCATGAAGGCCTCGACCGGTGCTACACGGGCCGTTATCTGGGCTTGTGCCGCCAGCTTTTCGACACATACCCGGAAATTCGGAAATCGCTGATTTCGGAATATGCTCTACCGGTTTTTCCGCTGCCTGTGTCTAACGAATCTATGCAACACATTCGGAAATCGGTGATTTCCGAATTGCACCCACACCCCCACATGTTGGTCGAACGCCTCTCTTTCACGCACTTGGTCGAATTGATCGCACTTGACGATTCTCTCAAACGCGCCTTCTACGAAATAGAGTGCATCCGAGGGAATTGGTCTGTACGGCAGCTCAAGCGGCAGATCGCCACGCTGTATTTCGAGCGATCCGGTTTGTCGAGGGACAAGGGAAAACTGGCCGCAATGGTCAAGGCCGGAGTGGAAAAGGCTGAACCGAAGCTGTCCATTCGCGATCCTTACATCTTCGAGTTCCTAGGCCTGCGTGCCAAGGATGCGGTGGCTGAAACCGACCTGGAGGCAGCACTTGTCGAAAACCTGCGCGATTTTCTGCTCGAGCTTGGTAACGGCTTCTGTCTGGAGGCACAGCAGAAGAGCATACTCATCGGCAAAACGCGAGGCTTCGTGGATTTGGTGTTCTACCACCGTATCCTAAAATGCCATGTGCTGGTGGATTTGAAAGTGGACGAGTTTCGCCACGAAAATATCGGACAACTCAATACCTACGTTAGTTGGTACAGGGAAAATGTGATGGGGGACGGAGACAATCCTCCGGTTGGAATTCTCCTCTGCACGAAGAAGGATCATGCCCTCGTAAAGTATGCGCTCGCAGGGATGGACAACAAGCTATTTGTATCCAAGTACCAGCTTGAACTCCCGAAGAAGGAGGAGATGCAGAAGTTCATCGAGGAACAAATGGGAGCACACTAAGGGGCTGTCAAGAAATAATTGTTACAATTTGGCGGGAGCGTCAGGCTATCGCAGACAAGGAGAGACGAATGAGTCCCGACCTCCATTAGTGAGGAGTCGGGATGAATGAGGATAGACGAAGTATCCGGTGGTCTGCCGCCACGTCCCGGAGGGCTGGCGTTCTTATGTCTTTTCCCTGCGTCACTCAATCGTTACATATCTTTGGATATGCTCCTCATTCGTTCCTTGGTAAAAACCATAATAACTGCCAGCAAATGTAAAACTTATTCTTTGACAGACCCTAAGAACCGGACCATCCATCTTGGGCGGTCGCGCAAACCTGTTGTAAAAATGAAGTTAAATGGTAGAATGACAAAAAGGATCATTGAGGGGGTTAATAAATAAAAAATGGATAAGACAATAAATACTCCAATTGAGATAAAGGAATGCCTGCGTGATGAAGTCCTGCCCGAATTGCGGCAGAAAGAACAATATTTTTCACAAAAGCAAATCAGAGATTGTCTTTCTGAGCGGAAAATAAAATTTAAGCCGGCCACACTTAACCGCTATCTTGTTGACTTTGTGAATGACGGAATGATCTTCAAAGCGGGGAGAAGTTGGTTTTCCTCTATTGGAACTCCGTTTGTCCTCGATGTTGAACCGGTGCGCGAAATCATTGGATTATTGACCAAGGGATTCCCGGCGCTTGAATTTTCCTGCTGGTCAACCGAACAGGTAAAAAGCTACTCGCAACACATGATGAACAGATTTGTGAGTTTTGCATTTGTACCTCGCGATGCAATGCGACCAATTTATGAAACTCTCAGGGATTCAGGCTGGAATGCCTATCTGAACCCAGGCCAAAAGGAAGCAAAGAACTTGTTTGAAATAAAAGAGCGCACAGTGGTTGTCCGTCCAAGAATTACCAAGGAGTCTGCAGATCAGCATTTTGCTACGATTGAGAAAATACTTGTTGATTTCTGGCTGGAAGCACGCGATTTGCAGATTACGGATGTTTCAGAATGCCGAAAGATATGCCTCAACGTCACGATTGCCGGGCGCATTTCAATGTCTTCCCTTCAGACCTATGCCGAACGCCGCAAACTCAAACTGGAGGCATTGTTCCCCAAATGAATCAACTAATTCCACCTAAATTCAAAAAGTGGAGAAGAGCGATTGCAACATGATTTCACTCCATTGTTTTTCATTCAAATGGATTGATGAGAAAAGACGTGAACTCGGATGTGATCCGGCTATTTTGGAAAAAAGTGTCCACGCCCTCGACCTTTTGGCACTTTTAGCCGAGAACGGACCGCATTTTGTCTTTAAGGGGGGGAACAAGCTTGCTTTTGCGACTCCCAACTATTCGGCGTCTTTCGATTGACATTGATATGGTTTGCCAGGACTTTGATGCGATAAAGTCCACCCTTGACAAATTCTGTAAACCGGAAGCCCGTTTCTTCCGCTGGGAACATGATCTGCGCCGAGACCGCGAGAATCCACCGCTCAGGCATATAAAAGTCTATTATAACCTAAATTGATTTTTTTTTGCCGCTAGGTTAGATTTTTCACTTGTTTTTTATTGAAATGCCCTCTATAGTGTTCATAGCGGTAAATACCGCTATGAAAGGAGCATAATATGGCATTTTTACGTGTAAGAGATACAAAATC
>CAIQLG010000292.1 GCA_903872565.1 uncultured Lentisphaerota bacterium | reverse complement strand
CTCGATCTCGCTTCTCCGGGTGAGTTTCGGACTTCTCCTCTCTCACAAGGTCACTTTCGGTAGGTTTCAGGCGTTTTGTCACCTTCCTCCTTCCACAGATTTATCTTGGCGCGACATAGTTGTTCCTTCATTGCATTTTCACTGTTGGTATTTCCGTTTCGGACTCAGATTCGTGGTCGGGGACAGATTTTTTCTCGGAACTGCTGTATTTTCTGAGGAAGAATTCCGTGAAGGGCCCCGAGAGTATATAGAGGTTTATGGCCACGAGCACGGAGGTCATAGGAAATTTTATCAACATCGCCAGAAGTACGACTATGACAAGGAGCTTTCTCCTGTCCTTCCTTGCCGACTGAATCCATTTCCCGATGTGCATATATCTTATGTTGCTTATCATAAGAAGTCCGAGAACTGCCGCATAGACGGGAAGAATATATATGATCTGTCTAAGTTCATGTGCGCTGTAGTATATGACCAGGCTACAAACTCCGGCGGCGGCGCCGGGGGTCGGAAGCCCGGAAAACTTCTCGCTACTCTTCTTCTCGAGCATTGCATGGACATTGTATTTGGCGAGCCTGCTCGCAGCGCATGCAAGATAGAAGGCGCAGAGGCACCAGACAATATAGTAGTCAGTGCTTTTCAGGTCTCTCAGCTTGTGCGCCATCACTGCCACGACAACCGACGGTGCCACCCCGAAGGTCACCATGTCTGAGAGGGAGTCCATCTGAAGGCCGTGCATGCTCGCAGCGTTGAAGAGGCGTGCGCAGAAGCCGTCGAGGGCGTCGAAAATCATAGCGCCCATTATGATCCAGGCGCTGATCTCGAGAACCCTTTCAGGATCGGGACACTCCTCGCTATAGACATGCAAAGTGTACAGAATGGCGGCGAAACCGCAGAGTGAATTGCAGATCGTAAGAGTCGTTGGCACCTTCTTCAACCAGCGGTTGTTCTGCATAAAATTTCTGAACTTTTTCGTCAGCATTTTTCAGACAGCCTTTTTATTGAATCTCAAGACTGGCGTACTTCCGGCATGAACCCTGTCCCCCACCTTCACTGTAAGCTCGAAACAGGATTTCGCCGGGAAAAAAAGCTCCGTTCGGGAGCCAAACTTTATCATTCCATATCTCTGCCCCTTGAAGAGGGTAGCCCCTTCCTGCACATCGCAGACAATCCTTTTCGCGATGGCGCCCGAAATCTGCCTGACAATCACTGTGAAGCTGCCTGTATCCTCCAGCTTCGCCTGCCCCACCATGGTCACGGCCTCGTTCTCTTCCGATGCCTGCGGGCTTCTCGCATCGTGATACTTCCCCTTCCTTTTCGTTATTTCCTTGACTTCCAGATCGCAGGGAGCCCTGTTTATATGGACGTCCAGCACTGAAAGGAAGATTCCGATTCTTACAGCGTTACCCCCTTCGTAATATTCGTTCTCCGGGGCATTGGTTACAAGCTCGATGTCTCTTACAACTCCGTCGGCGGGACTTACTAGGATATCTGGATCCTGCGGGATATTCCTTTCAGGATCCCGGAAGAACATGCTGAAAGAGAGCCATATCAGTACTGTGAGCCCACAGAGCGTGAATCCTGCGGCGACCTCCCATAGGAACGCGATCAGAAAGCCTGCAATCACGAACGCGAAGGCCATGATCCAGGCTGTTTTGAGCTCTCGACTTGCGTAATTTGAGAATTTCATGATTTCCAATTAATTGAACACTGAATATAGTCCAGGATGGAGAAACTTTCAAACAGAAATCAAGTTTTGTTGCAATTTAATCGCCGTTCCTGTGGAAAAGTCCAGATTCAATATGTATATTCCGGAAATAATTGTCCAGAATAATTTTAAAACACATCATAGTGTCAAAGCTTTTTCTCTGACATAGTGATTTTTCGTATGAAAAGAACGATTGCGCTGTGACATTGAAACATAAATAGAATCAAGGAAATAATAATGGAACTTATCTGCGACATAAACATAGAGACTGGAGTAAGATACCTCGCCGCAGCCCAGAAATCGCTCAACCTCAAGATGAAGGACTTCTGCGTCATCAGACGGGACAAGATACTCGACTACGGCCAGATCCACGGAATATTCGAAAGAAGACAGGGGATGGAGATCAAGCCGGACTTCCCCCAGGTGGAGCGCAAGGCTACAGTGGTGGATCAGAGCAAGGCGAACGAAAACGTCATGCGTGCAAAATCCGCGTCCAGGACGGCACAGCAGTACATCCAGAACCTGAAACTGCCGATGAAACTCCTCAACAGCCACTACTCGTACGACATGAAACTTGTGACATTCCAGTTCACCGCTCCGGGCCGAGTGGATTTCAGGGAGCTCGTCAAACAACTCTCGCAGAGCCTCAACACGAGGATAGAACTCAGGCAGATCGGGGTCAGAGACGAGACTGCACTCATCGGAGGCTTCGGTGTCTGTGGACTCCAGCTTTGCTGCTGCAAATTCCTCCGGAAATTCGAATCAATAAATGTCAAGATGGCCAAGGAGCAGGATCTCTCCCTCAACCCCAACAACATCTCGGGAATCTGCGGAAGACTCAAGTGCTGTCTCAAATATGAACACGAAGGCTATCTCGAACTCGACAAGGGAATGCCCCGCAGGGGAGCAGTATGCGAATGCGAGCAGGGAAGAGGCCGGGTGGTGGACAGGAACCTGCTCACGCAGAAGGTCACACTCCATATAGATGAAAGCGGAAAGAACACAGTATATCCCAAGGATGAAGTAATGGTCGTCTATCCCGAAAAATACAAGATGCCAGCAAGCGCCAGCCCCGAATCCGATGATCTTTTCGCAGGGCTTTCCGAAGACGATGCGAAAATGTTGAAAGAACTGAATGATGAGAACTGATCGTCTCATTGCGAGTCCATCAGACACCTGCAAAATTCGCGCCACTTTCCTGTTGTACGCCACCTCGTTCCTCGTATATTTCCTGCCGCTCAAATTCGCGACCATAACTGGTGTCCCGGAAATCGCGTTCCTCCCCGAAGATCCGATGTCATGGCTGATATTCACATATCCACCCGTATTATTTTCCATCGTGTCTGGCTCGGCGCTTGTTTTCGCGGTCATCCTTCTTCCCTTCCCGAAAAAGATTGACTTCAGAATGGCGACGGCGCTGCTTTTCTTCTCGCTCGCCTGCGTCTCGCTCCTAGGCGCCATAAGCGCAAGCGTATGGGATTTTCCGATTCTGCAAATCTGTCACTTCTTCGGAATTGCATCTTTCGCATTCCTCATTCTATATCTGATGGACTGCGATGAAAGAACCCCTACATTCATTGGATATGCGATTCTCCTTTCCTGCCTCACCTTGGTGGTTTTAGGAGTACACCAGACATTCTGGGGCTTCAAGGAAAGCCTCGACTACATCAACCAGGAGGAAATCCGCACAGGGGTAAAAATCGCTGAAAACATACGGGGGCGACTTCTCCAGACCAGGGTTTTCACGACATTCTCATTGTGCAACAGCTACGCTGCGCACCTGATCCTGACAGTTCCTTTCGTGCTAGTCTTCATCTGGAAAAGCAGGAACGCCCTCAAGGTCTCAATGATTTTCATTCTTACCGGGGCGGTATGTCTCGTCTTCCCGTTCGCATCACAGCCACTTTTCTTCCTCATCTCCTTCCTGTATTCAACATGCTTCGTGATAATCCTTTTCCGCTTCCCGGAACAACTCGAGGGCGCAATTAGAATAGTTACAGTCGCCTTCCTGGCCGCCGCCTTCGCGTTCAATCTCTACTTCACAGGAAGCCGAGCCGCAGTCCTCACTTTCGGAATCGCGGTCGCAACTCTCCTCCCCTTCATGATATATGCGAAATCCGCAAGCATAAAAAAAACTCTCCTCTTCCTGGCGACGGCGGTGATCGCCACAATCCTGTTTTATTTCCTAACAGCAAATGGAAGGACTCTCGATTCGCTTATCGTGCGTCTCGACTATTCGCGGGTGGCGCTCAAGCTTTTCTTCCAAAATCCACTCTTCGGAACAGGCTGGGGCGACTTTTTCCATTCATACCCAATATCAAAGACATTCCCCGGCGAGGAAGCCCCGCACGACCCCCACAGCTTTCTCCTGTCTTTTGCATCACAGACGGGAATCGTCGGTTTTCTGATTGCCCTGTCAATCATCTGTATGCCGCTGGTATGTTTCACGCACCAGCTCGTCAAAACCAGAAAACTGGATGCGCTGAAAATCTCGATCATCATAGGATGGACGGCCTGGATCATACATTCTTTTCTCGATATAAACTTTCAGATCGCAGGGACTGTCTCCACCGCCGTCTGCCTCCTGATGATAATGGACACGGAATCTCCATACTTCAAACGCATCGATTCAATGAAAATCACGTCAAGGCAGTATTTCAAGATGTTCTGGTTCTGTGCAATATTCCTGAGTCTCGGATTCAGCATAATCCTGTCAGCATACAGGCTTGACGGTGAATTCGCATTCCTTGCGCTCCAGAATCGTTGCGAGCCAAGATTCACCAAGGAACAGGAAATCATAACAACCCCGGAATACGAAATAGAAAAACTCCTGGAAGAGTGCTCCGAAAAAATGCCGTATTCGCCTTATCCATGGGCGACAGCTGGCAACTTCTTCCAGAGATGTGCGAGATGGAAGCTGTCGGAATCATGCTTCGAGTCGGCTGTCAAGCTCTCTCCAGAACGAGCAAGCTACCACTACAGGCTGGCATACACCCAGATCAGGATCGGGAAACGCAAGGAGGCGTTGGAAAACCTCGAGATCGCAGCACGCCTCTTCCCAGGCGCGCAGTACGGGAAAATACTCGAGAATATCAGGGAAGGGAAAACCGCCCCAGACGAAAATCTCCCCCCGGTATCAGAACAAAAATAATCCAGTCGTATCTGAATGAAAATTCCCCCCAGGGATGGAATTTTGAGACATTATTATTTTCAGCGGATCAGAAAATCTGAAATTATTTTACTAAATGGCGGCCCGACCATTTAAAAACCTGTGCCACACAAACAGCACACCCAAGATTCAAATCTGTTTCTAATATGATTTGGGAAACCATTTTCCCAAGCAGGCCAAATTCTTTTAAGCGGAAATTACTTGAATCTGTAAGAACTCCATATAATATTGCAATCACTTAAATATAAACAAAAAAACCTTAATACCCTCTGCAATTTGGCAGAGGTTTTTATTTTAGGGTTATTATTAAAACGGATGATGCAACATCAACATACTTATGAAAGTCTTCGATAAATTTGTTTCTTTTGTCAACGAGGTGAAGAAGGCAGATTTCACCTTCATGATTATTTTTTCGCTGGTGGTTGGAACTGCAACAGGCCTTTTGGCCGTATATTTCATCAAGGCGATTTTCCTGCTGACAGATCTTCTCAAGGGGATGGCTATTGAAAGAAACTGGCTTTATATAGTTCTGCCGGCGGCAGGAGGACTTGTCGTCGCTCCCCTATTCCGGTTCCTGGCACCTGAGGCCAAAGGACATGGTGTGCCCGATGTCATACTGACGGTCGCCGCAGGCAGGGGGATAATAAGGCCCATCGTTGTTTTTGCAAAATCAGTTGGCTCCATAATAACCATAGGCACTGGCGGATCCGTGGGACGCGAGGGTCCAATCGTCCAGATCGGAGCCGGGGTTGGCTCTTCAATCGCGCAATTCCTGAAGTTGAACGAGAGCAAGACCATTACTCTGCTCGGTTGTGGTGCTGCCGCAGGCCTCTCTGCCACATTCAACGCACCTATTGCAGGAGTTATATTCGTTACCGAGGTCATCATGAGAAGATCCGGCCTGCGTGAATTCAGTTCAGTTGTGGTGGCCTCGGTTTCCGCGTCCGTGATAAGCAGAGCGATGCTGGGGGACGATCCGGCATTTCATATCGACCTGCCCCCTCTTTTCCAATTGAAATCCAACTGGGAACTCTCCCTGTTTCTCCTGCTCGGAATCGTAAGCGCATTAGCTGGAGTGATGTTCATCAAGGCTCTTCTTTTCTCCGAGCAGACTTTTGAAAAGACCAGTAAAATACCGAATATGCTCAAGCCCGCAGTTGGAGGATTGATTTTCGGGGTCCTGCTTTTCTGCCTGCCACAGCTCTATGGCCCTGGCTTTCCAGTGATGGAGAAAGTGCTCAATGGAGATCCGTGTTTCATCGTTCCTCTTCTAATCGCGCTTGCCTTCGCGAAAATATTCGCCACTTCAATATGCATAGGTTCCGGATCTTCAGGAGGAGTATTCGCACCTGCGCTCTTCATCGGGGCGATGACGGGCGGGGCCTTTGGAAAGATCTTCCAGGATTTCCTGCCGAATCTTGTAACTGAGCCGAGAGTCTATGCTATTGTCGGGATGGCGGCTGTTTTCGGCGCAGCCGCCAGGGCGCCTGTAACCGCGATCATAATCATATTCGAGATGACAAGGAACTACCAGATCATACTTCCGCTGATGTTTGCGACAGTTATAAGCGTAGTAATCGCGGAATGGCTGAACAAGGAAAGCATCTTCACCTGCCAGCTTGCGGCCAGGGGAATAGATGTCAGATCAACTGAGAATAAGCCGATACTCGAAATGATAACTGCGGAAGAGGCGATGCTGCCGATAGACAAGTGCATCACTGTCCCAGCATATATGCCTCTGAGGGATCTCGAGGCGCATCTGCATGAAAATAACAGCAGGCGTTCACTGGTGGTGGATACTAGCGGCAAACTTTTCGGAATCGTGACCCTGCAGGATCTCTATCAACATCCTGAGCGTCTTGACTCCGGGATTGTAGCCGACACATGCACCAGGAAACTTCTGACGGTCTACCCTTCTGACACGCTCGAGGACGCGATGCTCATTCTTGGTGGCGAGGACATACAGTCGCTGCCTGTCATCGAATATTCGAGTACAAAAAAATGTCTTGGTGTCCTTAGAAGAAGGGATCTTGTGACCGCCTATTCCGAGGCGCTCCTGAAAAGCGAGAAGAGGAAGCAGTTCATACAGAAACTAAAGTTCAAGAAGGTGTCGTCAACAGAATATGTCGAATATGAGATACAAAGGGAGGATTCGTCAGCGGGAAGAAAGATAAGCGAAATAAGACTGCCCGAGAACTGCAATATAATCACCATTTTCAGGGGCAAGGAGCTTATTGTGCCAAAAGGCAATACCGAACTGAGAGCAGGCGATTCATTGGTTGCGATTGTTGCTGACAAGGAAAGTTTCTTAAGATCGCTTGCCTGATAAGGCGAAGACCACCATGCTTGAATAATTAACGGAATTTAGCACCTTAAAGAAAAGAAAACTCGTTTAGACTAAAGGGCTTAGCGCCCACGTTTTGCTGACGCCCACCGAAAAAGACTCATTACGTATAGCATTAAAATCTTCTCTTTTGGAGTTGATAAATCCTTCCTGAGGCGCAATTGTAATGTCTGATATGAAAACAAAATTCATGCCCACAAAATTATAGGAGAAACACAATATGACGCTCAGACTCAAACACAAAATCGTCTTTATGGTGATGGTTGTCTCATTGCTTCCCGTTCTTTCGCAACTATTCTTGGCTTATTATGTCAGGAACGAGGTGGATCAGACTGTGCTTGAACAGATGCGCGATCAGAGCAAGCAGAATCTTAGGACAATGGCGCTAAATGTCCGCGACATGTGCAATATCGCCAACGATCTGATACGCAAACAATTGTCAGAAGACATCAAGGTTCTTGACCGGGTGCTGGCAGATTCGGGGGGAGTGAGAAACTCCTCGGAAGAGCAGGTGGAGTGGAAAGCGAAAAATCAGGCGACCGGCAAAGAGGAGACGTTGCGCCTCCCGAAGATGTACGTCGGTAATGAATGGCTTGGCCAGAATTTCAGTTTTTCAACACCTGTCCCGGCGGTAGACGAAGTTAAAGAGCTTACAGGAAACGACTGCACAATTCTACAGAGAATGAACGAGCAGGGCGACATGCTGAGAATTGCCAGCAATGTAAAAACAGATACGGGGTCCCGCGCAACTGGCTCTTATATGCCGGCAATCGGCGCGGACGGCAATCCGAATCCGATGATTGCATCCGTTCTGAGCGGGAAGCAGTACATAGGTCGAATACAAGTGCTGGAAAGCACATATATCGCATCATACGATCCGATTAAGGACGCTGCGGGCAAAATCATCGGCTGCAAGTTCCTTGGAATTAAACTCGATGCCATGGAATCAATCAAGAAAATCATCGGCGACATCAAGATTGGGAAATCCGGCTATGTCGGAGCCCTGGTGGGAACAGGACCGAACAAGGGAACTTATGTGATTTCGGAGGGCAACAAGAGCAATGGGATTAACATACTTGACAGGACCGATGTCGATGGCGGTTTTGTCATAAAAAAAATGATAGATGATGCGGTTGCCAAAAATGGAGAAGTCGGATACACAAGTTATTTCTGGAAGAATCAGAGCGAGTCAGCCGCAAGGAAAAAAACTTCCTGCTTCATTTATTTTGAACCTTGGGACTGGGTTCTTTTTCCAGGATTATACGAGGACGACTTCCAGGCCGGACAGAAGCAGGTGACAGACTGCCTTGACAAGCAGCTACGGACTTCTGAGATAGTAAGTGTCGTACTGATTCTCCTGGCATTGCTTTTTGCCCTCTTCATAGGGGGAAAGATATCAAGTCCTCTCACAAGAATCTCCAGTATCGCCAAGAAGATTTCAAAGGGCAACCTGCATGATGCGGGGGAAGACATCAAGTCCTTCAACAGCCATAAGCGGCATGGAATTGTCTTTGGAAGGGACGAGACATGTGAACTTGTCGAATCATTCGAGGCCATGACCAACATCCTCAACTCATTGGTCTCCAAGGTACAGCAGTCGACAATACAGCTGTTCTCGACCGCGACGGAAATAGCCGCATCTTCAAAACAGCAGGAGGCAACAGTCAACGAATTCAGTGCCTCGACAAATGAGATTGTCGCCTCCAGCAAGGAAATCTCCGCAACATCGAAACAGCTCCTCTCAACAATCGTGGATGTCAAGGAAGTATCCGCGCGCACGGCAGAACATGCGGACTCCGGCCAGAGCAGCTTGAGCGAGATGCAAGGCACCATGAAGAATCTCTCCGCCGCGACCAATTCAGTTTCATCGAAGCTTTCAATCATAAACGAGAAGGCCAGCAACATCAACGATGTCGTGGCAACCATCACAAAAGTGGCGGATCAGACCAATCTTCTGTCCCTGAACGCCGCGATAGAAGCGGAAAAAGCTGGTGAATACGGGCTGGGATTCTCAGTGGTGGCGCGCGAAATTCGCAGACTTGCCGACCAGACCGCCGTTGCGACACTGGACATAATCAAGATGGTCAAGGAAATGCAGTCCGCCGTCTCCTCCGGCGTAATGGAGATGGACAAGTTCTCGGATCAGGTCCGTCACTGCGTGGCGAATGTCGACGGCATCAGCGGCAAACTCGAGAACATCATACAGCAGGTTCAATGCCTGCCGCCCAAGTTCGACACCGTGGCCGAAGGAATGCAGGGGCAGTATGAGGGGGCGCAGCAGATAACAGAGGCCATGGTCCAGCTGAACGAAGCCGCCAAGCAGACTTCGGAATCCCTGCGGGAATTCAACCAGGTCACAGAGCAGCTGGACCAGTCATCCAGGTCGCTGCAGCAGGAATTATCAATTTTCAAAGTGAGCTGACATGCTACTCTTGACGTTCCAGGCAGGCAGCCAGCAATATGCGATAAATGCAAAATCCGTGCAGGAAGTCATCCCGCTGGTCAAGACAAGGGAACTGGCAGGAGCTCCGGATTTCGTCAGTGGCGTATTCAGCTACCGCGGAACGCTGGTTCCCGTAATTGACGTGACCCTCATGCTTTCCGGGAAACGGTCTGCCGAACACCTTAGCACAAGAATAATCATAGTGAAATATCCCGAAGCAGGAGAATCGGGAAACGTGCTCGGATTGCTGGCGGAGCACGTCACCAGCACGGCCGGACGGAAGGCTGAAACATTTGCAGATCCCGGCGTTGCCACTCCAGGTGCTCCCTGGCTGGGCAAAATATCCGTGGAGGAAAAAGAGATGCTCCAGATTGTGAAGATAGAGGATATTCTGACGGATGAGTTGAAAGCCACGCTATTTGTCGCGTCAAAGGAAGAAGCCTTATGATCGAAGAAATCGTGAGAGAGAAAACTGGATTGGACTTTGAAATTCTCGGCCGGAAGAATGTCGAGAACGCAATTTCAACGCACATGAGGAAAATGGGATTTGACAATCCGAAGGAACATCTCGATCTCATCTCCGGATCGGAAGAGCATTTCGCGGAAATGATACAGCCTCTGCTCATTCCTGAAACCTGGTTTTTCCGCTACAATGAGTCTTTTACATTCCTGGTTGCTCATGCCGAAAAATTCATGGCGGAACACAAGAGGGCGATCCGAATCCTCAGCATACCTTGCTCCACAGGTGAAGAGCCATATTCGATTGCAATGGCTCTTCTGGCTTCCGAAATTCCGGAAAAACTCATTGCGATTGACGCCGTAGATCTGAGCAGACCCTCATTGAAGAAAGCAGCTAGGGCGGTATACGGGATGAATTCATTCCGTGGCGGAATTCCCGAGCCCATGAACCGCTACTTCCTGATAAACAATCAGAACTATGAAGTCGTCCAGCAGGTGAAAGACATCGTGAGATTTCAAAATTTCAGCATATTCGACCATGGTTTTCCGCTCCACAGGGATCCTTACGATCTGATTTTCTGCCGCAACATGCTGATATACTTTTCAACGGAAGCACAGACGGAAGCGGTGAAAATACTTTCGAGACTCCTCTCCAAGACCGGCATTTTATTCATCGGACATGCGGAATCTGGCGTGCTGGCACGGAAGGAATTCGAATCAGTGAATTTCCCCTCAAGTTTCGCATTCAGGAAAAATGACACGGCTCCAGGCGACAAACCTGTCAGAACACACAAGACTCCTGTCATGGAGAACAAAGGCAGGCATGCCCCCTCCCCTGCCCCCGTCAAATCTGAAAACACATCCAAGAAGACAGAGACTCGGACAAATTCAGTTTCTCTTAAGACGCCAAACGACAAGGGGATGATGCTTGAGAGAGCCGCCGCATTTGCCGACAACGGCAGGCTTCAGGAAGCGGAGGCGCTGTGCATCGAGTGCATATCCTCAGACAAGCTTAATCCTTCCGCCTATTACATACTGGGAGTAGTCTGCCTGTCCCAGGGAAGAATGCAGGAAGCGGAAAAAGCTTTGACAAAGGCGGTATATCTCAATCCACATTATTACGATGCACTGATCCAGCTGGCGCTTCTCAAGGAGCGGACGGGGAAAAACGAGGAGGCTTCGAGAATAAGACTGCGGGCTGAAAAAATCACGGATGCCCCGGCTTTATCATCAATCAGTAGTACTATGAATTTAACAATAGGTTCCGGTGGTAATGGACAATAATACTGAAATAAAAAACTCCAATGAATCATGCTGGAATTCCATCGGCGTATGGGCCAGAGGTGGTGAGCGCTGCCCGCAACTCTCCGAAATCGTCCATTGCAGGAATTGTCCGGTGTTCATCGATGCTGGCAGCAATCTGCTCAGCTGCGATCTTCCACCCGGATACCTCGACGAATGGACTGAGATCATAGCCAGGCAAAAGGATACGCAGAAAACAAATAATATTTCCGTGATAATTTTCAGGATTGGAAATGAGTATCTGGCGCTGCGTTCGGTAATTTTCAGGGAAGTCGTGAACGTGCGCAAAATCCATAGAATACCACACCGCACAAATGAAGTCCTCCTCGGAATGACGAACATACGCGGTGAGCTCCATCTATGCTTCTCTCTGAACGCGCTCATAGGCAACGACAGTCAGGCCGAAACGGAAAAGACGGAGGGAACGGAAGCGAAGATGATGGTCATCCAAGACAGCGGGAACTGCTGGGTGTTCGAGGTCGACCAGGTGCTCGGCGTGTTTCACTGCGATGACAACATCGCGCAGAACGTGCCAGTCACCGTTTCAAAGGCGACAGGGACTTTCACTCAGAAAATCCTGCTCCACAACCAGAGGGAAGTCGGGCTGCTCGATCATGAACTGCTGATATATGCGTTAGGAAAAAAGACATCGTGAGCCAAATGCAAAAGTCAAAACCGATGCCGATGAAGGAAATTGTGAAATATGGATGATTTTTCAATGCTTGGCTTGTTCAAAATGGAGGGCGAGACCCAGTGCGCCGTACTGGCCGCCGGACTCCTGGAACTCGAGGGCGACAATTCGCCGGAAAAGATAGAACCCCTGATGCGGGCTGCGCACTCCCTGAAAGGGGCGGCACGCATAGTCCAGCTCGACGCCGTAGTGAAAGTCGCACATGCGATGGAGGACTGCTTCGTCGCCGCGGGAGAAGGAAATCTCACGCTTGACGGCGACCATATTGACAAGTTCCTGGAGGGTGTTGACTGTTTCAAGGAATTAAGCGCGTGCCTGGAAAGCGACATGCCGAAATACCTCGTGGATAATTCCGCGAGAATGACGGAACTCGAAAAAGCATTCAGCGACATAAAAAACGGTTGCTTCAAACCTGCTCCCCGCATAGCCGGAACCGATTCGCCACCCACGCCGGAACATCCGGCAGAGCAGACACAGCAGACGGAACAACCACAGGAAACAGCCCCGGAAAAGCATGGCGCCAGCCCGCGCTCCGAAAAAACAATGCCCGAGCAGGACACCGTCGTCAGAATTGCCACCGACAAGATGAACCGCCTGATGGGCTTTGCTGCGGAATCCCTGGTCGGGGTGAAAAGGCTACAGGGATTCGAGAAAAAAATTCTCGCCCACAAGAAGAGGCTTCATGAAATTGCCACACTCATAGACGAACTGGAACAGGAAAGCATTGGCTCCAAACAACTTGCAGGAGCGATGAGGATTTTAAAGGATATCCAGCGCAAGCATGGCGAATTCTACCACGATTACACCGAGTATTTTGCGGATTTTTCAGAGCACTCCAGAACCATGGACAATTTTTCGGAGAATCTATACCAGGAAGTCGTGTCATGCCGGATGCGCCCGTTCATAGAAGGCGCCAGGGACTTTCCACGATCGGTGAGGGATCTGTCACGTCATCTCGGAAAGAAGGTGGTACTCAAGATAACTGGAGAATCCACCTCTGTTGACAAGGACATTCTCGACAAGCTGAACGCCCCGCTGAATCATCTCGTCCGCAACGCCATAGATCACGGCATTGAAACTCCAGAAGAGAGATTGCGCGCAGGAAAAAACGAGACCGGCACCGTATCCATGCACGCACGCCACCGGGCCGGAATGCTGATCATATCAATTTCCGACGACGGCAAAGGCATAGACATAAAGAGGATCCGCGACAAAGCCGTGGCGAAAGGTCTGGTGGGATCTGAAATCGCAGACAAACTGTCCGAAGCCGAACTGCTCGAATTCATGTTTCTGCCCGGATTTTCCACCGCCGCCGAAGTTACGGAAATCTCGGGACGAGGAGTCGGGCTGGATGTCGTTCAGACAATGGTGCAGGAAGTCAGAGGCCTGGTCAAAGTGGACACGGAACTCGGCAAAGGAACTACATTCAATCTGCAGGTGCCTGTGTCTCTCTCGGTCATGCCGGCGCTGGTTGTGGAAATCAGCGGTGAAAGCTATGCCTTCCCACTTATGCGGATTGACCATCTCCTGAAGCTTCCAAGAAACAAGATACTGGTGCTGGAATCCAGAGAATATGTAAAACATGAGGGAGTGAATGTAGGGCTGATTTCGGCCGCCCAGGTACTGGGGGTGAAAGCCTCCCGCATGAATCCGGGAGACTCCGTACATGTCGCAATCATCAGCGACAGGCTCAACAGGTACGCGATATTTGTCGACAGCTTCATCGGCGAGTTTGAACTTGTCGTCAGACCACTCGACCCGAGACTGGGCAAGGTTTCCGATATCAATTCGGCCGCGGTGCTGGAGGATGGTTCGCCTGTGATCATACTGGATGTTGACGACATGGTGCGCTCAATTGACGACATACTGAATGGAGGACAACTGCACGGCATAGGCGGAACGGCGGCATCGGACCCGGCCTCTTCAAAAAAACGGATACTCGTGGTGGATGATTCCATCACAGTCAGGGAGGTGGAACGGAATCTGCTGATGAACAATGGCTATGACGTTGACGTGGCCGTTGATGGCGCCGAAGGCTGGAACGCCGTCAGATCAAAGCAATATGCGCTGGTACTTACCGATGTGGACATGCCAAGGATGAACGGCATCGAACTGGTCTCCAAAATAAAAAGCAACGAAAGGCTCCGCTCGATGCCGGTGATGATCGTCTCCTACAAGGACAGGGAAGCTGACAGAATCAAGGGAATGGAGGCCGGTGCCGATTATTATCTGACTAAGAGCAGCTTCCACGACAACACATTGCTGGAGGCGGTGAAAAATCTAATAGGCAGTGAAACAGAATGAGAATAGCGATTGTAAACGACATGAGGATGGCCGTGGAAATACTGCGGCGCATTTTGGCCTCTAAATTTCCGGCGTATGAAATCGCCTGGGTGGCGTATGACGGCAAGGAGGCTCTCGAAAAATGCGTGGCGGACACCCCCGACATCATTCTGATGGATTTAATCATGCCGGTCATGAACGGAGCCGAGTGCACGCGTGAAATAATGAAAAAGGCTCCATGCGGCATTCTCATTGTAACTGTTTCGGTGTCAACCAACTCGGCCAAGGTGTTCGAGGCCATGAGCTATGGCGCCCTGGACGCTATAAATACTCCCTCCCTGGGCACCGATGGAAGCATGAAGGGCGCAGATCAGCTCCTGCAGAAAATAGCAAGACTCGAAGTCCTGTGCAAAAACTCCCCCACTAAAAGCATCCCGCTGAAAACCGCAGTCACAACAATCACGGAAAAATCATCGGCAACCCCATACATGGTGGCGATCGGATCATCCACAGGAGGCCCGGCCGCACTGGTGAAACTGCTGGCGGAACTCCCTTCCGACTTTGCAGCTTCCATAGCGATAATCCAGCATATCGACAAGGAATTTGCGCCGGGGCTCGCACAATGGCTCTCCGCTTCCTCGAAAATTAACGTCTCCATGGCCATCGAAGGAGAATCCCCCATGCCGAATAACATATATCTGGCCGCGACAAACGATCACCTTACAATCACAAGCGGCCTGAAATTCAAATATACCGAAATCCCCGTCGAACTGCCATACCGCCCCTCGGTGGATGTCTTCTTTGAAAGCATCCTCCGCCATTGGCCCCGAAATGGCTCCGCCGTCCTCCTCACCGGAATTGGCAGAGATGGCGCACAAGGCATCCTGGCGCTGAAAAACAAGGGATGGAGGACAATGCTGCAGGACAAGGAATCATGCGTAGTATATGGCATGCCGAAGGCCGCCGCAGAGCTTGGGGCGTCAACAATAATACTCCCGCCGGAGAAAATCGGACAGGAACTGGCGAAAATCAGCCTCTGAGAAGGTCGGTGATGGTGAGCCAGATGTAGTGCTTCAGCGTCTGCAGATCCTCGTGCCCGAAAAGCTCTTCCACGTGATTGATGTTGGCGCCGCCCCTGATGCAATCAATATAAATAAAAAGAAAAACGGAGGTGTGACACTGATCCGCTGATCCTCTCCTGGATCCTGGAAATTGAACACCAAATGTCCAACAAGGAATCTCCAATATCCAAGGAAAAGTCCGGCAGGACGAATTTCTACTTCGTAATTGGATATTCCGTGTTCATTATTGGATATTCAAATGCTTTTTTTAGGTTCATGCCAATGGAGTGCGGGGCTGTATTGTTGCTTTCTGTCGGCACAGGAAGGCCCTCGGCGGTGGGCGCCCCTAATGCGATTAGGGCTTTGTCCGGCAGACACCCACTCCAATATTGAATACTATTCACGTAGGTTAGAGAATTCTCACCGTTATCGTCGGCAAACAGCAACGCATAGGCACCGGGGTCGGTCGCCACGCTCCTGAGCGACCAGCGGCTGTCGAGCGCTTGTTCCCCCAATTTCTGTCCGTTAATAAACTTCGTTACCTTTGGAACGGTTAAATCCACGACCAGAGCGACACGATACCAAGTATTCGACTGGATATGGCCCGGGTAATCACCTCGAACGCCCAAACCGCCTGTTTCATTGAAAAAGAAATCCCCATCGGAAGCGTTGCTTGGATCGGTTTGCAGCAGCACCCGCCACTTTCCGTTGGAGGCGGAGGGATAAAGCAGGTCGAAAATCAGGGTGTATTTGTTCACCTTCTTGCGCTTCCCCAAATCGCCATGTCGCATGATGTAGCCGTTCATTGGATTGAGCTCGGGTACTTGCATAACCAGCGCTTCCTCTCCGGCAATGCCAGGAATGTCGAACTGGGTGGTGGTACCGAATCGGGTGGCGGCTTTCACGTCATCTTTGGCAAATTCCAGGTCGTTCCCAACGGTTGCCCCAAGATTGCCTTGTTCAAAATCCCACTGCCCGCGCAAGACTGGCAGCGATGTCGTTCCGCAGTGAATGCGGTTAACGATCTGGTGGTTCTCTAAACGCAACCAGGTATCGAACGCTTCCACACCCTCTTTGAGCAGAATAACCCGGGCACCCTTGGGATTGTCCGCTCTGCCATAGGCATGGTAGCTGACGCATTGGACATACCCCATCCATATGTCATCGAGACCGGAAATAAAATCATTGGCATGCGCGTGGCCGAAGAATACCCCCTTAATATCCTGTCTTTCGAACAGCGCCGACCAGAGGCCGCCATTAACCCGCGAAGCATCCGATGGTTCCGAGTTAACGCCCGTGGTAATGCCTTCAGCAAAATAGCGGTCGATCTCGGGCAATGGAATATGGAAGAACATATAGGAAGGAAGTCGTCCATTGTTCGCTTGTCGGTACGCCGTGGACATATCGCAATACCAGAGAACTTGATCTGGTCTAATCCACCCCATCTCTTCTTCATCAAAATACGCATTGTAGAATCGCGTATTGGAATCCAAGACATAAAGCAAAGCCGTGGTTTTCGTGCCGGTACTGTCCATGACCGGCAGAATGTAGTTGCTGTATCCATGGATCGTTCCGGGTCCCATTTGCGAGAGGTTGCCCGGCAATGCTAAGATCGCCCTGTAGATCTCTTTGCGCTGCAAAGCTTCTTCAATATCGTGATTGCCCAAGGCCACGGCCCAAGGAATGCCGCTGGTTACCACTGGCGCGGTCAACTGCCGGTAACCCTCCACGATCGCGTTCATGTCGCCGCTGACCGAACTACAATTGTCACCGAGATAAATGACAAAGTCTGGTCTTTCCTCTGCCAAGATCGTCTCCATAACACTCAATGTCTGCATATCTTCCACCGTGTTCCCATCCCAATGGACATCGCCGAAAGCAACGATCTTAAAGGTTTTATCTTCGCGGAATTTGAGTTGGGACGCTCGCTCGCACCGTTTAGCGTCTCCGATGGACGGGCAATCCGACGGCAACAAGCAAGAAGAAAGCGTTAGTTGACTGACGCAAGTGAAAATTAACGACAACAGTTTAAGGTATGCCTTCATATTCGGTTTTTGCTGAACAGTTTATTAGTATCAAGACGGCGGTCAAACATCAAGTAGTGGCCGTATGCCTGGCCTGGCCTGGAATGACCTGTCAACCGTCCTAGTTTGTAGTAGCGTAGTATGAAATCGTCGGAATTCAAGGGTGGCGCGGAATGATTTTGAAATTTGTATTATCCTTGTTGAAACTGGGGACGTTCACACTTAAGTCATTTGACACCAATATGATATAAGTCAATAAATGCTGTTTATATGGGAGGAATCGTAACCGTTAAGTTGGGTAACATTGTCTACGTATCACAAGTATGTACGTCCTTTAGGGTGTACCATAATGGGGTACAGGCTTAAGCCAGTACCTACTTCGGAAACCATTTACACTCAATATATTCACTGACTGAATTTAATCCTGCAAGGATTAGGCTTTATACAGCCCGTGGTTTCAACCACGGGAACCAT
>CAIQLG010000291.1 GCA_903872565.1 uncultured Lentisphaerota bacterium | reverse complement strand
GGCTGCCTTATTTATCCTATTTCCCCCACACAAATCAATTCATTTTCATGGAACTTGATAATATTTGCGACAATACTTATTCTGATTTCTGTTGCTTTTCTTTACAGATATTACCGAAGTGAAATCCTTATGGCAACGTCATGCCAGCAATTTGACTTGTGAGGGAGAAAAAGAAACTGGTGCCGAAGGAGGGACTTGAACCCTCACGTCCGTGAGGACGGCAGATTTTGAGTCTGCTGCGTCTGCCATTTCGCCACTTCGGCTAAGCAACCATTACACTAATATCGAAAAGAAGAAAAATCCACAAGGATTTGATATAATTTGAATTTCTTAGATTATAGTTTTTTATTTAAATAAATTCACATCGTGAATTTATTTTCCATAAAAAACTATAGCAGGAATGAGAATCCTCTTCTACCAATTTCACCAATAATACGAATTTTCAATTCGGTAAATATTTACGATTGAAGTCGCCGAAAGAGGATTTAGATTAAGCAAGCAATGAAAAATATTATAAAACAAGCCATTTTTACAGCCCTTGTGCCGGTTCTTCTCGTATCGTGCAATTTAGTGCCGCCTGGACCGTCGCCGCAAGGCCCTATCATCCCTGTTGCACCCGGAGAGACAGCGGGAAAACTGCCGAACGACAAGGAAGCAATAGGCCACATGATCACGGCACTTTCTACAGCATGTCCGCAGATCGCCACCGCAGGATCAAAAATACCTCAAGTCTCAAATGAATTCTCTCTGGTCTCTCCTGAAATAAACCATATGCCCATGGAACTGTGGCGAAGTCTGATAAATATGAAAATGATCTCCGCAGTTTCTCCCGGAGCCGCCGAGGCAAAATACAGGCTCAAAAGCGATTTCAAGGAACTCGAGGAAAAGGGACAATTCGAGTGGGAAGTTTCTCTGATGAGCCTGGCTTCCGGAGAATGCGTATGGAAGGACACTGTAATTTTTAAAACTGGCCCCTCTGGAAAGCTCCCCTGAGATTAATTAAGGCGGGCTTCACCAGCAACCCAAACACGAAATGTGAATATCGAAATCCTAAACAATGGGAAAGAAAATCCAAATGTTTCAAAAAATCAAACTTTCGGATTTTGAATTTGTTTCGTATTTTGTGCTTTGAGTTTCGGATTTATTAAAGGTATTTAACGCAGAACTTTAAAAGCAAGGGTCTAAGGATGACTTATTCAAAATCTCTGGAATATCTGTCAAGTCTCGAAACCTACGGAATAAAACTTGGACTAGACCAGGTTTCTGAACTTCTTGAATACTGCGGGAACCCGCATGAAAAATTGAAATTCATCCACGTCGCTGGAACCAATGGAAAAGGTTCGGTCTGTGCAATGCTCTACGCGGCCTTGCGCCATTGCGGCTTTAAGACAGGCCTATACAGCTCTCCGCACCTTGTTTCTGTCCGCGAACGTTTTCGACTGAATGGCCATGGAGTTGGCAAAGAAGAACTAGCCTCCCTGGTGTCGAGGCTTAAACCTGCCGCGGACAAGATGAAGGAGGCGGGGCGATGCCCCACATACTTCGAGTTCACGACGGTTCTCGCTCTGCTTTTCTTCCTGGATTCAAAGGCGGATTTTGTCGTGTGGGAGACCGGAATGGGAGGCCGCTACGACGCCACGAACATTGTCGATCCATTATGCTCGGTGATTACTTCAATCGGAATTGATCACGCGTCTTTTCTCGGGGACACGGAAGAAAAAATAGCTTTTGAAAAAGCTGGAATAATAAAGGCTGGAAGACCTGTGTTCTGCGGAGAATTGAATCCTGGAGCGGAAAAAGTCATAAGAGACTGCGCAAACGAGAAAAATGCACAATTGTTTTTCCCGAGTGACTTTTTCGGCCCTCCTGAAAAACTGCAATGCCGGACTTCAATTGCGGACGGCAAGCCATCTACCGAACTGGAAATCGCGGGGAAATACTTTAGGATTCCCATACTTGGCCATAAACAGATCGGGAATTTCCTCCTTGTCGCGTCAGTGCTGCGCCTCCTCTCCGAAAAGCACAGTTTCAATTTTGCCGATGCATTGTCTGGTACTGCTGAAACACGTTGGCCCGCCAGATTCCAGATCCTCCCGGATGGATGCATAGTCGATGGTGCGCACAACCCGCAGGCGATCGAGGCTCTCGCCTCATCACTGAAAAAATATTTTTCCGGGACCAAGTTTGTGGTCATATATTCTGCGCTTGCCGACAAGGATGTGCGTGCGATATTGCCTATTCTTGATGAAATTGCACTGGAATTCATATTCGTTCCGATAAAAACTTCAAGGAAAAGTTATTCCCAAAACGAGTTGAAAAAAATGGCTGGCAAAGTAAGTTCTAAAAAGATGAGGACAGCGAAAACCGTTGCGGAAGCCCTTGATCTCAGGGACGGTTCACAGACATTGGTGACCGGATCCCTGTACCTGGCTGGAGAAGTCCTGAAAGAATATTTTTCTGAAGAAGATATTGTGGATATTTAAATTCAGATTTTCTGACTCGCAGCTTCAATAGCCTTGGAGATGTGGAAAAAGGGGTTGTGGCAAAAAAGGATTACAGCCGGGAAATCTGAATGAAAATTCCCCCTAGGGGTGGAATTTTAAGGCATTATTATTTTCAGCTGATCAGGAGTTCTGAAATTGGTTATTAGTTATCGGACATTGACAAAATTTAAAAAAGGGAGCACCTATGCACTGTTTATTGAAAATCAAATGTATTGTAGCTGCGGCACTTCTTTTTTTCGCAATGATTCATACGGCATTTTGCGAAGATTCTGAAAAACTCAAAGATCTGAAAACGCAGAGAACTGAACTCCAGCTCAAGATGCACGAGATGAGGCTTGAATTGATAGAAAAGGACGATGAACTTAAGAAATTGCACGATAAAGTCATGGCACTCCACCGGGAAATGGCTCTTCTGCTCGACAAGAAAAGGGAAATGAAACCTATGGTGGAGAAGGCGAAAGATCTTGACGCGGAAATCAAGAAACTTGAGGAACTCGAAAAGGGTGCAGTAGAGCCAGCTGAGAGTGTCAAGAATAAAAAGAATGACAAGGATGAGAAGAAAGCCGAGGACGGCAAATGAATTTCATACATGGTGAAAATATTTAGTCGGTTCCGGCCCTCGCGTTTCGAGAATGTCGACGCGGGCTTGCAATGGCTCATGTCTGAAATAATGATGTCACTAACCTATTTTTTTGCCTTCAGATTTACTCATGTCAATTTCCTCATTTTGTTTTGCCCTGTAGCTCCTTGATCCTCTTTTCACACGCCGCCTTTTGATCGGCCGTGGCATCTTTTATGCCCAAGACCTCGTTAAATTTGGCGATCGCATCCGCCTTCTGCCCCTGCTTGGTCAGAATACTGGCATAGGCGGCCAGGAGGCTCCCCCGCCAGTCCGGAATTGTCACCTTGTCCAATTCGATCGTCTTTAATTCCGCAAGTGCCTCGTCCAGCTTGTTCTGACGCGCCAGAATCCCGGACGCTTCTATGGCGGCGGCTAAACGCTTGTAAAGGTTCCAAGTCTGATAGGTTTCGCGGTAGGCCGCTAGGGCGCGGGCGTCATCCTTGAGCAGATTCCGGTACACATTGCCAAGGCGGATCAGCAGCAGTCCCTGGCTATTGCCGTCATAATAGGTTAGGTCCGCCGCCTTCCTCAAGTCCGCTGCGGCAGAGATTAAAATACCACGGATACGCTTCGCTCGGCTTCTCTCCGGCCACGCCGACAAGGGGCAGGATATCTTCCTGCGTAGGGGGGAATATAGGAATGCGAATTTCCGCGCTCCAGGAATCCTCGTCAACATGAGTGGACACTTCTGCGTTCGAGTTCCATCGAGTGTCAAGAATCCCTTTCTTCCAATCGACATCGAGAAATTCGCCGGCAGGGCTGATCGCAAGATGATAATAGGAGTGGTTCTGAGTTTCCATCAGAATTTCCACGCTCTCGTTAATGTCGAAAATCGCCATATCGTCATGTTTCATCGGGGCATTGGTCAACGCCGTCCTCTCGGCGTCTTTGCACTCGATGCCGAGATACAGATTGTCGCCTGCATACGCCACCTTGAAGGAAGTCCTGAAGCGCGCGGGCTGCCCCGTTGTAACCTTCCTGAGCGTATACGACTCAAGCTTTGCACCGCTTTTTTCGAGGCCTTGCCAAAAGACGTCATCCAGCTTGCCATCCAACTTGAGACCGCTTGCGTCACGAACGAAACCACACGCTTCGGGCATTGGCCCGCGCCCTGCGGCAATCTTATTCTTGAGATCATTCAGTGGTCTGATGTAGTCGGCAATGAGCTTGATCCGCCTGGCGTACACCGACTTGGCATCGACCTTTTTCTGCGCCTTTTCCAATAGCGTGAGAACCTGGTCGATCCTATCGGCTTGCTTGCCCAGCTCCATCCAGTGGGCTTCACTATAGTCGACGAACGCCTTCATCTCGGCGGCCGCCGGACCGTAGAAAAGTGTGTAGTATTCACCCAGCATTTTATCGACATCCTGCTCCGCATCCCACAAGAACTGCGATGTCACATAAAGGTTCAGGTGTGTGACCCCAAGGCAGTCAGCCTTGTTGTCGCCCATCTGCCGATGCACCTCTATGTACTCTCCCATGGAAATACCTTTGAGGGAACGCAGATCCGCTGCGATGGCATGGGGGAAATATACGGGCATGAACTGGGTTGGGAAACCTGGAACGGCATAGCGGTAGTACTCGTAAACGTAAAAGAGCACATGCCCTTTCGGAATCTTCTTCAGCCATTCCTCGCGGAAGCGGATCGTCTCCTCTTTTTTCTTGGGAGCGAAGTCGCTGAAGGCGTTCAATCGCCACTGACAGAGCCCGACGACAATATTAGGGCTTAACTGATCAATACGGGTTGGCGGCAGTGTGTAGCTGTTATAGGTACAGCAGGATATCTTTTTGTCCGGATGCGTCTTGTACACCTCCTTGGCGATGCGGTTGACGTAATCCCACACATAGTCCGAGGTGCTGCCACCGCTTCCCCGCTCCGGCGTTCCTTTGTCTTTGCAGAGCTTGCACTGGCACGTGGCCAGAAAGGCGTCGGGCATCATGACCGAGACTATCGGCTCATTGTAGAGATCGAACAGGGCGCGGATATATTTGACGTTCGACTCGAAGAGCCCCGGCGAGGAAAGACAAGGCAGGGGGTCGTATCGGCCATCCCTCATAAATATCCGGGTGCCGTCCGGGTTTTTCGCGTAATACTCCGGGTGCGCCTTTTGCGTTTCCTCCCGGCCAATCACTGGACAGATACCATGCCCGATACCGACGCCATAGTCGGAGCCAATCACATCGGGCGCCTTATTAAACCCCAAACGCAACTGCCATAGAATCTCGTTCTTGTCATTCCAATAAAATTGTCGACCGTACTGGAATACTTGGCGCAACGCGAAATCCGGACGCACGGTCTTGTCAACCTGGGAAAACGTGACGGTGGCTTTTTTCGGAACGATCTCCCCTATGTCGCCCGGCATGTACCAGCGCACGCCCTGATCCCGCAAGAACGCGTACACGGCGTTGAGCGAACCGCGTTCGTCCTGATTCCAAATCCCCATCTTGGAACTGTGATCCAGGAACAGCTCCCGATATGGGGAAAACCATTTATTGTCACCTATGTCGAATCCTTTCTGGTGGGCGCGCGCCGCCAGATCCGCATCCCACTCCTTCAACCACGCGGGATACGCAGGGAGGCCCCCACCTAGAAAATACGGCATGGACGGCGTGTAGTCGCTGTCATGCCCCACCAGTGCCAGCCAGTTTTCCCCGGATACCATCTTGAACGCGCCGTGTTTCAAACCCTCGTCCGTGATCTTGAGCTTGTCGGTCTCCGGGCTCCGGCCCACGTAGATGTGGACAGGCACATTTTTCCCGGGTGCATTCGTAATCGCCAGCTTCGCGCCGGTGATCTTTTCGATGTATGCCTGCAGTTCTTCCGCCGCCAGCTTCACCATTCGCGGCGGCTTCTCGGCAATCACGATTTCCGCCTGGGGCTGGCCTTCTTTGACGATCCAGCTTTCACCGCGAACTGGCGTGGCAAGCAGCCCCAGCACAAATAATGCAGCGCCGCCAATAACCAACGATTTATCTTTTCTCATTCCAAATCTCCTTGTTGCGTTTTACGATGAAATCTTTCGCACGTATTCGCCCACTGTTGCCGGTATCCATTGCCTTGAAGTAATGCACAGCCAACGGGATGGCCGCCGAATGGACGCATTTCTGGCCAGTCGCTCAACGGCTTGAAAATGTGTTTGCCGGTATTCTCCGCGAGTGTTTCGATATCCGAGTGCCACTCGTCGATTGCGTCGACAAGCGTATCCAGATTTGCCTGGGAGGGATTCAGCGTCCATGCGTTCTGAAGGAAGAATATCTTCGACATCTTCCGGATGTAGTCGAACTCGATCCTGATGAGATGGAGCCGCGCCTTCACATCCGCATCCTTCGCCGCCTTTTCTGCAGAGGCCAACAGAGCGTCTGCGTCGGCGCAGTATTCCGGTGTGTACATGCTCATCACGTGCCACTTGCTGTCGTGGTAGGTGCCCATGGAATACTTGCGACCCCAGCCGGGCATGCCAACTCCGAAGAAATCGGAATAGACCGCTATCTGCATGTGCAGGAGGTCGAAGAATTGTGTCATCTGCGGTTCCACATTGCCGAACGCGGCCGCGCAGAATTCCTTATAAATGGCCTTCCAGTCGGCTGCTGGGTCGTCCATCATGCGGCCGTAGACATAGTAGGCTGGAGCCTGCATCCCGCGCACATAGCCCATTGATCCGTCGCGCGAGGACCATTTCACGTGGTTGCGCGCCATGGCCTGCACGACACCCGCGATATATTCGGGTGTCCGTTCCGGCAGATACGGCCCGGCCTGCCCAAATCCGGTGAAGGTATCCTCGAAACCGCAGATCCCCGCGGGAAATTCAACGCCCTTACATCGAATATCAAAATCGGCCTGCGAGGCAAACTGGATCTCCGGAATCACATTCACCGGAAACTTCTTGATAATATCCGCAGATATCGGGGTGTCTTGGTAGTTAAGTATAACAATCTTCACATCCGGATATTTTTTGCGCAGGCGTTCCGTGATCTTGAAAAACGCCTGCCAGAGTTTGCCGGAGCGGCCTCGGGCATAAAACTGATCCCAATTTTCGGCCTTCATGCCGAACAGCTTGTTACAGTCTTCGCAGTTGCACTGGCAAAGGCCATAGCCGTCAATACCGCCTATCGTAATCGTCTTTGCTCCGTCTGCAATCACTTTTTCCGCTTCCGCATATACAAGATCCTGCGCACCTCCTGACGGGCAAACCGCCATCCCATATGCGTCATGTGGTTGTAGGTCGCAGGCGCGTTTCCCGTCCTGGGTCAGCGCAAAATATTCCGGATGGTTCGTGGCGTATTCGGTCGCCAACGGCCAACCGACTTTCGTCCCCGCCATTCCTCCCCCGTTGTGGCTCAGCGACGGAAAAAAATTCATCGAGATGTAATAGAAAGTATCATTCCCACTGTTACAGTCAGGGCTGGCGCGCAACATCGGCGTCTTTTCGAGGTTGAGTTTTTCCGGAACCGCGATCTTTTTCACTGGTATGAATGCGATGCTCCGCGTGTCTATCTTGAGTGAGCCGTCTTTGTTGAATGTGGGCGAGCCGTCGCCGCGCATGGCGTACTGACTCTGCTCCATGTTCAGAAAAAGAAAGCGCACGCCGGCGTGTTCGCGCAGGAAGTCGCAGACGCCCTTGACCGTGCCGAGCAGGGCGAGCGGCATCTTCGTGCCCGCGAGATGGTATTGACAGGATACTTCTTGTCGTTTCCGGCTATGATAAGATCCCTGCCGACGGCCTTGTGGTAATACGTCCAGTCGTCGTGCTGTTCTACATTGATACCGTTCTCCTTCGCGAATCCGGTCGCGCCGAGGTAGATCCCGGGCTTGTCCTTTGCCTTTGCGTCCTCCTGCACGACATCAATCTTGAAACCGTTCTTCTCGAACGCCACCTGCATCAGTTTCGCGGCCGCGAAGAGCCAGTTGTCAACGATCTCCTCCTTGCCTTTGTCAGGGAGCACGATCTGGTAGTCGGTCTTTCCATTCTCCGCCAGCACAAGCTCGGCGCAGGGGGGCCCGTCGTCCACCAGCTTGGTTCCTCCAAAATTGAAAATTGCGCAACCCGAAAACGTCAAAGCCAATAAAACAAATCCGCCCAAACACAGCAGAATCTTTACATGTCGCATCTTGATCTCCTTTTGTTTATTTAAAGCTGAATAATGTTCGTAAAATATTCTAATCTTTTGAATTAACATAAGCATCCTCAGCCCTCCAAAATGGAGTTCTACTTTCAAATGTGCAGAACGATCCCAGTTTTCTCGAATCTACATGCAAGTCGACATACAGCACATTAATGCCTCTTGAATGCCTCAAGTCATAACAACAATAACCTCTAAGATCTTCAGTTCTCATTATTCGCAGACCCCCGAATGAATCCATGAGCACAGAATGCCTGGATGGGAGCTTATACTGATTTACTTTTAAAGAGTAATTCAGGAAAATGTTATATCCTATGTTCAGACTTCCTGATCCGCCCTAATTCTGTATTCTGTGTAACTACCTTAAATTCAATCTGTTAATTCCAGTTCTGGCGTGTCAGCTCTTTTTTGCAAGTGGAAAAAAGGGATGTACCTTTCCTTAAAAAAACAACGCCG
>CAIQLG010000290.1 GCA_903872565.1 uncultured Lentisphaerota bacterium | reverse complement strand
GGCGTTGTTTTTTTAAGGAAAGGTACATCCCTTTTTTCCACTTGCAAAAAAGAGCTGACACGCCAGAACTGGAATTAACAGATTGAATTTAAGGTAGTTACACAGAATACAGAATTAGGGCGGATCAGGAAGTCTGACTTTAGCTATTTCGGGGTGTGACAGGAAGGCAATAAAAAACAATAAAAGTACCCCCGCTCAAAGCGAATCCGAAAACAAAGGAATTAGCGCCCCTACCGATGTAAAAACAGCTGAGGCTGATAAGAATTCTGCCAACGCCAAGGAAGAGGAATTCAATGCTAAAGAACTTCTCGGAAAAATCTGCGAATGCAACATCAAGACATACTTATGCGACGAGTGCCGGTATGAGGCCGGCATAGTAAAAGCTGACAAATGTCTCTTCGAACCTGATCCGAACACCGGAAAATCATTGCTTTCAAAGATGAAAACTGAGAAGAGAAAATTTTCCACTTTGATTACAGTTACAGGAGAAATCAGTCTTAATGAAAACAGAACATCCCATGTAAGTCCAAGAGTGGCTGGGATTATAAAATCATCTGAGGGCGATATCGGGACTAAAGTGAAAGAGGGCGATGTCCTTTTCACTATGGACAGCGTTGAAGTCGGGGATGCGGTAAATGGATATATCAATTATAAATCCATCCTCGCGCTTGAATTGCGCAATCTCGAAAGAATAAAAGCTCTTTATGAGAAAAAAATAGTTTCCGAAAAGGATCTTATTGAAATCAGTATTAAATACGAAGAAACCCTTGCAGCTTTGAGAACGGCGAGAAATAAGATGGAAATATACGGCCTTACCGCAAGGGACATAGAGGGAATCAATCCTGAATCCGACGGGAATACAATTTCAAAGTTGCTCATCAGGGCTCCTCTCAACGGGACAGTAATTGAGAAACATGCTGTCAACGGCGAATATTGGGACACGGACAGTGAAATTGACGTTATGACAGTCTCCGACCTGGAAAACCTGTGGGTGCTTGCGGATGTCTATGAGGCGGATCTTAAGACTCTCCTCGATGCGAACTCTGAAAAGGCCGAATGCGAAATAGAATTCCTGCCATTCAAGGGGAAAGTCTTCCGTGGCACGATTGAAAACATCGGGATGACAATAGACGAGGTTACTCGTACTGTCAAGGTCAGGATCGCCATCGGCAATCCTGATGGAATTCTGCGCCCGGGCATGTTCTGCTCGGTCAAAATCCCCTCGAATCCATCAGATGAGATGGCGGCGGTTCCTGAAAGTGCGGTTCTCTCCGATGAGGGAAAAAGTTTTGTTTTCGTGGAAATCATAGAAAATTTTTATGCCAGAAAACCCGTCAGTACTGGAAGGAAATATGATGGATATGTTGAGATACTTAAAGGCCTCGCCCCTGGCGAGCAGGTTGTTTCAGTTGGCTCATTCCTCCTTAAATCTGATGTGCTGAAGGAAAAAATGGGGGCAGGATGCGCGGATTAAGGAGAAATGAATATCCAATCCTGCCTTGCAGGACAAATAACGAATTCATCACGCAATGCGTAACACGGAATTTCCAATGACGAAGAATAAAATCAGTAAAACGTCAGTCTTTGTCGGCAATTGACTTTCATGGAGGGAAGCGCTCTGTCGCGTCCGCTTTATAACGCCACAACGGAGCGTGGCCCTCCATCAATAATAATACATTACTAAAATCACGGGGAATTAATCCCGTAATATGAGGAGTTTTATGTTTGAATCTTTTTTCAAGTTTATCCTTTCCCAGAGGTTGATTATACTGATTGCCACGGCGGCAATATGTGCAGGTGGATTTTTTGCATGGAAAAAACTTCCTGTCGATGCCTTTCCAGATGTGACAAATGTCCAGGTAATGATTCTCTCCGAAGCACCCGGACTTGCCCCCGTAGATGTGGAACAGAGAGTCACATATCCTCTTGAACTTGCGATGCAGGGGCTTCCCGGGGTAATACAGGTCAGATCCCTGTCCAAATCGGCACTTTCGCAGATTTCAATAGTTTTCAATGACGGCACCGATATCTATTTTGCCAGGCAGCTCGTCTTTGAGAGAATCGCCTCGGTCAAGGATTCTCTCCCGGAAGGCGTTGAAATCGAACTTGCTCCGATAAGCACAGGCCTAGGGGAAATCTACCAGTATACGCTGGAGAGCGACAAATACAGCGCGATGGAACTTCGCACTTTCCAAAACTGGCTCATAGCCCCTCTTCTAAGGGTTGTTCCCGGAATCACTGAAGTGAACAGCTTCGGAGGATTTGTTAAGCAGTATCAGATCCTCGTGAATCCGGAAAATCTCCTGAAATACGATCTGTCCCTTGGCGATATCACCGAGGCTGTTGAGAAAAATAACGCAAATGCCGGCGGCAACTACATAGTCAAGGGATGGGAACAGGCATATGTGCGCAGTGAAGGAATGATAAAGGATGAATCCGGTATTCGGAACATTGTCCTTAAAAGCAAGGATGGAGTTCCAGTATACATAAAAGATGTGGCGGAAGTAATGATCGGCCATCAGACAAGGACGGGCGCCGTGACACGCGACGGAAAGGGTGAGACCGTTGCCGGAATGGTCATAATGCTGAGGGGTGAAAATTCGAAGGTCGTGGTTGATGCCGTCAAAAAGACAATACCACAGATACAGTATTCTCTGCCGAAAGGAGTTACCATATCAACATTTTATGATCGGACATCATTGATTGAGGCTTGTATAAAAACGGTATCTGACGCCCTTCTGGAAGGGGGCTTATTCGTAATAATCATCCTATTCCTTTTCCTGGGTGATTTCAAAGCTTCACTGATTGTGACCTTTTCCATTCCCATAACCGTACTTGCCACTTTTATATTTATGAACCAGCTCGATATCACGGCAAATCTCATGAGCCTGGGAGGTCTTGCCATAGCCATCGGAATGCTTGTTGACTCGTCGATCGTGATAACTGAAAACATCAAAAGGCATATTACAGAAAAAAGAGACCGCGACGTTCCGATGCTAGAAAAGGTATGTTCCGCCGCCGTCGAAGTTGCAAAACCTGTGATTTTCGCAATTCTTATAATAATCATCGTGTTTTTCCCGCTCTTCACGCTTGAGGGGATGGGCGGGAAAATGTTCAAACCCCTTGCCATGACCATTTGCCTTGCAATGATTTCCTCTCTGGTCGTGTCAATGACAATAGTTCCGGTTTTGTGTTCCTTCCTGATAAAGCCGGGGAGAGAGAAAGGGGACAACTTCTTTTTAAAAGCAATAAAAGCCCTCTATCTGCCTCTGCTTCATCAGACCGTCAGGTTCAAAAGACTTATGGCCTTCCTGGCATTGATGCTTTTCATATCCTCCCTTTTTCTTATCCCGTTCATCGGGACCGAATTCCTGCCGAAACTTGAGGAGGGCGCTCTGGCAATCAACGTGGTGAGGCTTCCCTCGGCATCCCTGAACGGATCAGTGGAATTTGGAACTTATGTTGAAAAACGGTTGCTCAAACTTCCTGAAGTCGAAACGGTGGTCACCAAAACGGGGCGCGCCGAAATTTCAGAGGATCCCATGGGGCCCGAACAAAATGATTTTGTTATAATGCTGCATCCAAGGTCAGAATGGAAAAGTGGAAAGACGAAAGAAGATCTTGTTTCTGAAATACAGAAGGAACTTAGTGCGATTCCGGGTGTCAAGGCATCGTTTTCGCAACCAATAGCTCTCAGAGTCAACGAGCTTATATCCGGAATAAAAAGCGATCTTGCCATCAAAGTATTCGGCCCCGATCTTGAAATTCTCAAGGAAAAGGGAAATCAGATAGCATCTGTCATAGGAAAGATACAGGGATCCGAGGGGGCAAGGGTTGAGCAAGTTTCCGGTTTTGCGCAGATAGAAATCAAATCCGACAGGAAAACGATGGCTCGTCACGGAATAAACCAGGAGGATATAAACCAGATAGTCGAAACAGCGATAGGAGGGAAGGCGGCAACAACTATCATAGAAGGTGAAATGCGTTTTGATGCAGTGGTCAGATTCCCTGAAAAATACCGCAAAGACATAGAATCCATAAGAAGAATTCCCATACATGCGCCGGAAGGACATACAGTTCAGCTTTCTCAGATTGCAGAGATTGTAGAAACAGAGGCGCCCGCACAGATAAGCCGGGAGAACGGAATGCGCAGGATTGCAGTTGAATGTAACATAAGATCGCGTGATGCCGGATCTTTTGTCGAAGAGGTGCGCGAAAAAATAAAGCCACTAATATCTGATCTGCCCTCCGGATATTTCGTCAAGCTTGGAGGTCAGTTTGAAAATCAGCAACGAGCAATGGCCAGGCTTTCAATAGTTGTTCCTTTTTCCATATCCCTGATTTTTCTTATGCTTTTCATAACATTCGGTTCACTGCGCAATGCGTTGCTCGTAATTGCCAACCTTCCCTTTGCATTGATAGGCGGAATTCTGGTGCTTTATCTTTCCGGCACCAACCTCAGCGTACCGGCAGTGGTAGGGTTCATAGCCCTGTTTGGCATAGCTGTTGGAAATGGAATCCTCCTCGTTTCCTTCTTCAGTCAGCTGCGAGAAGAGGGAATGGATGTCATGAGTGCAGTATTTAAAGGATGCGAACTCAGATTAAGACCTATCCTCATGACAACGCTCGCAACATTGCTGGGGCTTATCCCCATGCTCTATTCCCAGGGGAGCGGTTCTGAGATTCAGAGGCCTCTTGCCCTAGTCGTAATAGGCGGCCTTGTCTCCTCCCTCTTCCTGAGTCTTTTTGTCCTCCCAGCCATCTACTGCATGATTGAAAAAAAGACAAGATGATCATAGGATGTCGGGATGAAGACTTTTGTCTGCTGTTCTAATCATTTAACCAGGAGAAAAATAAAATGAAAGACGAATCAGGAACAGTTGAAAGCATCGGGGTAAGCTCGAATGAAGTCTTTTTCATTGTGGAGGATAATCTGAACAGGCTTCTGGAAACAGGAATTCTACAAGCTTTCGTCAAAGAGAAAAATGGAGCATGGAATCACCATGAATGGCTTGAATTGTGCGACAAGATTAAGGAAAAAGGATTCACTCCTATTGCCTTCGACCAGGTCGGACTCATGCTCGAAGATATTAAATCCAGATATGACGAACTGTAGTGGGCAGTTGAGTCGTATGCAAACCCCAGAAATATTATAATGAAAGGAAACTGACAGATGACAACAGCAATCATTTTAATCAATGTGAAACGCCCGGGATTGAAGACTGTAATAGAGAAACTCCTTGAACTTAAGGGAGTATCCGAAGTCTATGCCCTCGCGGGCGAGTATGATCTCGCGACCGTGATAAGAGCAAAGGACATATATGGAATATCCAAAATCATAGCCGACAAGATGCTCCACAATGTAACTGGAATAATTAGGACTAAAACTCTGATTTCTCACAAGTCGTTCTCGAAATTAGATCTGGAAACCTGTGCCCGTGAACGGTCGTGAAAATTGTAACAAGAAGATGAGGTATTCCATTATGAATTACAGATATGCTCTCACTGTTCTTGGCCTTTTCACATGTTCCTTTTTCCTTATTCAAGGCTGTGCCTCAGAGAAGGACTACGAGACTCCGAGGGACGCGCTCAGAGCCAGAAACATCCCATACACTGTCATGGAATTCATGACAGCCGCCTCGGAAGGTAAAAACGATGTCCTGGAACTTTTTCTGGAGGGCGGAATGGACATCAACACACTTGACGACGGAACAGCCCTAACATCTGCCGTGCTAGTAAATCAGAAAAAGACGGTTGATTTTCTTCTCCAGAGGGGAGCAAATCCAAACTTGCCATCCTATATGGGGTCGCCGCTCTACATCGCCTCGAGGTCTGGCTATTATGATATTGCCGTCAAACTTATCCAGGCTGGTGCCGAGGCGGAATATGTGAAAAATGACGGTTCCACTGTATTGTCGGAGGCGGTAAGGAACGATTTCCTAGAGGTTGCCGAGCTTCTAATCAACTCCGGCGCTGATCCGGAGAAGGCAGATCCTTTTTTCAAAAGGACACCGGTATTCCTTGCGGCGGCCAATGGAAATGCGGGAATGATAGAGATGCTCTGTGAAAGAGATGCTGATCCACGGGAGCCAGATATCAATGGGGTAACCTCCCTCGACAAGGCAGTCCTGAGCGGGAATAATGAGGCAATATTGCTCCTTGTCGAAAAAGGGGCGTTGCTGACAGAATTCCTAGCATATTTCAGAAAGGCCATTGGCAATCCTCCTCCGCCAGACATGGAAAAGCACCCAGGAAAAAACTGAACTACGGCATTCAGTTAATATTTACAGATGCTGCATAATGTCATTCATAAGGAACATAATAGTGAAGAAAAACAGAAAATTGTTGTACGGGATTTTGTCCTGCACGTGTATTCTTTCTTTCTCCCTTGTCCTAGTGATTGGCTCCGGCGGATGCTATTCATATCCGGATATCCCGGCAAGCATTGACAAGGACAACTACACATCGCTTAAAAGCAGCGAGCATAGAAGTCTTCCGCTTGAGACAAGAACTCTCACGCTTGATCTCGCGAAAGAAGTCGCGCTTGCGAACAATCCGGACTTCCTTTCCGCCAAGGAGGCCGTGACCGGCGCCTGGGCCAGGTTCTACTCCGCATTTTCGGCGTACCTTCCCACGTCGAACGCATACTACAACTTGACCGAATACCAATACACGCCCGGAATAGATGGCAGAAATGTCTATGACATCAAGGGAGGGGGAATACAGGCGCAGTGGGTCATCTTCGACGGGCTCATGACGACGATGAATGTCCTCTCCGCAAGATATAGCGCGAAAGAGGCCGAGGCGCAGAACCGCGACGCCAGGAGGCTGCTCATATATGGCGTGGCGACATCGTTCAACCAGGTACTGCTCTCAAAGGCCAAGATCAGAATTGCAAAAGAGGACGAGACCTTCAACGAGGAGCTCCTCAAGGAGACGCAGATCAAGTACGAAGCGGGTGCGGTGCCGCTCACCGACCCCCTCAACTTCAAGGTGAAGGCGAATCTCGCAAAAAGCAACAGAATAGCCGCCGAATACAGTTATTACATAAACAAGTGCATACTGGCCCAGCTCCTGGGGCTTACCGACGGCGTAGTGCCGCCGGAAATAGAATTTCCCGATATAGAGGTGAAAATCGAGAGCTTCCCGATTGATATTTCCGTATATCTTGACACTGCCCTCAGAAACCGCCCGGACCTCGAGGCCTACAGGCGGGCACTTGTCGCGGCGAAATACAACCTGTGGTCAACCTACGGGGCGTTTGCTCCCACCGTGACTTTGGTGGCCACCCCGATCTCATACCTCAGGACAGATGCAGGTTACAAGGGCAGATATCATATCAGACCCCACTCGGAGGACAAGGGCATCAACTACGGATTTCAGGCCAACTGGGTTCTTTTCAACGGCGGCCAGAACATTGCCAATATGAGGCAGGCCCAGGCGTTGCTCGCGCAAAGTGAACTTGGGCTAACCGGCAAATGGATCCAGGTACTCTCGCAGGTCCGGCAGTCATACGAGAACTGCAAGCAGTCCGCCTCGCAGACAATCCTTTTCCAGGAGAATCTTGAGCTTTACAGAAGGACAAGGGATCTCGTGAACGAGGAGTACCGCGCCGGAAACACCTCGATAACAAGGCTTAATGAGACTCAGAGAGATCTCGTGCAGGCCGAGACGGATCTCGTGACATATGAAATCAATCTCGAAAACGCCAAGGCGCAGTTGAATTCGTCGGTCGGCGGAGAATGAATGAGTTGGGGAGAATCTCCTCAATAAACTAGGTCCATTAAGTTATGAATGCTAATAGAGTGGATGAACTGATTAATGAGGATGAAGTTTTTTAAGTTTGCTTACATCCTTCTTGGGCCTCGGATGGGCAATTACTTCGCCATCTGTCGTAGATGTCCCAAGGAGTTTAATGAGACAGAAGCTAACATTACTTGAAATCAAAAATGCCAACATTTAAAAATATACGGGGATTTCCATTCGCAGTTTTCGTGTTCGTATTTTGCCTCACGGCGCATCATCTCGGCGCGCAGAAAATAGAAAAGGTCGAATTCAAACAGGGCGGAGGATACACCTTCCCTGAGGAAAGCATTTCCTACAACGTCAGATCCTCGAAGGGAAGACAGTTTGACCAGAAAATAATAGACGAAGATGTCAAAAGACTTTTTTCAACTGGGAACTTCGCGGATGTCGTCGCGGAAAAGGAACAGACTTCCGACGGAAAGGTAAATGTCATTTTCAAGCTTATCTCAAAGCTCAGGATGCAAAATTTGCGAACCAGTCGCTCAAAGATGCCAAGGCAAAAATCAAATCTGCCTGGAAATAAAAATGTCCAATAATGAACACGGAATATCCAATGACTCGTCACGCCGCACATTTCCTGTAAGTATTCAACTATAGGTTTTCATTTAAATAAATTCACATTGTTAATTTATTTTCAATGAAAAACTATAGAACAATGAAAAGAGTTCGCCGGAATGGTAGAAATGCTATTTCGGGGTATATTTGAAAAATAAAAATGGTGGAAGAAGTGACGGGCAAAAAGGCCGTCACGGAATCAGGGAAGATTTAAACCATTAGTTCAACCTGACAACTTTTTACTGCGGAGCGTAGAGGAGAAATATGAATTCCATGACAAGTCGAGATCGTGTGCTGGCAAGCTTCCGGCACGAGGAGCCGGACCGGGTTCCCCGCTGGTGCGGGGCGGCACAGGAGTTTTGGGCAAAGGCCAAAAAGCACCTGAAGATCAGCGAGGACGAGGCGTTGCGTGTGCGTTTCGGCGATGACTTTCGCCGCGTCCATGCAAGTTTTGTAAATCCCGAACGCTTATCGCCGGAGCCTGGAAAGGAACGCACGCCTTTCGGTATCGAGCGCGAAGGCCTCGGCTATGGGCAGCCATGCACGCACCCACTAGCTTCCGCTACACTCCGGGAACTGCACGATTATGCCTGGCCAGATCCATCTTGCGTGGACGTGTCGGATGTCAGGAAAGATGCCGAGGCATGGCAGAGGCGGTATGCCGTTCTCGGTGGTAGCTGGTCGCCGTTCTGGCATGACGCGATCGACCTGGTGGGCATGGAGGAACTCTACTATCGGATGTACGATGAACCGGAGTTCGTCGATGCTTTGCTGGAGCATATCGTGGGATTCTACGAGGCTTCCAGCCGCAGGATATTCGACACAGCCAGAGATCTCATCGATATTTTCTTCATCGGCAATGATTTTGGTTCTCAGACTGGGCCACTCATGGGAGTTGAACAATTTAACCGCTTCATGCTACCGCACTTGCGCCGTCTGATCAACTTGGGACATGACCACGGACTCCTCGTCCAGTTGCATTGTTGCGGCGGTTTCGAACCGCTGCTTCCCTCCTTGATCGATGCGGGGCTGGACGGAGTTCACGCCATTCAGCCGTGCTGCCATGGGATGGATCTGGCTACGCTAAAACAACGCTACGGTGGCAAGATACTCTTCAATGGCGCCATCGATTCCCAGCACGTGCTCATTGAAGGTGGATCGCCGGAATATGTCCGCCAAAAAACACGGGAAGTGCTGCGGATTATGGCACCGGGAGGCGGATATGTCGCAGGCGCCAGCCACGACTCAATCCTTGAGGAGACACCAGTGGAAAATGTGCTGGCAATGTGCGATGCCATAGAGGAATTTGGTTCGTACCCCATCGATAAAATAAAAAAAAGATAATAGAAAACAGGAGTTGAACATGCGGAGTCATTATCAAAATGAGGACGGCGGTTTTCAAATCATAGGAAGCCAGGAGGTTTTCAACCGGGCGCTCTATGGAGGCCATTCCAAGGACGACATGATCGAGCGGTTCCTGACATTTGCTGGCGACCAGCCCCTTGTCATGGGCGCCGTCAGCGATTGGACCCGGGACGGCGCCTGTTCTCAAGCCAAGTGCGGCACGTTCATGGCAGGACTGGCTCTGACACCGGGCCTGACATTGCCCCTTTTCTATGACAGGGGGGAGACGGACGTTGGTGGTGATCGCGTCTCGCAATGGTTCCACGAGGCGGAAGGCACGATCTCCACGTTCCGCGACGGATGGATGGAACATGAGGTCAGACCGTTCTTCCAAACTTTTCCGCGCGTCCAGGCGTTCATCCAAGTCCTGCCGATCTGCACGGAGGACGGCTTTCTGGTCCGCCTGCGGATAGACACAGATCAGCAAGTCAATCTGGTGCTGGCGTTTGGTGGCATCTCCGACCTGCTGGGGTCGCTTGGGCTCAGGTGCGTGTCCAGCCGTCTGTTCAATCCAAGTGATTGCGCCGGGAATCTTATTACGTTAGGGCCAAACCGTGCGACCATCATCGGACCTCCTTGGAAAGTCCAATCCACAATGCAGATCGGAACATCGTTTCCTGTCAAAGTGGCTGTGGCGGATGCCCAGTTCATCGCACGTGGGCCGGGATCGTTTCTCGGCTGCGGGCCGGGACAGCAGCCGATCGCGCGCATGAGCTGCGCCCTGAAGCCGGGTCAGCCGTTCGATGGGTTTGTCGTTGTGCTTCGCACCTCCGACTCAGATGCCTTGGATGCCTGGTTGTCCAGGCTTGACCCCGTAACAGAACTCAAGGCCCAATCTCTTCAGAAATCCTCTGTCCTCGAAATTTCGACCCCGGATCCTTTGCTGGATGCAACCGTAGCACCGTCCGTGATCGCCCAAGATGCCTGCTGGCACGGCAACATGTTCTATCACGGCACGCATTCCTGGCATTGTCCATTGTTGGGCTGGCGCACATGGTACGGTCCAACCGTAATCGGCTGGCATGAGCGTGTTGCACTGGCCGTCCGCACCCACTCCGCCAGCCAAGTCAAGGGTAGCCCGGAGTCCGGTCAGGTCTGCTGGGATCAGACGTTCTATGGACACCGGATTAAGAACGGCACTGGTTTCATCCCAGAATCTCCGCAGGAGCTGGTCAACGGCACGCTCCAGCCCCGCAAAAATATCTTTTACAATATGCAGGAGATTTTTGTGGACCATTTCCTGCACCACCTCGAATGGACCCGCGACCTCGTTCTGGCGCGTGAGGTGTTTGCCGTGATTGCCGATGTGCTTGACTGGGAAACGCATATACTCGACCCTGACGGCAACGGGCTTTACCAGAATTGGCTGAACACCTGGATTTCCGACGCGCACGCCTACAACGGCGGAGGATGCGCCCAATCGAGCGCCTACAACTACAGGGCAAACACCGTCATGGCGCGACTCGCGGATCTTCTCGGACTTGACGGTAGGAAATTCGCCGAGCGGGCGGAAAAAATCCACCGGGCCTGCCAGGAGCGCCTGTGGCTGCCAGACCGTGGTGTCATGGCGGAATACGTGGACACGCTCGGAAATCAGCTTGTCCACCCTTCACCGGAACTGGCGACAATCTATCATTCCATCGAAAGCGGGGTGGTCGATGCGTTTCAGGCATACCAGATGTTGCGCTTCACCCATACTGATTTGCTGAATGAACAAACAACCCCCAGGGGCGGCCGTCTGGTCTGGTCCTCCAACTGGTATCCCCAGTTGTATTCCAGTTGTGGTCTCTATCCCATGGAAAATGCCCATCTTGCCTGGGCGTATTTCACGAGCGGGCTGGCCGACGAAGGGCACGCCATTCTCAAGGCACTGGTGGATGCACACTTCATGGGCTATGCGCCCGGATGCGTGGCGCATGGTCTCACCGGCTCCGGCTTTAACAGCGGCGTTCCGGATTTCCCTGATTTCATCAGCCTGTATCTGAGGCTGCTCGTGGAAGGGCTCTTTGGGGTGCGCTTCGACCTGCTGCAACAGCAGATCACTATTGCCCCCAATCTGCCCATGGATTGGACTCACGCACACCTGCGTGTGCCGGACATCGGCATCGATTACAGCCGCGATGGTCAAACGGAAACGTTGAGGATTCAAAGCGACACGCCTGCCATGCGGATGATCCGGCTCCCTCTGCGTTCATCCACGGTGGAGTCCGTGGCACTTGACGGGCAGCCGATCGAATACCGGGTCGAGCCTGCCATCGGACGCAGTGTCCTTGAGGTCCGGACGGACCGGGCAGGATCCATCGAGTTGACCGTGACCCACGGCAAAACTCCTGTTCCACGGTTGGCATTCCGTACGGAAGTGGAGATAGGCGGGCATCTGGAGATTACAGCGGCCGGAGGAGGAATTGTGGAATTCAAGGATCCGTCTTCCGCGCTGAAGGATACAGCGTGCGAGCGTGGCTGCCTGCGAACTGTCGCCGCAGGAAGGCCAGGCTGGCATACTGTATTTGTGCGGTGCCAGGCAGAGAGCTGGGACGGCTGGCTGACGGCCGATTTTCGCATCGCTGAAAAACCGATGGCACGCAGGCAGGCTTGTCCTGCGGCCTCCTTCGTCCCCATCGACATGGCCGGGCTCTATAACGTGGCGCTTTCGGATATTCACGCGCAAAAATATCTCGAACCACGGCCAAAAAGCTACTCCCTCATGACCTGGGGCAACGGGCGGTTCTGGACGGATTGGAACGCCGCCGGATGCAATAAGGTTGTCGTCAACGATGCCAAGTTGCGTGACTGTGGAGGGGTGTTTGTGACCGAATCGGGTTTCCGCTTTGCAGTTCCATCTACCGGCCCAAATGCGGCCTGCGCATCCATCTGGGAAAACTTCCCTGAGGAGATAGTATTTCCGTTGTCTGGACGAGGACAGGAATTGGCTGTATTCATGATCGGCGTGACGAATCCGATGCAGTCTCGGGTGGAGAATGCCCGCTTGACGGTGCAATATGCCGCCGCCGGCGAGGAGGAATCCGTTTCACTGGTAAACCCGGTCAACTTCGACGACTGGCTCTGCGCGGCATTCCAGGCTCAGAACGAAACCGTCTGTTTCAGCGACCACAACCATGGGTTAGTGCAGCGGATCGCGCTCGACCCTGACCGCGAGTTGCAGTCTCTGCGTGTGCGCGCCGTAGCAAACGAAGTGATTGTCGGAGTCCTGGCGATATCCCGTATAGTAAATCATTCATCCGTTGAATCTGACGATACTGTGACGGAGTTTATTAGAGCTGGCGAGACTTGCTGAAGGCTTCCTCAGCCAATCAGAATCTCATCCGGATTGGCAAAGTTCCTTAACATGAATAGCGTCCACGAATTTCGCGATTTATCACAAATATCATTCTGATTTGTCTTTGTGTCTTGGCCTGCCCCTCATAGTTCCCAATGGAACGACGTGGGTGTCTTTGTGTGAGAAATATTCCCCGATTTTCATTCGGCAGAAATCCGGAGCAATTTGAGACATTCTTTTAAAAAATTCGAAGCGGCCGAAGGGGCTTTCAGATCCAGTCCGAGAGTCCTTGAAACAGTTATCCTGTTTGAATAGGCGAAGAAAACAAGTGCAGTGATGGTGAAGAGGTAATATTTAAAACCTATGTCTCTCTGGAAAACACCAGTGTCCTGACCGCGTCTATAGACCGACCTGAGATGCGCAAAAGCGGGACGAGGCATATGGGGAAGTGCTTCCACATGGTGTCCGCCTTCCAGGTTTTCAAATATCAGAAAGCGCCAGAATTCGGGGTGATCGTCCAGGAAGTCGGAATAGATCTTAATCAGCAACTCATTAAGACATTCCGGCTTGTCCAGCGGAAACGTCATTAGTTTCTTTTCGGCCTCTCCTATTCCGGAAAACACTTTCCGCATCGAAGCCTTGTAAAGTCCGGGCTTCCCGCCGAAATATGCGTAGAGCCTTTCCTTGTTTATCCTGGCCTTTTCAGCAATCAAATCAACACGCGCACCGTTGAAACCGTTTCGGGAAAACTCCTTTATTGCCGCCTTGAGTATCCTTTCGCGGGTCGCATCGCTCTTTTTCAGTTTTGTTTTTTTCGGCATCTTAAAATCTCCCCTGATCCTGTTTATGGTTTTTCGAAAAAAAATTGACATGCCAATGCCTTGCCTCAAATAATATTTCAATCCCGCAGCGCGGGACAAGTCCGAAACACGTCCTGCAACACAGGATCACATACTGCCGTCTATGCCAGCCAGCGGTGCAGGTTTTCGCTGACGAAATCATCATCAACCAGGTGCGGGTAAGACTTTATCACTCTTTCAATCTCCTGCTTCTGCCCCGGCGACATGCCCTCTTCAGGATTGATGCAATGCGGAGTCTGCATAAGCCCCTGCCCGAAAAGGACTTCGTTAATTCCTGGAATACATCCGTGAAATCCGTTGGCCGCATCAAATATCGCCGCGTTCATGTCGGTGACTTCCGCTCCCCTTGTCAGCAGGCGGCCAGGGATTGATCCTGTGTAACGCACTTTCTTGATATCCTCCAGCAGTTGGACAGCCTTCCGCGTCCAGACTCCCCAGTGTCCGAGAAGACCACCGCGGATCCTGACACATTTTTCACCGGAAAACGTCGGGACATGAAATTCGGTAAGCAGATCCGACACGATGCTGTCATCATTGCCAGTGTAAAGCAGTATCTCATTTTCCCTTCCCGATTCGGCCACGGCGCGCACAACATCAAATGTCTGATAACGGTTGAACGGCGCTATCTTGATCCCGAGAACATTGTCTATCCCGGCAAATTTTCTCCAGAATGGCAGGGGAAGTCTTGCGCCACCGACAGTCGCCTGCATGTAAAATCCGAAGATCGGCATCAGCTCCGCAATAGACTTGCAGTGGTCCACGGATTCATCAACTGGAGAACTGCGATAGGCGGACAAACTTGCAAGGCATGCATGATACCCGAGGAAACAAGCTGTCTCGGCTTCTTCCACAGCCTGTTTTTTACTGCCACATGCACCGGCAACAAGAAATATTTCACGCCCGCACAGTTTGACTTCCTCGGCGACAAGTTCCAGGAGCGGTTTGAAGAGGCCTACGGACGGATCGCGGATCTGGAACTGAGTTGAATGGACGGCCACAGCTATTCCTCCGACCCCGGCATCAATATAGTATCGGATTACGGCACGCTGATGCCGCTCGTCGAATTTGCGGTTGCCGTCAAGACACAACGGCAGCGCAGGAATCACAGTTCCACGGCGCAGCGTCGAGAGTACCGATTCTGGTAGATTTTTCACATTCATGTCTATTTAATAACTCCCGTTCCTTGTTTTAAAATGAGTTGGCTTGTTGAGTGATCGCCCTCCAGACTTCGACAAGACATCGCACTGAAACGGTTTCAGTACCTGTCACATTCACGATTGACACCAATTTCCCGGCAGTCTCGTCCCGCCGGAGCCCGGAAGCACAGACATCCGGGCATCCTCCGACACACAAAACAAACCGCATGGTTTGTTTATAATATGCCCGGAAGAGGCATTGTCAAGATAATTCAAGATAAAAACAAAAATGTTTTTCCGGTTTATTTTCATTTCCACCATTGACATGTGCCGACTGACGTGTTATAAACCGACAGATAAAACCAACTAAGTGGTTTGTTTAATACATGGAGAGTCTCCTGAAGGCCGGATAAACAGTGTCATGCAGAATATTGTGAGCAATGAAAAACAAATGGGGGATGGCATGAATGGCGCTAAGTTAAGGTGAAAAACCGTTGGAGTTCACAGCTTCTGCCTGTGCGCTGCACGCAGACAGGTTAGCGTGTCTTATTAAGACTATAAAAAACACACT
>CAIQLG010000289.1 GCA_903872565.1 uncultured Lentisphaerota bacterium | reverse complement strand
TCGCATATTTCTCCAAGGCAAGCGGCGTCACGGTGGGCGTGTAGCCGCCCAGGAAGGTGTACGTATAGGCACCATATCCGCCCGGTACCCTGCAGGCGCTCCATTCCTTCATGATCGCTGGGTCGGAATGGGTCAAATCGACGCTCACATCCGTAGGAAACTCCTTGAACGATTTGGGCGGGTTCCATGTCTGGCCGTAGGACATGAGTACCACCTTTTTCCCAGGCCTTTCCTTTAGCAGCCGCTCCGCCAGATTCTGGTGGAGTATCCAGATCTTTTCGCCCCAGTCGTCACCGGTATTGAACAGTTTTTTGCAGGCATCGCACTGGCAGGGCTGAAAACCGTCGGGTTGAGCAATCTTCACAGTCTCGTATCCCTGGTCAGCCCGCCCCAGGAGTTCCTTGTAGATCAGTTCCTGGACGTCAGGATTTGAGATGCAGTACTGATCCCCTGGCTTGGTATAGCGCTTGCCATTGATCAGGGCGAAATACTCAGGATGCGTCTCTCCATAGATTTTTGCAGGGATGGCAGTAGGCCAGCTGTGGCTAGGAAGCGACATGTCCACCAGCGGAAACCAATTATTGGCGACTTCGTAGAAAGAATTTCCACCTCCGCCCCAGTAAAAGTATTGAAGGGCGGGGATCTTGACTACATTGAGGTCTGTCGGCACGGCAATCACCGGGGTCGGCAGGAACTCGATGCCGGTCTCGCCGGGTAGGAGAAAACGGACACCGGCATATTGACGCAGGAAATCAGCGGCCGCTTTCGACGTGCCCAGGCGATCCATTCCAGTCGATGCATTACGCCCCCACCCGTTTTGAATCCAGGTAGGAGGCAGCGGGACGGGACAGGGCTGATCACGTCCGGCAACGATGACATCGCGCCCGACCACCTTGTGGACGTAGCGCCAGTCGGGGAATGACGCGACATTCACGCCGTTCGACCGTGCGAAGGCCGTGTCGCCAAGATAGATGCCTGGCTTGTCCGGAACGCGCGTGGCTTCAGGCACGACACTGATCTCGAAGCCGTTGGCCTTGAAGGCGTTCTGGGCAAGTTTGGCGATCTCAGCCATCCTCTTCCCGATCTCCGGGGACGGCGGCGAATCAGGGATCACGATCTGATAGTCCGTTTTGCCCTGGGCGGCCAGTGTCAGTTCCTCGGCGCGCCCGACAGGCAACGACAGCACTGCGAAGGCTGCAAGACACGAGGCGAGGCACAGTAGTTTACCGATTGATTTTCTTTTCACTTTTTACTCCTCTTTTTTGCGATTTATAATCCGTTCATATTTATTTACAAAAATACATTTGAGAAAAATGCACCAAGCATGAGCCCAATCGTCTATTTATACCATTCCTCATTATTATAAGTTGTAATATCCATAAGCCGCCGCCACACCACATGTCCATCCAGGAAGAGGCAGTTCCATCCTACACTGTGCCGACTCGCATGGTAGTAGCAAGGGATTCTCATGGGAGGAGCCCAGTTACAGAAAGGAGTGATAAGAAAAGAGTGGCATCTATCTCCGAAAAAAACTCTCTTGGATGGGTTTGCGCACTGTGTCAGCCTGCCATACGAAGGATACGTGTTACCGAGAAAGACGGCGCCGTGGACATAGGAAAAAGTCATCCCGTAGTGGGCACCATACCACGCGTCTCCCGCATTGCCGCAGGAGGACTTAGTAGGAGATTTCTCCGACGGGCAACGGAAGATGCCTTGAGGTTCAACGTACGGCCAAATACTAAGACCATCGCACCATGTTTTCGCTGACACACTAGGAATAGGAACGGGGAGGTAACTGCCTCCGACGAGCAGTCTTTGGAAGTTGCCTCCGTCGGACCTCCATGTCGGCGTGGGCCAGGAGTTATAATCCGTCGAGTAGTGCATTTCGGCATTATATATCTGTTTAAGGTTGGAGGAACAGCATGCCTGTTTTCCCATCTCCT
>CAIQLG010000288.1 GCA_903872565.1 uncultured Lentisphaerota bacterium | reverse complement strand
GATCACCACGAGCAATTCGATCAGGGTGAAAGTTTTTTTCATATCCAGGTGCCTCCTATCAGTTATAAGTTTTTCTCGTTCCCTGTTCGATAATTTTAGAACTTCTGATCTGAAATTAAGGTGCTAAATCCTTGATGGTCTTCTCATAGGCGGCTTTCTGCGATGCGTCCAGATCCTTCAGTCCTGCGGCCTCCCGGTACTTGGCAATGGCCTCGGCCTTCCTGCCCTGTTTTACCAGGATGTCGCCGTAGGCGGCCAACAGGCTCCCTCGCCAACCCGGATGCCCCACCTTGTCCAGGTCGATCGTCCTCAATTCCGCCAGCGCCTCGTCAAGCTTGTTCTGCCGCGCCAGAATCTCGGCCACAGCAATGACGGCGGCAAAACGTTTGTAATCGTTTTTTGTCAGGTAAGTTTCGCGGTATGCCGCGATAGCCCGTGCATCGTCCTTGAGAAGGCCACGGTAGGCATTGCCCATGTTATTCAATGCAAATCCCCGGATGCTGTCATTGCGAGTTGTGTCCGCCGCCTTTCTCAAGTCCGCCACCGCGTTTGTACCGTCGCCCCTGGCGGCATAGGCCAGTCCCCGGTTGAGAAACGCCTCGCCGTTCAGGTAATCCGGCCACCAGGCATCAATGTTTTCGTCCTTGAATTGAACAATCAACGCCTCCCATTCGCGGCGCGCGGACATAACCCGCATCCGGACGGCTTTGGATATCGCAGGGACGGTAATTTTCTTTGCCAGTTCCAGTGCCTGGTCGTATTGTTTTTGCTCGAGCGCCAGCGTGGATGCCCGTTCCAGTGCATCCGCCTTCTGTGCATCGCTGAACGGTCCGTCCGCCAGCGCGATAAAGGCGGGGAGTGCTTCCTCGCTTTTCAGTCTGGCCGCCGCCGCACGGACATCGAGGTAATTCGGCTCAACGGCGGCGCAACAAACACCTGACACGCAAATCAACCCAATAATAGTCTTCAACATGACACAGTCCTTTCCATAATGTTCAACGCACATACAACTTTCCAAACTTAAGCGGCATAAGAAAATTTAATTTACCTGTGGGAGAAAAGGCGGAAAACTCCTCGCCTTTCTCATTGACGGCATGACGGTAGACATTGAAATACCAGGGATAGGTTTCGCTCGGTTTGCTTCCGGCAACGCCGTTCTGGGGGTCGATAGCCTCCTGCCCTGGGGGCACAATCGGAATGCGTGCCTCCACGCTCCAGCAACCGTCGCCGATGTGGGTGGCCACCTCGGCTTTTGAAGACCAGAGCGTGTTACCCTCCTTTTGATCGATATCGATCATCCCCCCTGCGGGACTGATGGCAAATTGGTAGTAGGAATGTGTCTGCGTCTCCAGCATGATCTCCACGCTCTCGCCGTTAAAAATCGGCATGCTGTCGTGCTGAGTCGGAGTGTCGGTCATTGACTTCATGCTGGCATCTTTGCACTCGATACCGAAATACAGGCTGTCGCCCGCATAGGCCATCATGCAGCTGGTACGGAAGGAAGGTTCCCGTCCGGTCTCCACCTCGCCGAACCCATAGGTGCGAACCCCCTTCCAGAAGACATCGTCCAACCTGCCGTCCAGTTTGATATCTTTCGCATCTCGTTCCCCAAGAATCCGCGCTTCGGGCACAGGGCCGCGGCCGATGACGATCTGTTGCTGGAGCCCCTTCAACGGGCGGATGTAGTCGGCAATCAGCGCGATGCGTCTGGCGTACACCGAATCGGCTTCGACTTTCTCCTGCGCCTTGCCCAGCAATGCGAAGACCTGGCCAATCTTGTCAGCATCCTTGTCCAGATACATCCAATTGGCCTCGCTATATTCGATGAACGCTTTCATTTCGTCGCGCGCCGGCCCGTAGAAAAGCGTGTAGTATTCGTCCAGCAGCCGATCCACATCTTGATCTGCATTCCACAGGAACTGCGCCTCCACATACAGGTTCAGGTGCGTGACCCCCAGCCCTTTGGTACGATCCTCCACCTCGATGTAGTCGCCGAGAGAAATCCCTTTGAGTGCATGCAGATCTTCAGCAATGGAGTGGGGGAAGAATAAGGGCATAAACTCTGTAGCTGCCCCGCTCATCGAGTAAAGGAAGTAGTCGTAAATGAAAAATGGTGTGTGCCCTTTCGGCATTTTCTTCAGCCATTCCTGTGGCAATTCCTGCAGTTGCGCCTTCTTTTTGGGGTCGAGTTTGCCGAACGCGCAGAGATATTGGCGCCGCGTCTGAGCCAGCCCGACAACGATATTCGGGCTCAGTTTGTCGATGTGGGTCGGAGGCAGATTGTAACCTCCATAGGCGCAGCAGGAGATCATTTTGTCCGGATTTGTCTTGTACAGCTCCTGGCCGACACGGTTGACGTAGTCCCACACATAATCCGAGATCCCGCCGAAGTATCCCCGCTCCGGCGTGCCCTTGTCCTTGCACAGTTCGCACTCGCAAACGGTCACGTTTGAATCGCCCGGCATGACCGAGACCATTGGTTCATCGTAAAGCTCGAACATGGCGCGTGCATATTTGACGTTCGATGCAAAAAGGCCTGCCGAGGAAAGGCAGGGGTTCTGGCGCTTTTCAGTAGCGCGTTTCCTGTTTTCCATTTTATAATAATCAGGGTGCGCTTTCTGTGTTTCCTCCCGGCCGAACACACTACACATGCCATGGCCAGTTCCGACCCGATACGCGCTGCCCATGATGTCGGGCGCTTTATTGAATCCCATTCGTAACTGCCATAGAATCTGCTCCTCGGAACCATTGCAGAATTGCTGGGCATACTGGTACATGCTGCGCAACGCGAAATCGGGTCGTACAGTCTTGTCCACAACGGGAAGCTCGATGCTCGCTTTTTTCGGCGCGATTTCCCCAAGTTCGCCCGGCAGATACCAGCGGATCCCCTGGTCCCGCAGAAACCTATACACTGCGTTCAGCGAGCCGCACTCGTCCTTGTCCCATATACCCATCTTCGCATTGTAGCTTCTATAAATACCTTCCCAAGGCGGGTACCATTTTTCACCGTCCAGCTTGAACCCATGCTGCCGTGCGCGCTCCTCCAG
>CAIQLG010000287.1 GCA_903872565.1 uncultured Lentisphaerota bacterium | reverse complement strand
TGTTTTTTTAAGGAAAGGTACATCCCTTTTTTCCACTTGCAAAAAAGAGCTGACACGCCAGAACTGGAATTAACAGATTGAATTTAAGGTAGTTACACAGAATACAGAATTAGGGCGGATCAGGAAGTCTGAAAGTAGGGCTGGCTTCGATGAAGCCAGCCAATCCAAGTCTCATCCCACGTCGTACCGCATTCGCGTAACTATGAGGGACAGGTCGAGAGTTGGCCTACTTAAAACGACAAAAATATTTGCTATAATTAAACATGCAGGAAATACATGTCAGCTGAAAATTCAAATTTGAGAAGAGTCAGGTGTTTCAATCATTCCGAGAGGGAGGCGACTGCGAGGTGTCCGGTCTGCCAGTCTCATTTCTGCAGGGAATGCATCACCGAGAACAACGGGGTCATGATATGTGCGCGCTGTCTCAGTAAGTCGAAGAAACTTACAATATGGAGCAGAAATATGAGAGAACTCATATTCCTGTCGTTCATGTTCATGTTCAGTTTTTTCATAATGTGGAGTATTTTCTATTCCGTCGGACATATTTTCTCTTTAATCCCCGAGAAATATCATGAGGGAGCTTTCATCAACCATATTTTAACAAAGGCGCTTGAGCCGAAAGACTGAGCAGACTCGATATGCTGAAGAAATTCCTTAAAAAAGAAAAAGGAGCCAACGACAAATCGGCGATAGATATTATCGAGGAATCCTTCCATATTCTCCGTTCCAACTGCGGCAGGCTTCTCCCTTTGTATCTCATCGGCACGATTCCTTTTGCGGCCATGTTCCTGTTTTTCATAAACGATGCCGCAATGGATCCCTCAATATCCGCGAAGATTCCCCATCAGGCCGCACTTTTGACCCTGCTTTTCATGCTGAAAAGCGGTTTCGATTCCTTTTTCTGCTTTAGGATCAATGAAATTCTGAATATAGCGCCAAGGGAAAAAATCGGAGCGGCAAACATTTTAATGGTATTCGTATTCCTTGGAATAGTAAAACCATTCTGCATCATCTTCTACCTCCTTTCACTGATTTTTCTTCTGCCTTTCGGATGGATACTCGCATTTTCCCACAATATGACTGCGTTATCCTTCTGTGAACAGAATGATTTTTGGAAGCTAGTGAAGAAATCCTGGAGTCTTGCCTGTGTCAATCCTTCACAGAATCATCTGCTCATAGCGGTGATAGCATTCTTTGCTCTTGCAGTTTTCCTCAACACCGGAGTTATGATTCTCCTGATGCCGTTGTTAATGAAGACATTTCTGAATACCGAGACTGTCTTCAGCACCGCAAGTGATCCTCAGACTATTATGAGGCTCATCTTCAACTCCACATTTTTCTCAATCACCTGCATGACGGCATATATTGCCGCAGATCTGCTCTTGAAAACAGCATACACAGTCCGCCTCTTCTACTGTGATTCGATCACCACAGGGCGTGATCTTGTCGTTGATATTTGCCGGGAGGGCGCAAAACGGGCAGGCAAAAGAGTTTTCACAGCATTTTTCATTTCAGCATTCTGGGTTTTTCCTATTTCCGGATCCGAGCCGGCACCAGCCTCTCAGCCGGAGATTTCATTTATAAATTCCCCTGAAATGGGAAGCAACATAAAATCTGTGCTGGAGAGAAGAGAGTTTGCATGGAGAATTCCTACCGACAAGTCCGTGGCCGGACAGGACAGCTACCTGATGACATATATAAAAGCTATCTTTGACTTCATAGAAGAATGGATTCAATCAGTGATCGAATTCTGGTCGAAATTAATGAATCTTGGAGGAGGTGCCGGGCTAAATTTCAATTTTACCAAACGCGATTTCATAGCTTTGGCGACAATCATCTCCGCCCTGGCCGGACTTCTGATATTATATTTTTATTTTAAAGCGAGAAAAAATCGCGTGAAAAAAGGCGTGGAGGCAACGTTTTCAACGCCTATGCCGGATCTCGAAAGCGAACATGTCAGCGCGGATATGCTCGAGGAATCCGGCTGGATGGAACTTGCCGCAGATTTGGCCGCAAACGGGGATCTGAAACTTGCTGCAAGAGCCATATTTCTTGCGTGCATCGTATCCTTGAACTCGAAAAATGCGCTCAGCATTGCCAAGCATAAGACAAATCTCGACTACTACAGGGAAATCAATAGACGCTATCATTCTCATGCGGACATCATTTCCGCGTACAGTGAGAATCTGCTCGGATTCGAGGAGATATGGTATGGAACCCAGCAGGTTGACAACGAAATGATTTCAGTTTTCAAAAACAATTACAGGATAATAAGCGGTAAATGAAAAAATATGCAAAAACATACATGTCCACACTTGTCATACTCGGACTATGCGTATTTTTCGTCTATACGGCCATCAGAATATTCTCCATACGGTTTTCAAAAGGAGACATCTATCCGAAATACTCGAGCATGAGAAGCGACCCCCTCGGGACAAAGGCGCTTTATGAAAGCTACAGCATGCTGGAACACATTACAGTATCGAGAAATATGCGTCCACTCTATGAAATTTCCGAAGAAAATGTATTCCTCTTACGCGCCGGAATGGAAAACATAAATGCAGTTGGAGACGCGGAACTTTTCAAATTCATGCTGGGTGGCGGCCGTGTAGCAGTATTTTTTTCTGGAAAGTGCGGATTGGAAGATAAAAAGACCAGGAAAAAAGAAGGCAAATCCGAAGATGGAAGGGAGACTGCAAAAAAAGACGAGTGGAAAAAAATGGAGGCCGGGAAATTCGAATTAATATATGACGGAAGGGATCAGGTTTTTCCACGCAAGGCGTCGCCAGAGCCGGATTTTGCGGAATTCGGCTGTTTCGACAATGATGCAATGACATATTTCAAATTTGCCAATCCGGCCAGTTGGAAGATCATTTTCACTGACCCTTCGGGAAGACCAGTCGTGGCGGAAACCGCAATAGGAAAGGGCAAACTTATAGTTTCTGCAGGATCCTATGTCATCTCCAACGAAGGTCTGAGAAAAAATCCCCAGCCCGCCTTTCTCGCCTGGCTTCCAGGTGGAAGGAACAATATTATTTTTGACGAATCTGCGCACGGATTTTTCATAAGTAGAAACATTGTGTGGCTGCTTTCGCGCTATCGCCTCGAGTTTCTCGCCCTGAACATCATTCTGATTGTTGTACTTCTGCTATGGAGGAACGCATTTTCCTTTTCTCAAGAAAGCAATAAATCCTTTTTGGAGGCCATCGCAGCGAAAGAAAACAGCTTCAGCAGTTCGGCAGGCCTCGAGACGCTGCTTGGAAAAATTCCAGAGAAGAAAATCCTGAAATATTGTTTCGACGAATGGCTCAAGCCCGGAAACACCAGATTTTATTCGGAGCACGAGATTCAAGAATTGAAAACAATCGCGACCGAATCCGAAAATTCGCGAGATCCTGTCGCAACATATAACAAGGCAAATAAAATACTTACAGAAAGGAAGCATTTTCACTATGAGCGCAAATGAAAAAATAATCGGAATCCTGTCGGACATCAGGCAGGAAATGGGGAAAGTCATAATCGGACAGGAAACTGCCATTGACCTGGCAATCGTGACCGTCTTCTCCAGCGCCCACGCGCTGATCGAAGGTGTGCCAGGAATAGCCAAGACACTTCTTGTCAGAACGCTCGGGAAAATAATGGACTGCGATTCCAAAAGAATACAGTTTACTCCGGACCTCATGCCCACCGACATCACAGGCACGAACGTTTTCGACCTGGCAGGTCAGAACTTCAACCTCTTCAAGGGGCCCGTGTTCACAGATTTCCTGCTTGCAGACGAAATAAACAGGGCTCCCGCCAAGACGCAGTCGGCACTTCTTCAGTGCATGCAGGAAAAAAAAGTGACCATTGATGTGAAAGATTATCCCTTGTCTCCGCATTTCACCGTCTTTGCGACCCAGAATCCGATAGAATACGAGGGAACATACCCGCTTCCAGAAGCTGAAAAGGACAGGTTCATGCTTAAAATCAAGATGGATTATCCTCTCGAGGACGAGGAGAAAATTCTGGCCGGGAAAATGCTCGGCGCCATGACCCCGGAAAAAATTCTTGAAACGGAGATGACAAGAAAAATAATAACCAGCGATCTTATCACTTCATTGCAGGAATCTCTACTCTCCGTAACAATCAAGGAAGAGATTCTCGAATACATGGTGAAAATTGTCCGTGAAACAAGAAAAAACGAGTCTGTTCTGGTCGGCGCCGGTCCTCGCGCAACACAGGCGTTCATAGTCGCTTCCAGGGTATATGCCGTCCTGTCCGGGCGCGATTTCGTGACCCCCGACGATGTGAAAAGTCTGGCGCTTCCCATTCTGGGACACAGGATAATTTTGAAGCCAGAATATGAAATAGAAGGTCTTTCAATTGACGAATTGGTAAAAAGGATTCTTGAAAATATCAGCATTCCGAGATGATTATTCCGCGTAAAATTATTTTCTGGGTTGCACTTATGATGCCGTTTTCGGCGGCGGCCGTCTATATTGACGGTCTGGCAGTCATAGGATTTGTCTTTGCCCTCACAATTCTGCTGGTATCTGTTTTTGACGCGGTGGCAGGCCTGAAAAATCTCAGGAAAATAACTATGTCCTCCAATAATGTTTTCCGAATTTCAGTCCTGAGAAAATCCAAGTTGGAGCTTGGCATCAATTGTTCCGGGAAAATCGGAGCCGAGCTTGTGGTCAGCCCTGACTTTCCTGACAATCTTTATACCTCACAGAGCTTCAGACCAATAATTTTATCCGAGGACAATACTTTTCTTAGGGCGGAATGGGAGTGCGAAGCGCTTGAGCGGGGAATCTACAGGATTCCCTCTGCGGTAATCGAGTCCGACTCTCCAGTCGGACTGTGGAGGGTGAGAAGAAAAATTCCCCTCGACTGCGAAGTTCGCGCATATCCGAACTTGCGCCCGCTAATCAGGCAGCTCGCACCCGTGTTCCTGAGCAGGGAATTTTCCGGGATACATCTCAACAGAATAGTCGGGCAGGGAAGGGAATTCGACAGGCTCAGGGAATATATGCCCGGCGACAGTTTCAGCAACATTTCCTGGAAGTCCACTGCGAAACGCGGCAAACCAATTTCCAAGGTGTTCCGCACCGAGCGTGTTCAGGAAATTTATGTTGTCATAGATGCAGGAAGAATGAGCAGCAGGAAAATTGACGGAACCGCCGTGATTGAGACATATTTGGCGGCGGCCCTGATCCTATGCCTTGTGACCGAAAAGAACGGCGATCTTTTCGGGCTTGTCTCGTTCGACAGCTCCATGAGGCATTTTCTCAAGGCAAAATCGGGGGAAAACCATTACAATTCCTGTCGCGAAGCCGCATTGTCAATAAATGCCGGGTACAGAACACCAGACTATGGGAACCTCTTCACACAGATCAAGGAACGCCTGCGGAAAAGGGCGCTGATATTCTTTTTCACCGATCTCGATGATCCGGTACTGGCGGAATCTTTCAGCTCCGGAATAAAACTCCTGAAAAATCACCACCTGTGCTCGGTCATCTCAGTGAAGAACAAAATGGATGTCCCGCTTTTCGAGGGAAATTCCATCAGCTCCGCCTCAGACATATATGCGAAATTCGCAGGGCACTTGAACTGGATGGAACTTGAGACTCTTAAACGATCTTTAGTAAAGCAGGGAGTTTCATTCACAAGCCATCCGCCTCGGGACTTCGCCTCGGGGCTTGTTTCCAAATACCTCGAAATCAAGGAAAAACAGCTCATATGATAATTGACACTGCAAAATTCATCAGGGAAGAGGAAGTTTTCTGGAAGGAGCTAGAGAAAATGCTCGACGACATCGAGAGAACCCATGAAGCCGCTTTTTTCACTCCGGATTCGATAAAAAGACTGCATTATCTATATGGAAGAGTTTCAGACGATCTTGTGAAGATAACTACTCTTTCAGGGGAACGCGAAGTACGCCGGTATCTAGAGAGTCTCACATCGAGGGCGTATTCCTGCGTGCATTCCAGAAAGGGCAGAATAAAAAATTTCGGATTTAAAAACTGGATAGTCAACGTGTTTCCCAGGACTTTCAGAAAAAACATAGGGGCTTTTTATGTATCTCTAGCGGCGACACTGGTAGGAGTTGTCTTCGGCGGAGTCACAATCTATTCCGATGGAACCTCGAGGGAGGCCATATTCCCGCAACAGTTTGCACATTTGAACATATCGCCGGAAGAAAGGGTCAGGCAGGAGGAAACCCGGGACAAGCCCCGGGTCGAGGGGCGACAGGCCTCTTTCGCATCATATCTTATAAGCAACAACATAAAGGTTTCAATCAACGCATTCGCTTTCGGAATAGTTTTCGGGCTAGGTTCAATTTTGATGCTTTTCTACAATGGAATTATTCTCGGAGCGGTGGCGATTGACTATATACTGGCGGGGCAAACATATTTTCTCCTTGGCTGGCTGCTACCACACGGGGTTATAGAAATTCCCGCCATACTTATTGCCGGGCAGGCTGGAATCATACTCGGAAGAATAGTTCTCCTTCCGGTCGGAATGGGAAAATTCCAGAGCCTCCGCGTATATGCGTCGGATATGACGACCTTGCTGTGTGGTTGTGCGTTGCTTCTTGTATGGGCGGGCATCATCGAGTCATTTTTTTCGCAGTATCACTGGCCTGTAATCCCATACGGAGTGAAGATCGCATTCGGATGTCTCGAACTCACCGGTCTCATATTGTATCTTTCCTTTGCGGGGAACCCCAATACTTCAGTGAAAAAAACGGATGGGGCTATCAATGCAAAGCAATGAAAAAACCAATGTAATGGATATAAGGACACCGGAGGGCGTTTTCTTTCCGATCCAGCTCGCAGGCCCCGTGACAAGATGCAGTGCATGGCTCATTGATCTCGCCTGCATTCTAGGCATCCAGAATATCATCATGCAGCCAATCAGTATTTTTGGAATCATCAATCCGGATTTCGCGGCCGCCTTCGGAATAATAATGTATTTCTTCATAGGCATATCATACGGGATCATCCTCGAGTGGATCTGGGACGGAAAAACTCTCGGAAAAAAAATTCTCTCTATCAGAGTACGCGACAAGGAGGGGCTCAAGCTTGCATTTCCACAAATTGTGATTAGAAATCTGATGAGGACAATTGATCTCATGCCGTTTTTCTATATGATCGGCGGAATATCTTCGCTGCTTTCCAGACATTACCAGAGACTGGGGGACTTCGCTGCGGAAACGGTAGTGGTAAGGGAACTTAAGATTTCAGAGCCAGATCTGTCTTTGATAATGCCGGAAAAATATAATTCTTTCAGGGACTATCCCAACGTCGCCGTTCGTGCAAGAAACACTGTGACACCAGAGGAGGCGGCAATCATACAGAACGCCCTCCTGAGGAAAAAACAGCTTTCAGAGGAGGCGAGGAGCGAGGTTTATGCCGAACTTGCCGGATATTTCAAAAAAATAGTGGATTTTCCGCAGGAGGCCTCCGACGGCCTCTCCGATGAGAACTATCTCAGGAACCTCGCCGAAATCGTATTTAAAAAATCATTTCGTTAAGGATTTGCCTGCTTGCTTTCTTCATTCAGATCCGCAGGGAAAGTTATCCCCATTTTTTTGGCAAGTTCCTGATTTAAGACAATTCGCCGCCTGGCCATTGCCACTATCGGGATGCCGGATGGATTTTCTCCGTGCAGAACTCGTGCCGCCATCTTTCCTGCTGCAAAACCGCTTGTATGCCACCCGATCCCTACCCCAATAAGTGCGCCGCGGTCAACAAATTCAGGATCGTTTAGAATCAACGGAATATGCGCGTCTGAAACTGGTTTTATGACTCCCTCAAGCGCCTGGAGTATGGTGTTGTCGCCTGTAACCCATACGACATCAGCACCTTTTGCAAGCAGAGCCTGTGTTCCATTCATCACATCTGCGGTGCTTCCGACAGTGACCTCCTCCAAGTCCAATCCTTTGGTTTTAAGAGTGGCACGTGCGACACCCACCGCCTTGACCGAATTGGATTCCGAAGCATTGTAGATTGTCCCGACCTTCCTGGCGTTGGGGAAAAGCTGCAATATTATTCCCATGGTTTCTTCCACCGGCGGGAATGATGCAATTCCTGTGATGTTGGGCAGGTGATCTTCGAAGCTTTTTCCGGCTCCGGCACCGAGCGGATCATATGTGTAGACGAACACCATCGGTGTCTTTTTTACCGCGCCGAATGCGGCCGCGAGCCCTGGCGTTGACATTGGCACTATCAGATCCAGTCCCTGTGTTTCCAGTGATTGCATCAGTTGCGGGAGCTGGCTGATTTCGCCAAACGCATGTTTGCGCTGAACCTCAAGATTAACACCTTCTTCAAATCCTTCGGAACGTAGCCCGTCAAGATAGCCCTGTATCGCGTTGTCCGCGGCAGCGTCAGGTCCGAATGATGCGAACGCAATACGATAGATGTATTTGCCTGTATCTTTTTTAGCCGGTTCTTCACGGCCACAGCCAGCCTGCGACAGTAAAACAAATACCGCCACACAGGTTAGAATCATAATTTGAAGCAGGTTTTTCAATTTAATGTTCATTGCATTTCCCCTTTGAATTATTTATGTTTTCCAAGTATTTTACATCCAGTTTGCACAGTTTGTTCCGGAAAATGGACTTATTTGGAGGGACGCGCTTCGTCGCGTCCGCCCATACAGCCACGACGGAGCGTGGCCCTCCACCATTAAACTGACATTTGCAGATCCTGTAGTAACTGATTTTTAAAATAATTGACTTTGGTGTTTTCGCAAGTAAAACCATTAATTAATGAATTTGGAACATAGCACAGTATATCCTAGATGAAAGTGTGGACGGAATCATAAAATTTCTTGAAACAAGCGGGATAAAAAATGGGGAAAACATGGAGATAATGATTTTTAACCCGGAAAATGATCTTCCAACCGCCAACAGCATGGCTCAGAAAAACTGCAGCATTTTATTTAACAGTATCTCATTAATAATTCAAAAATAACTTGATTTGTCAATATTATATGCTATAGTGTTTATAGTGTTATTTAAAAATGAAAAAGGAAATATATGGAAGATAGGGACATATCATCAATAGTAATCAGACTAAGAGAAACTCTGAATCTGACACAGGAAGAACTTGCCGCCAAGCTTGGAGTTGCCTTTTCCACTTTGAATCGCTGGGAAAATGGGAAAAGTTTTCCTCAGGGAAAGGCGAAACGTGCTATCATGGAACTGATCAAAGAGACAGAGTCCGACCAGGCTGAACTCTTTGAAGAGGAACTTCCGAAGAAAAAGGTCAAGGGACAAAGAAGTGATATTCTCAGCACAAAATCCATGGAACAGATATTGTGGAGCGCCGCCTGTTCTATCCGCGGAGAGAAGGACGCCCCCAAGTTCAAGGACTATATATTGCCGATAATATTTCTCAAGAGACTTTCCGATGTCTTCGACGATGAAATAGAACGCTTGTCCGAAACCTATGGAGACAGGGATACGGCTATTTCAATAATCGAGGCCGACAAAAGCCTGGTTCGTTTCTATATCCCTCCCGAGGCACGATGGGCGGTGGTGAGCGGTAGAGATAAGTTTGACTGGACAAAAGACAAAAAACCGAAAACGCTCGGAGAACATCTTACTCTTGCGATGAGGGCGGTAGTGAAGATGAACGCCGGAGACACGCGCAAAGATCTCAGCGGGGTCTTGGACATCATTGATTTCAACGAGGTCAGGAACGGAGAGAGGGAAATCAGCGATGCGGCTCTTTCAGGAATCATCGAAAAGTTGTCTGATCCGAAATACCGACTGGGACTTTACAATGTGGAACCTGATTTTCTCGGACGCTGCTACGAATATCTTCTCAGAAAATTCGCCGAAGGACAGGGGCAGAGCGCCGGGGAGTTTTTCACGCCCACAGAAGTCGGTTGGCTCATGGCCTTTATGGCACGACCTTCACAGGGAGAAGAAGTCTATGACTACGCCTGTGGCTCAGCCGGTCTCCTGATCAAATGCGAACTTGCACTCCAGGAACGTGAAATCAAAGTGAACAGGCCTCTAAAACTCTATGGACAGGAACTTACGGGTTCAAGCTATGCCATCGCACGGATGAATATGGTTATCCATGATATGGAAGGGGAGATAGTTCGTGGAAATTCCATGACGAACCCGAAATTCAGGGATTCTGAATCGCGCCTGAGGCAGTTCGATATTGTCGTGGCAAATCCGATGTGGAACCAGCCGTTCGAAACGTCAGTCTATGAAAATGACCATTTCGACAGGTTCGAGTCACACGGAGGAATCACTTCCGGCAAGGCCGACTGGGCCTGGCTTCAGCATACCATCGCCTCGCTTAAGCCTAATGGACGTGCCGCCGTGGTTCTCGATACCGGGGCGGTGACGCGTGGCAGTGGAAGCCGTAACGAGGACAAGGAGAACACCATAAGAAAATGGTTTGTGGAAAATGATCTTGTCGAGGGAGTCATTCTTCTCCCGGACAATCTCTTCTACAATACTACAGCGGCGGGAATCATCATTCTACTGAATAAAAATAAGGTTCCGGCCAGAAAAGGCAAAATTGTACTGGTTAATGCAAGCACAGAGTTCAAGAAGGGAAGTCCGAAAAATTACATTCCCGAGGAGAACATCAAGAAAATAGCCCAGGCGTTCATAAAAGGCCAGGACATAGAGAGATTTGTCAAGGTAATAGGCAATAAGGAAGTCACTGAAAACGACTATAACCTCTCTCCATCCCGTTATGTGGACACAAGTGAGAAAGTCGAATATCGTCCAATACCGGAAATATTGAATGAACTCGAGGAACTGGAATGCAAAGCCACTGTAATTGACAAGGATATGAAGAAGATTTTCAAACAGATGGGGTTTTAATGGCTCTAATCAAAAAAGACACGAAATGCACAGGGAGAAAATTATTTTTCTTGCAAAGCCGCAAAGAACGCAAAGGAATAATTTTTTCATGAAATATTTTCTTGAAACAGTAGAAACTCATTCTATATTTATGCAGAATCATCCCCACGATGATCCTCGGACCTGGTTCCGAGGTCGCGTGGCCCCCCACGGGTTACGATCCGTGGGTTTTTTTCCCCTGCCGTATGTTGCCGGGGAGATTGTCTTATGATTACATCCACCCCAATCCGCACTTGTTTCTTTGTTGATGGGTTCAACTTGTACCACTCTATTTGTGACGCTCAAAAAATCCTGCCCGGAAAACAGCTCAAATGGTTGGATATTCATAATCTATGCAAAAAACATTTGCACCTGATTGGCCACGAGGCCGTACTCAGCCAGGTTTCATATTTCACGGCTTACGCTTATCATCTCGCATATAAGAATCCCAACAAAATTTCGAGACATAAGGCTTACACCCGCGCATTGACAGCTACTGGCGTAAAAGTCAACGAAAGCCATTTTAAGAAAAAAGACGTATACGATGCCGAGACTGGAAAGAAGATCATTGCTCATGAGGAAAAGGAAACCGATGTTGCATTGGCTTGTGCTGTTCTGGAAGAAGCTAACAAAGGATCGTTTGACACTGCGGTTATTGTGACCGGCGATACAGATCTGCGACCAGTCATTTCAACATTTGGGCGAATGAATCCAGAGAAGAAATTGTTATTTGCATTTCCCTTTGGCCGTAAAAACAAGGAGCTTGCGAAAATCAGTCCTGATTCTTTTGCTTTTTCCGCCGAATCATATGCGAAACACCAGTTCCCTGACAAGGTTCTATTGCCAAGCGGAAAATTTGTCCATAAACCGAAAGAATGGTAGATAAATGAAGAAGAAAGTAACAGAGCTATCGAAGGGAGATTATCCTTTATATCGGCAAATTTTGGGGACACTGTACCTAAAATTACAATATATTATGAGCGAAGAACTTACAGATATATTTCCACAAGGGAGAAATATCCGAAATTACAGCCTGTAAATGGGCTGTTTCCAGCAAAATTAAATAAACATTGCGTATCTTAGCGTTCTCTGCGGTAAAAAAATCTTCACCGCAAAGGGCGCAATGAAACGCAAAGAAAAACATAAAATAAGGAAGAAAAATTATGACGGAAAATGAAATCAGCAAAGAAATTATTGATGCGTCATTGAAAGTTCACAAGGCTCTCGGTCCGGGACTTCTTGAATCCGCATATGAGGGATGTCTCGAATATGAGTTGAAAAAGAAAAAACTCTTCGTGGAAAAACAAAAAGCTCTCCCGGTCATCTACGACGATATCAAAATCGACCTCGGATACCGAATAGACCTACTTGTTGAAAACAAAGTCGTAATCGAACTCAAGGCTGTAGACAAAATCGCACCAATCCACGAAGCACAGCTTCTGTCATACCTGAAACTGAGCGGACTTAAACTCGGATTGCTGATGAATTTCAATGTCATGCTACTAAAGGATGGGGTCAAAAGAATGGTGAACGGTTTGTAACTCTGCGTTCCTTGGCGTTCTCCGCGGTAAAAAAATCTTCACCGCAAAGGGCGCAATGAAACGCAAAGTAAAATTTTTTTGGGTTAGAAAGAGTTAAATAATGAATAAGTGGACGATTAATAATTTTTCTGAATGTATTGACCCAGTTCGTATAGATCGGAGCAGACAGGTTAAGGCCGCTACCTATCTTACTGCTGGGAAATATCCAATTGTTGATCAGGGACAAAGTGATATAACAGGCTGGACAGACGATGTATCAACAGTGATCTCTGAAAATTTACCTTATATAATTTTTGGTGATCACACGAGGATATTCAAATATGTTGACTTTCCATTTGCTCTTGGTGCGGATGGTACCAAATTAATTAAGCCAAGATCGGACATTAATCCACGATATTTTTATTATTACCTTTTACTCTTGGATATACCGAGTAAAGGATATTCTCGCCATTATCAACTATTGAAAGAAAAGGATATCTCACTCCCACCTTTTCCCGAGCAGGAGAAGATTGCGGCGGTACTATTAAAATTGCAGAATGCAATTTTAATCCAGGAAAAGATTATCCAGTCCCTCCGAGATCTGAAAAAGTCCACAATGAATTTTATTTTTTCCCGTGGACTCCATGGGGAAAAAACAAAATATACGCCTATCGGCGAAATCCCGGAAAGCTGGGAAGTGGTGAAAATAGGTGAGGTATTTAATGTGCAACTTGGAAAGATGTTATCACAGAAGGCTCATATCGGTAATAACCCAAAGCTTTATCTCCGCAATAAAAATGTTCAATGGGGTAAGATTGATGTCGAAGACATATTAAAAATGGATTTTACACCAAAAGAAATGGAAAAGTTTAGCCTTGTTCCCGGTGATCTATTAATTTGTGAGGGAGGAGAGCCTGGCCGTGCAGCAATTTGGCAAGGGCAAATACGAGACTGCTATTACCAAAAAGCGCTCCATCGTCTTCGCCCAAAGACAAAAATTATTTCAAATGAGTTCTTAGTATATTGGCTAATGTTTTCGATTGAAATGCAGAAACTTTATGGTAATGCTGGTGCAAGCTCTACAATAGCACATCTTCCAGCCACACAACTAAAATCATTGTCTATTCCGTGCCCGGAACGAATGGAGCAGGATAAAATTGTGAAAATGATGGATATAACTTCCAATAAGCTTGAGTTTAATGATTCCAAAAAATCCGCGTTGCAGGATTTGTTCAATACGACATTGAACAAGCTGATGACAGGAGAACTCCGGGTGGGGGAATTGGATATTGATGTTGAAAGTGTCAAAATATAAAAAACTTTGCGTCTCTGCGCCTTTGCGAGAAAAAATTATTTACCTCTCGCCAAGCCGCCAAGATCGCAAAGATAAAAAAAAGAGGATAAGTTAAGGAGCTTGAGCTATGAATATTACGGAAGCGATTGATGCGCTGAGGCCGTTCACGTCGAAGGTGCCGCGAGAAGCGCTGGATTACATACGTGCAAACTGGAATGAGGCGGATCCGCTTCTGTTGAAGGATATTGACTTGAAACTGCAATCTCCCACGACGGAGGATCGTGATGCTCTGTTTCTTTACGCCATCCATCTTTGTGCCGAGATGCGATCTCGGGACGCTTTCCCGCTTTATTTAAAACTTTGTCGTCTGCCCAAAGTCGTTCAACGCCATGTTCTTGGAGATATTCTGACTGAGACCATGTCGGACATGCTTGCGAGAACCTGCGCGGGCCGGGTGGATGAGACAAAGGCACTGATTGAAGATTCCGTACCCGATGAATATGCCCGGGCCTCGGCAATGGACAGCTTGCTGCATATGATGCTGGATGGTGAACTCTCCCGGGATTCACTTGCGGAATACTGTGTTTTTCTCTTGGAAAAAGGATTGGAGAGAAGAGCCTCGTTTATATGGGATAAGGCGATCGTGGTTGCTTCCAGCATTCACGCTGATGTTGCATTGCCCCTGATTAAGAAATGTTACGAGAGGGGATTGGCCGATCCGGGGTTCGAAAGATTGGACTATATTCTAAGTGACTTCGAAAAATCTGTTGATGAGGTGCTGGAACAGACGAGAAAAAGTCACCGTGTCTTTGAAAGCATCGAAAAGTCAATGAACTTCTTCGTTTGTCAATGGGGAAAGAAACCCTATCCGGAATTTGAAAATGAAGAAGAATGCTTGGGTTTGCTAGATGTCCTCAAGGAGCAGCAACGGCTCTCAACTGCACCGCGTGCAAAGATAGGCAGAAACGATCCCTGCCCCTGTGGTAGCGGAAAAAAATACAAGAAATGCTGTCTGAATGGCCCTTCGGAAGCTCCCCCCCAAGTTTCAGTGTCGGACAAGCCTGTCCGGGATAAAAACATCTCGGCCAATGATTGGATGAGGGCTGGGTATATTTACATAGATAAGCATATGTCATTGCAGACTTTTGAGTGCTGGAAGAGATGTTGGAATGAATTGCGGGACATGCTGCCGCAGACTTTAAAGAATCCCGAAGATGCCGGAGTTTTTGAAGGACATGATTTTCTTGTCAACTGGATGCAGGATTTTGAAAGGCTGCTGGTCGATTTATCGGGAAGAAATATGAGGACAGCTGAATTCTCAGTGACGTATTTCAAGGAACTCCTAGACCGCTTTCCAGAAATGGACAAGCGGATGAGGTCAAACCTTAAAGCCGATCTGGCTCGCGCCATGGCCGTTTTAGGGCGTAACAAACAGGCGTTGGACTTTTTAGAAGAGGCGATCACCGAGAATCCAAAAGATGCGCAGAACTATGTTGTTATTGCTGAAATGCATGGCTGTGACGCTGAAAAATATGGCATGCCTCTCGACCTGTCCTGCGCCATGGTTTTTTTACAGGATGCATTGAATCACGCCGAAGATTGCGAAGATTACGATGTGGTTCTATCTCTGAAAGAACTACAGGAATGGAAGACCGACATGGAAAAGCCGTTGATATGAGAGAAGCAACACTGAAACCCTCGGCGATACGGCAATGTCCTATGAGAGGTAAAATCCGGGTGGGGGAATTGGATATTGATGTTAAAAGTGTCAAAATATAAAAAGCTTTGCGTCTTTGCGAGGAAAAAATGTTTACGGAAAAAAACACAGTTCAGAAACCGCTGATAAAATATGCGGTTGATGCGGGGTGGGAATATATTTCCACCTCGGAAGCGTTGTCGCTCCGCGGTGGAGAGTCCGGGATGCTTTTTTCGGACATTCTTGCTGACAAGCTTAAGAAATTCAACCCCGGCCTGATCACTGGCGAAAATGTAAATGATGTGATACGAAGGATAGAGTCAGAGCGGAATACCATCGAGGGCAATGCCTCGATCCTTTCCTGGCTTCGCGGCGAAAAAAGCATTTATGACCACAAGGAAAAACGTGAACGCAATGTGGCTCTCATTGACTATGAAAAAATCAAAAACAATATTTTTCAAGTCACCGAAGAGTGGCAGTTCACCAATGGACGAGAGACCAACCGCTCTGATATTATTTTTCTGATCAATGGAATTCCAGTTGCCATAGTAGAGTCAAAAAATGCAAAAAAACCGGACGGAATCGAGAAGGCGCTAGTCCAGATTCGCGAATATCACAGGGAAACACCGGAAATGGTTACAAGCGCACAGGTTTTCAACATAACACATCTGATTGATTTCATGTATGGAGTGACCTGGAACCTCGACTGCAAGAATGTTTTCAGTTGGAAATCGGCAAATGATGAACGGGTTGGAGCCCCTCTCCAGAGGGGGACGGGGAGAGGCGAGAACGGCATCTCCCAGAACTTCGATTCTTTCGAGTCGAAGGTGAAAAGTTTCTTTGACCGTGGACGTTTCCTGATGATGCTGCGGGAATGGATTTTGTTTTATTACAAGGATGATGAACTACGTAAGACTGTCCTGCGACAGCATCAGACGAGAGCTGTGGACAAGATTCTCGAACGTTGTTCCGACGAGGCAAGGAAGACAGGTCTGATATGGCACACTCAGGGGTCGGGTAAAACTTTCACTATGATTACTGCGGCACGCCTAATTCTCCGTGAGAAGGATCTGTTCGGCAAACCAACAGTGATACTTATGATTGACAGAAATGAACTCGAGGGACAGCTTTCCGGATGGGTCGGAAGGCTTCTTGGCGAGATGCAGGCGCACGACATTAAGATCGAGTCAGCAAACAGCAAGAAAAAACTCAGAAGCCTTCTAGAATCGGATTTCAGAGGCCTTGTTGTCTCGATGATACACAAGTTCGATGGAATTTCAAAAGATGTTAACAAGCGGGACAATATCTTCGTTCTTATAGACGAGGCGCACAGGAGTATAGGGGGCGATCTCGGTAACTATCTGGTTGCCGCTCTTCCAAGTGCCACGATGATAGGCTTCACCGGAACGCCGATAGACAAGACCGCATATGGGAAGGGGACATTCAAGATTTTTGGAAGAGAGGACGACAAGGGTTATCTCGACAAATATTCAATAAGCGAATCAATAGACGACGGAACTACTCTACCTCTGAAGTATGCTCTCGCACCGAACGAGATCAGAGTGCCGCGGGAACAACTCGAGAAGGAATTCCTGTCGCTTGCGGAGGCAGAAGGCATTTGCGATATTGATGTGTTAAACAAAATTCTGGACCATGCACTGAAATTGAAGAATTTTCTTAAATCTAAGGACCGAATTGCGAAGGTCGCAAAGTTTGTTGCAAAACACTACCGGGAAAATGTCGAGCCGATGGGATACAAGGCCTTTCTAGTCGGTGTGGATCGCGAAGCCTGTGCCCTCTACAAGGAGGAACTGGACAAGCTTTTGCCTCCGGAATATTCTATGCCGATATACAGTTCGGCCCAGCACGACGGTGAGAGATTTCCCTTTGTTTATAAACACCAGGTTGGCGCGGAAGCAGAAAAGATGGTCCGCAAGCAGTTTTTGAAACCGGACACTTTGCCAAAGATATTCATTGTGACTGACAAGCTTCTGACTGGTTTCGACGCTCCGATTCTCTACTGCATGTATCTTGATAAGCCGATGCGCGATCACGTTCTGCTTCAGGCGATTGCAAGGGTTAACAGACCTTATGAAATAAATGAGAAAAAACGGAAGCCATGCGGCCTCGTAGTGGATTTTGTAGGAATCTTCGAGAAGCTTGAGAAAGCACTGGCATTCGACTCTGATGTGGTTGGCGGAGCGATCGAGGGGATAGATATCCTTCTTGCAAGATTTCACGACCTGATGGCAAAGGATGCGAAAAAATATCTGGTACTCTGTGATGGTAGTCTGGATGACAAGACAGTGGAAAAAATTGTCGAATTGTTCTCTGACAAGAGCGAGAGAGAGGATTTCTTCAGGCTTTACAAACAATTGGAAACGATATACGACATATTGTCTCCATCTCCCGATCTAAGGGATCATATGGATGATTTCGCAAAACTTTCCGCAATGTTCCAGATAATAGGAAATGCGTTCAGCAGAAAAACCGTCCTGTATGGCGATGTAGCTGGAAAGACGGAACATCTTATCCGCGAAAATATCTCGGTGTTCGGTCTGGAAAATGCTCTTCCTGCAGTAGTAATTGACGATAAGACTCTTGATGCGATAAGAATTTCCGGAAAATCGGACAAAGGAAAGATAATCAACCTTGTGATCGGCATAAGGAAAAAAGTGACCGATGAAGGAGACAATGCGCCGTATCTCCACGAAATCGGCGACCGTGCGGAGGCTATAATAGAGGCATTCGACGACAGGCAGATTTCCACGGAGAGCGCATTGAAGAGAATAGAGGATATTGTGAAGGAAATGCTGGCCGCGCGGAAGGAGCGGGAGTTGTCTGGTCTCGACTCTGATACTTTTGGAATTTTCTGGAAGCTGAAATCAGAAAAAATGGAAGAACCCGCCAAAAATGCAGCCATAGTAAAAAGTATGGTTGAGAGATTTCCGAATTCCAAGGACAATCCGGAAGAACTGCGTCAACTCAAGGCAGAGCTTTACAAGTTTCTCTTCCCTCTGGTAGGGAAGGAAAAGATGATTCAGATTGTCGAAAGACTGCTGAGATAATAAAAAAAATGAATTATGATTATGGTTGAAAATAAGTTTCAAGAGAATTATATGGATAGGATTTATTTCAAAGAACAGGTTATGGAATGGGCACGGAAAATCAAGGTGAAGCCAGCCCGATTACGAATCCAAAAGATGCGTAGCAAATGGGCATCCTGTTCAAGTAGTGGATGTGTCACCTTTAATGAAGCTCTTCTTGGTGGTGATACTGAGTTAAGAGATTATGTGATTGTCCATGATCTACTTCATCTTCATATTCCAAATCACGGAAAACTTTTTAAAGGTCTCTTAGAAGCCCATCTCCCTGGAAACAAATATTGCCATAGCCATTACAAAATTAGGAAAAACACCAGTTAATCCTAGAGATACAACCATTTAGACAAAAATATGATATTATTAATCAACATGACTTTTGAGCCCACAAATAAAAATAATATTAAGGCACTATGTGTTCTTGCAAGAAAAATATGGACAGAGCATTACACTCCCATCATCGGGAAGGCACAGGTGGAATATATGCTGGAAAAATTCCACTCGGAAGAAGCAATCTCGAATCAGATCAAGAATGAAGGAATATCTTACTATCTTTTGAAAATGAAAGGCAAATATGTCGGCTACATCGCTTTTCAGGAGAGAAACGGAAAATCCGAGCTTTTCCTAAGTAAATTCTACATTTTGTCCGGGCATAGAGGTCAAGGATACGGGAGGGAAGCGATGGAATTCATCGAAAAGGCAGCCATGGATCGAAACCTTGGGAAAATAATTCTGACGGTTAATAAAAACAATTGTTCAGCAATTAAAGTATACGAAAAAATGGGATTTGAGAAAAAGGGATCTGTTGTCAAGGATATAGGCGGCGGATTTATAATGGACGACTATATTATGCAAAAACAGACAGGAATTTCTGGATGAAAGTAAACAGTGTAGAAAATTGTATTTTTCTAAGGAACGCCGACAATCCCGACGCGCTCTGTGGACGGGATCTTGTGACTCTGCCGGCAATATCGGATAAATGCCAGCAAGTTGCTGGCGTTCCGACAAGTCCCGGCGCAGCCGGTTATGTTTGTTATAGATGATCTTATGATTGACACTAACATAATTGTTCTTCGGAAGACGCCTTTCAGCGAAAGCAGTCTAGTGATTGCGTCGGTGAGTGCGGACTACGGGCGTCTTGACTTTCTTGCCAGAGGAGCGATGCGTGTGGAAAAGAAACGGTTTCCCGAAGTTGACCTCTTCCGGGAGTTGAATGTGCATTTCAAGGAAGGTGCGAAGGGACTCTACACCATCAATTCCGTCGAGATTGTCGGCACATCCGATGCTATTTCTCTACGGACCGGGAACTTCATTCTGGCGGCCGAAATTGCGGAATTTGTTCTGCGAAATTCGCACACCATGCTGCCTTCCCCGATTCTTTATTCGTCCCTGAGGGGTGTTCTAAAGATCCTCTGCGGTCCTCTTCCGGAAAATCCTCCAGTTTTCGACCTGCTTAAATTGGTGTATCTCTACGAGCACGGGCTTCTTCCAGGACATTCGATGGAAGAGGCCGAAAAGAATCCTGACGGACTTAAAAGGATACGTTTTACCGGGATGATGGTGAATTTTCTTTGCAAGGGCGATGGAATTCCAGATCTGGGTACCGAGTACTGGCATTCGTTTTCAGAATGGATAAACAATCTTTGCGAATACCACGGACTAGCAAATATTCATTAACCCGTTCTTTCAACCTTTGGAGTCTTTTAAATGAGTGTACCGGGTTTTCCTATTCGTCTTCTGTTGAGGGTGTGGAATTTTTTTCCAGAGAAAGTTTGAGTTCATCGAGCTGTCCCTTATATTTCGGGATATTGCCAAACTCCTTCTGCAGCAACATGAGTTTGAGCATGGCCTTCTTTTTACTGCTGCTGGCCAGGGACTTCAAGGTATCCATATTTGAATTGAAGGAGGAATCAATGATAATTTTGAGTTCTTGATCGTCCGGCGCGTATTTTATTGCATCCTCAGGGTTTCCTATAAGAAGCGAAATCTCTGCTTTCACCTTGTTCTCGGTCTGACCGGAAACGTTTTCCGAAAGTATCGCATACAATGTTTCCACGGGAAGCGAGTACCATTTTTTAGATGATAAGGCTCCTTTATCATTGAACTCTATAATCCCATCAGATATCTTTATTACGGTGCCGTCCGGAGTTGTTATATTGTAGAATTTGTTGCCACTTTTTGAGAGCAGGGCACAATATGTTTGGAAGCGCTGAATTCTTTCTTTCAAATTGTCGCTCTTTTTCTGGTCGAGGACACCTTTCTGCGAGAATTCGTCGAGTGCGGCGGAAACTTCGGGAAACTTGTACTGTCTGACGAGCGAATAAAGTTTTGCATAGAAGATGTTCTGCTTGTATTCCTCGTCCTTTTTTTTCTGTTCGTTCACGTTTTTCAAGGTTTCCTCGAGTTGTTTTTGCAAGGATTCTTTCTCGCTTTTAGCCTTGATCTTCTCATTTTCCAGATCGGCCTTAAGTTTTTCCGACTCTATGGTTTTCAATACTTCGACTTTGGCAAGTTCCCTTTCATGAGTGGAGGCCACTGAGTTATCCTTGTTCTCCATCCCTTTTTTCAGGGTTTCGAGTTCGGTGGCGAAAGTCTTCATACTGGAGATGTTTTTTTTGTTTTTCAATTCCGCTATCACAAGCCTGGCCCTAAGCTGAACATTTTTTTCTCTGGGATCTTCCGTGTTTTTTGTTTTTGCAATGATATTCATGCAGTCTTCTTCCGTCTGCATATTAAGCATGTTTGTCTCATAGAAATTTTTTTCGATCAACTCCATCTCGCTCTCGAGCTGACTGATTTTTTTGGACTTGCTCACATAGACGAGGAGTATCACAAAAATTATGGTGACGATGATTGCCACACAGGCGCCGATGAATTTCATGCTGACATTGAAGGAATCCTCTTCCTCCTCTGTACTGGCAAGTGATTTCACTTTTGGAGATGAGGGTGCCACCGGCTTCCCTGTCCTATATGCGGGCTTTGGTGGTTCAATCACCTTGTAGTCGAGCTTCTTGATGGATATTGTGTGGACACCCGGTATCATGTCTTTGTTAGGCGCAGTTGTCTGCCTGATAATCCATATTTGATTAAGAAGTTCTTCCATGTTCTGGAATCTGTCGTCCGGATGTTTGGCGATCATTTTTGCAACAAGATTTTCGACTTCGTCCGAGACGGATGGATTTGCATTTTTAATTGATTCCGGTTGTTCGTAGAAATGCTGTTTAGCGACGGTGTTGAGTGTTTCCCCGTCGTACGGGAGACGGCCTGCAAGCATCTGATAGAGGGTTATTCCTAGGCTATAGATGTCTGTCCTGGTGTCAAGTTTCTCGCCGGCGAACTGTTCAGGGCTCATAAAAAATGGTGTTCCGGATATTTCCATTCCCTTCCTGCATTCCGAAGCCTGTATTGCAAGTCCAAGGTCGGTAAGTTTGACGGCACCTTCCATGGTTATTATAATATTTTCTGGCTTTATGTCGCGATGTATCATTTTTTCCTGTTCCCAGGCAAAATGAAGAGCCTCCGCGACCTGTTGGATTATATGCAGTGATTCGTCCACCGGAATTTGGTCGTGATCGTCTATCTTTTGGCGGACGGTCTTGCCCTGGATATAGTTCATGGCCATAAAGCATATTCCGTTGTCCTCTCCTACGAATAATACCTGGACAATGCTGGGGTGGTTCAATTTCGCGGCGATTCTTGCCTCCGAGAGAAATGAGCTTATTCCCTTTTCCGTAGTGTACTTTGAAGAAAGTATCTTGAGCGCAACATTCCTGTCGAGGGATCTCTGTTTCGCCAGGAACACAGTTCCTATTGATCCCTCGCCTATTTTAGAGCTGATTATGAAATCTCCGATTATTCTTCCGGCACCATATTCGTATGAGGGAAGCACCATCTTCTGATTGCAATGCGGACATTTTATCTTGCGTCCCAGATATTCACTTTTTATGTGCTGAATGGGCGAAAGACAGAAATTACATATGAACTGCATATTATTCACCAATAATTTTCACAAGTACTCTTTTCCGTCTGCCGCCGTCGAACTCCCCGTAGAAGATCTGCTCCCATGGACCAAAATCAAGCTTTCCATCTGTTACGGCAATGATCGCCTCTCTTCCCATAATCTGCCTTTTGAGGTGTGCGTCGGCATTGTTTTCCCCCGTCAAATTGTGGGAATATGCCGAGATCGGCTCATGAGGGGCAATACGTTCCAGCCACTTTTCGAAGTCGGAATGCAGGCCACGTTCGTCGTCATTTACAAACACTGAAGCAGTAATATGCATCGCATTGCAGAGAATAATCCCCTCTTTTATCCCCGACTCCTTCAGGCATGCCACAACTTGCGGAGTTATATTCAAGAAAGCTCTTCTCGCAGCTATGTTGAACCACAGTTCTTTTCTGTAACTTTTCATTATATTCCCATATGTTGAATAAGATGTTGTTGCTTTATAATTTTTAGAGGAGGGACGGACATGATGAACCGGCAAGCCCCCCTAAAACAAATTTCCTAATGAAAAAGTATATTCATTCCAGTAAAAATTCTATGTCTTTATTGGATAATTTTCTAAAAAGTGAGGTATTTTCCACAAGATTCTGGAAAAGTTGTTTTTTGTGTTCGTGAAGTTTTATAACCTTTTCCTCGATAGAATTTTTCACTACAAGCTTCAAAATGCTGACATTCCGGATCTGTCCGATCCGGTGTGCCCGGTCGGAAGCCTGATCCTCAACCGCAGGGTTCCACCAGGGATCATATATTATGACTCTGTCTGCAGATGCCAGGTTCAGCCCGGTTCCACCTGCTTTCAGGCTCAGGAGAAAAACGGGGATGCTTCTGTCTCTGTTGAAATTGACTACCCTCTGCATTCTATCCTGGGTCTTTCCATCGAGATATTCATATTTTACAGATTCCGAGTCGAGCCATTCCCTTATTATCTTGAGCAGGCTTGTGAACTGACTGAAGAGAAGTACCCTGTGGCCACTGTCGAAACTCTCAAGCAGAAGCTCCTTGAAAAGTTCCGTCTTTGCGGAACTGATGCCGGGCGGCCTGAGATTGGCGGGGAGAAGATCAGGATGACAGCAGAGCTGTCTGAGCCTGAGAAGCCAGCTCAGCACATTGATCCTGTTTGCGGCATGTGATCCCGTCATCTTCTCATATTCATTTCTGCCGCACTCAAGAATTTGATCGTAAACAGCCTTCTGATCCTCTTCGAAATCACAGAAAACAAGCTGTTCTGTCTTTTCTGGCAGTTCTGGCGTGACCTCCGCCTTTTTTCTCCTCAGAATAAATGGACCAACTCTTGAAGCCAATTCCCGGTGTGTCTCCGCACCTGCCCCATCTGCACAATATCTTGCCTTGAAATTCCCCAGCGAACCCAGAATGCCAGGATGAAGGAAATCGAAGATTGACCACAGCTCGGACGGCGAATTTTCAAGAGGTGTACCAGTAAGAACTATTCTGCTTCCCGATTTCAGCTGTTTGCAGGATTTCGCATTTTCCGTAGATGGATTCTTTATGTGCTGGGCCTCGTCGAGAAAAACGCAGCGGAACGAGATGCCGCGGCAATGTTCTATATCCCGTTTCAGAATCGAATAACTGCATATTATTATGTCGGAAAGAGAGGCTTTGTCCCACATTTCCTTTCCGCGCAAAGCACCTTTAACGACAGCCACGCCGAGTTCCGGAACAAATCTTTCCGCTTCCATCTGCCAGTTTTCTACAAGAGTGCTTGGGCAAAGCACAATAAAAGGCTTCCGCCCGGGTGAAGTCTCTTTCAAAGATGCCATAAGAGCAAGAGCCTGCACAGTTTTTCCCAGCCCCATCTCATCGGCAAGAATGAAATTCAGTTTTCTTGAGATCATCAGCCGCATCCATTCCAAGCCTTCCAACTGGTATTTCCTCAGCTCACCCTTAAAAAAAATCAGGGGAGGGATCTTGTCTCCGGAATCTTTGATGGATGGAACGTGGTGACTGTCCAATCCCTTCAGGTTTATCCCGGCATCAGCCGCCTTCGCATTCCAGAAAGTCTCGCACGCCATAGGAATGGCAATAACATCGGAGTCTGCGTCCTTCCGGGTGATGTCCCAGACCGCCATGACAAATTCCCTTAACTTGCCACCAATATGTGTTATTCCACCTTTTTCAAGCCTGGTGTAGTCGCCCGGTTCTTTGCATATCTTTACGAGCCGCCCCCAGTCAAGTTCCTGGTCGCCCGCAGCTATATCGTACCTGAATTTGACAGTTTCCCAGTTGGAATCCACCTTTTCAAGGCTTATTTTCATTCCGGGAACACCCATTCCGCAATCAGCCTCGAAGTAAACTTTAGCGCCAGCTTTTATCCAGATGGGGACAAGCCTGCTGACAAATACACCGGCCGCCTCGACATTATCAAGGAAAAACTCATTTTTTTCGTTGCTCTTGCGGATGAATCCGAAAAGCAGAAGTTCCTCCACCAATGAAGTCTCCCTTTCCTTGTCACGCCTGAATGATCTGCCCTTTCCATGGAAAATATTTTCCATTCCCGGCGGCAGAAGAAGGCTGTCGTAGTCGAAAAGAAGGTTCAGCTCCAATATGTGCCCCAAGTCCATCCCTGATTTGATTTGATAAATCGGCGAAAAATGCCTTTTCCTCAGATTTTTGTCTTCCATATGAAGCGATCTGAAGAATTTTTCCGGGAATTGGGAAAGCAGTTTTTCAGCTTCTTCCGAGCCCAGAACCGTTTCTTCAATGCGGAAAAAAGCCCGCAAAATGGACACATCTATAGTTCCGGGAATCCACCAGTAATCCCCATTTGTGCCTATCCAACAGCCGGACTTGCCCATGATGATGTGGAAGTTCTTCGCCACAACCGCCCTGTCGCCCTCGAATATCGCCGGACGAAACATTGTCTTGCCAGATTTTACAAAATAGGCAACCGATGGTTCCGCAGGAGCCCGGTTTATATGCACTGTCTTGTCGCCAGAGAAGATTCCTTCAAAACCTGACAGAGAATGGAAAAACTCCGCCATGTTTTCAGAATTTACACAGAGAAGATTCCCTTCCGCCTCCGAGTTCAGCGCAAGATAGCGGATTATCTGTCTTTCCTGGAGGGAAAACTGCGAAATTCGCAGTTTTGCACCTATCGTCTCCTTGAAATGCAACTGCCTGAGGTTGCCCAAGTTTCCCATATATTCCCTGGCAGTCGAAAAAAGTCGCACTCCAAAAACACAGTTGTCCCATCTCGTGGGCAAATGGGGAAGGCCGGACGGAAAATATACCTCCAGCCGAGTGCCGGCACCTTCCTCCTCCGCCTGCTTCGAGAAAGTTTTCAACGACACCGCTGGAAGACCTGAATAGCTGATTACCTCTTTCTTTTCAACCTTCTCGGAAAAAAGATTCTCGTGCCTCTCGCAGTGAAGAAGAAGAACAGCAGAATGAAAACATCTGCCAGCACCGCACAATTCGCATTCGGGAGCCGGTTCGCCGGTTCCGGTCTCCAATATTTTCAGACGGACAATCTTGTTGTCTTTCTCGTTCTGCGAATTTCGCAGAGCCCCGAAAATTGTACCGTCCACGTCTAAAAAGCAATATACAACCGGACTCATCTTCAGGAGTTGTCCGGCCTTCTTCCGTTCATCATCGGAAAAAGTCCCCTCAATGTATTTTTTTACATTTTTCAGCTTCATATATGGCCTATTACATAATGCGAACTTGTACCATACACCCGTTTCTAAGTTTTTTTGAGTTGTTTATCGTAGAAAGATGGAATTTAGGGTAATATGGACAGACACTAATGGAATGTCGTATGTGGTACGAAAGGTAAATATGACTTTTGTTACATGTCCGGTTTGCGTTGAGGATCTTCACGGAGATGTGCCAGGGATAGAAGATTTTGTTGTTTGGGAACAAGTCTGGCAGGACGGGAAAAAAGAGATAAGGGAGATAGGAAAATAATGAATATAAAGCAACTTGCATTTTGGTTCCCAATATTATTATCTGTAATTATTTTATCATTCGATTGCCAGTCTAATGATTATGATGATCCAACATTTGTAAAACAGTTTCGTATTCACAATTACCTGATTTCAGACATAGTAGATACTTTGAATAAAGCGGAATTGATGAAAAAGAAAAATGAGGAAGGATGGATGGAATTAATAAAATCAATAATGCCGCGCTTCCGGGAACTCGACTGGGCAAGTCAAAAAGATTATCTTCCTCTTCTTTATGCAACGGAAGAAGCTCGGGCACACTACATCATGGAGGATTATGATGAAGCTCTGAAAATCTTGGATGTAAATGTGCAAGATTATTTAAAAGAATTAGATGAACATTATCCAGACGCAAAAGTGTCTGGTGAAGAAATTGGAGCCAAGGTAAGATTCCTTCATGGGCGAGTATATTTGTCTATTGCAAAAAAAACTGACGACAAGGATATCGCAAAAAAAAGTTATCTTTCCGCCTTTAATATATTTAAAGTCATTACCGAAAAATATAAGGATTATATTTACATAAAAGAAGTTAATGAAATGCTGCTGGAATGTAAAAAAAGGCTTGACACGGAAAAGCCGACATCTCCCCCATCGTCTGATAAAAACGAAGAGAAAAAGTGAATGCCCTGATCGAGGATCTGAATTGACTTTCCCCGATACAGTTACTGCTTTTCCGAGATTAATTTAATGCAGTTGTCAAGCGTGACCAGGCTCAGATCCTGTTGGCGTTCGAGAAATGGAAGTAAGTAGGCCTGAACCTTGTCCCATTGGAATTCGTACCGAGGGGAAAACTGGCTCACTCCCGACCGTAATTAATTAGAAGATCTTCCCATTTCATACTATTGAGATAATTGCAAAATACCCTCGAGCCGATGAAAAACTAACGGAGGGTGGACTTTCCAGTCTGCCATTTGAGTTCAATTTTTGCGGGTAGGAAAACCCGCGCTCCTTTAAAATTCGACTTTTGCAATCGGCTCTATTAAATTATCGTTATTGATAAGTTATTGTAATACGTTATCTGTGGAATTCGCAAAATTTGATTTTTATCCCAGTTTATTGTATTCGTATCCAGTCCTAATTTCATATTAGGAATTTGTATTTTCGCGCATTTGGCGTGTTTAGCGGGAAGAAATATGGTATTAAGTTTCCGCTGCTGCGGGTTCAATTTATGAACAAGAAAAAAAATATTATTTCAGGCGGCTGGGAAAAATACCTCTTGATTTTTCTTCTCGTTCCGCTTTTTTCCGGCTGTGCGGTGCCCGAGAAAAATTCTGCGGAATCCGGAAGGGTCAAACTCGTATTCACCGGCGACATAATGACGGGAAGAAAAGTTGAGGAGATCTGTCGCACCAAGAATGACTGGAACTGGCCATTCCTGAAGGTCAGGAATTATTTCAAATCCTGTGATTTTGTTTTTGGGAACCTCGAGGGTGCTTTGACGAAAAACGAGGACAAAACATCAGGCAAGGACAAGAAAATATGGTTAAAGCTTCCGCCGGAATCCGTTTTGGGACTCGAATATGCCGGGTTCAACGCGCTAGGGATTGCGAACAATCATATTCTCGACTATGGGGGAAAAGGCCTTCAAGACACTTTGAAAGATCTTGATAAAACGGGTATTCAGCATACAGGGGCCGCAATGGAGCCTGAAAAGGCTTTCAATCCTGTCATATTTACAAAAAATAGCTGTAAATTTGCGATTTTCGCATTCAACGACATCGGATATGACAAATGGGGAATCGAAAGGAAAAACTCACTTGTCGCCGACTGCGAGGATGAAAGAGCGTCAAAATTGCTGAGAAATGCCGTGCAAAACGGAGAAATAGTAATAGTTAACCTGCATTTCGGCAGAGAATACAGCAAAATCCAGGATGAAAGACAAGAAATGATTGCGAGAAAATTCATAGATGCGGGAGCTTCGCTCGTGATTGGTCATCACAGCCATCAAATCCAGCCAACGGAAAGATACAAGGATGGATTCATAGCTTATGGGCTCGGGAATTTTCTTTTCGATCAGGACTGGAATCCTGAAGCCATGAAAGGAATTATATTAGAAATGATTGTGGAAGACGGGAAAATCAGCGGAATAAAAATTTTGGAGACGGAGATAAGCGGGGAATTCCAGGTTTTCTTGAATGAATGTCCAATACAGAACCCCACTTCGCTCTTTGAGCTTCCCGCTTTGCCTTTATGGCTTCGAGGGACAGGCCGAGGGGCAGACACGGAATATCCAACAGAAGAAGGAAAGGAATAAAGAGTTGTGAAAAATTACTGCTGAATCCAATTTTTCTTCACTTGGAGGGTCGAATTCTATTCGACCGTGGTCGAGTAGAACTCGACCCTCCATTGGGATACCCCTTCAAACAAAATCTCTTTTTCTAAAGATGGATCAAATCGCACTCACTCATCCTGATATTCACAAGTCTATCCTTGAAAAGGGACCATGTGGGAATTAGAATAATGGAACGGGATTTAATATTTAAGCCGAAAAGGAATCAAAAATGCAGCAGACACATACAATTTCAGTTCTGGTCGAAAACAAATTCGGTGTTCTTGCGAGAGTCGCAGGGCTTTTCAGCGGACGCGGATACAACATCGAGTCTCTCTCCGTCAATACAACCCACGACCCGAAAATATCCAAGATGACAATTGTGACCCGCGGCGATGACTCCATTATAGAACAGATTGACAAGCAGCTCAACAAGCTGATTGACGTTATAAAGGTAACAGACCTGACCGGAAGCGAGTTCATCGAACGCGAAGTAATCCTGATGAAGATAAAGACTACCTCTAAAACTCGGGGCGACATAATACAGATAACCGAAATATTCGGGGGTAAAATCATTCTCGTCCACAAGGATGAACTCGGCATAGAACTTGCTGGCAGAGCCGCGAAACTGGAAGATTTCATAAACCTGATGAACGAATTCGGAATAATAGAAATAGCCAGGACCGGAAGAGTCGCCTTCTCCAGAAAACCAGGCGCAACAGAAGACTATTCAGACATATGAAGATTCGTCCACCGATGAACGAACGACAAACGAGACAAACAGTGTCATACCTAATGTATTTGGCTATAATTCAAACAGAATGTAACCATTAAGCTGGGTGTTTTGAGGCTGAGAAATTTCCGAAAGTTATCAGTATGAACAAGCTCTGCAAAATATCGATTGTGGCTCTGCTAATGCTTGCCTGTTTTTCCTTTATGTACAGCCAAAGCCAGTTTAACGGTGGACAAGGTGGCGGCAAGGGAAAACAGGGAGGCCGGATGGGAGGGCAGGGTGATGGCAAAGGTGGGCAAAGCGGTGAAATGGGAGGTGGACAGCAGGATATTAGAGGGCGTATGACGCAATTGCTTTCAGATGCCCGCTCGGCATCCGACGATGAATGGACTTTGATGAAAAAAAAGATGCTCTCCAGAATACAGTCCCGCATGGAACAGCAGAACACAAACAATCCCGAAGCAATTCCATCTGCAATTGAAGAGGTTGGGATAATATTGGACGATGTTCGGAGTCTGTCTGAAAATCAGTACAAGGCTCAGCAGGAACAACTGTTGATCAGGCTGATGAAAAGCATGGGGGCCGGCATGGGGCGAGGCATGGGACCGGAAACTCCAAACGCAAATGGCGAAAAATCAGCGGGTCAGTCCAAGACTCAAGAGAAGAGCACATCCCCGGCTGGAAAGACCACGTCTTCAGGTGAGGTTAAATGGATTGATGTCCATAACCATTTGGTCGGTGGTCGTCAGCATGATTATGCGGGAGCCACTAAGGCCGCACTGGAGATAATGGATCAAATAGGCATCCAAAAGATGATTGTTATGCCGCCTCCTGGAGTTCCTGATAAAACGGCAGTAAATGATGATTTAAGCCAGCTTTCGGCGGCAGTCAAGAAAAACTCGGCGCGGTTTGCCTTTATGGGTGGGGGCGAATCGCTGAACATCATGCTTCACCAGACTGAATCGCAGACACGGATACCAGACAGTATTAAGCACCAGTTTGAACAGACAGCCAAGGAGATTCTGCGTTCCGGAGCCATAGGATTTGGAGAAATTGCTATCCACCATCTGTCGCTCCATGGGGAAGATCATCCCTATGAGAGTGTTCCCGCCGATCATCCTCTTCTTCTTCTTCTCGCTGACACTGCCGCCAAACATGATGTTCCGATAGATGTTCATTTCGATGTCGTCTCTAAAGACATTCCGATTCCAGGCTATCTCACATCTCCCAACAATCCTAAGATCCTTCAGGCCAACCTGGCCGCATTTGAACGACTTCTGGCACACAATCCGAATGCCAAGATATGCTGGGCTCATGCCGGTTCTGACAATATAGGGCACTGGACAACTGATTTGAGCCGCAGACTCCTGGAAAAATATTCCAATCTCTATATGAGCTTGAGATTGGGGCCGGGACATTTTCCTGAAAATTTTCCTATGACACGGGACGGCCAAATCAGACCCGAATGGCTGAGCCTGTTCCAGGATTTTCCGACACGTTTTGTAATTGGCAGCGATAATTTCATCCCATCGGCCAATTTCCAGGGGCAGGGAATGATGTCAACACTTACCAGCAAAATTCCGGCAACACGTGAGATTATTCCGAAATTTCTAAATGCACTTCCTCCCGATTTGGCGCGGAAGATCGGAATTGAAAATGCAGTTGCCCTCTACAAGTTGAAGAAATAGAGTTAGATAGAATCCATAATTTAATTTTGAAATACCTGTAGGGAATGATATACTAACCTAAGGAGGGCTTCGCCCCAAACCCGAAATTCTAATATCGAAATTCTAATGAATATTTGCTGTCAGAGGGAAAAATGAAAAATCTTGCATTTGGGACATTGGTTTTGTTATTTCTGTTCTCATATCTGATATCTGCGGAGGAAACTACCGCCACTACGGATGAAAAACCTGCAGAACAGAAAAAGAAGGCTGTAGTTGTAACGTACGATGCCGACAATCCGCAGGTTTCGGAATTCATTCCAATCGGGGTGATCAGCTACGATACCATCAAGGAGTTCTGTACTCCAATGCTTTCCAAAACTGGAACCATGGGGTATATGCCAGAAAAAGAATGCGTAGTAGTCTTCGATTACAAGAAAAATGCCGCGAAAATAAGGGAGTTCATTGAAAGCGCCACCGCACAGATTCCCGACTACAGCAATGTGAACATCAAGGTCGAAGTATCATATCAGGGCGTATCCGGAGGAGGAAGCTCAGGGCTCGGGGGGAAAGTGTCATATGGCAACGGACAGGAGAACCAGTTAATAATCAGGGACGGCAAGGTTATGAAGCCTAAAAGTGTAACGGTCCGCGCCTTTGACAACTCCACGAGAGGTTCAAGCAACACCACCCAGTTCATCGTGACGCGTAGTGGCCGGCCAGCCAGCATCTGGGCCGGAAAAACAATAGTGGATCCCTCCTGGCTAAACAACTACAAGTTCCGGCCTCTCGTAATCATTAACAATAAGAATTCCACAGTAATCATTCCTGGAGAAACTCCGGACTTCGTATGGACGAATGTTGGAGCTTACCTCTACATCCTTCCGAAATATCTCGGTGACGGCCTCATAGATGTGGAGGTATTCCCGGTTGTCAGTTATCTCGATGGAAAAGGGAAAAAACAGGCCGTCAGAGTCGAATCGGTATCAACAAGGGTTACTGTGAAAAGTGGGTTCAAGATAAACATCGGAGGAATAGTGAAGGGTAAAAACGATTTCTACAGCAGTTTCTTCGGACCTAATTTCATTGGGGAAGACAACAACACGAACCTCCTCGACATGTACCTTACCGCCACAGTTATAGAACGACCATCCACCCCGCCGGATCGTCTGAGATAATTTCGTAATGCGTCTTTTTCGGCAAATGCCTTTTTTGGAGGGACGCGCGCTGCCTGCCCTGCGTAGCTCGTTTGGCGTAGAAGGGTCGCGTCCGTTATGGCCACAACGGAGCGTGGCCCTCCACCAATAAAAACTGACACATTATATAATTTTCATGGATCAGGGTATCTGAATTTTTACCTTGAGGAATGCGGTTTTAGCATTTATCACGAATTTTCTGCAGAGCTCCGCAGATCTTGAGCCGTCCTCATTCTTGAGCCCGCTATTAGCGTCAACCCCGAACGGTTTCACTTTTTCTATGGCTTCAGCGACATTTTCAGGGGTCAACCCTCCGGCTAAAATCACAGGAACCTTGCAACTTTTTACAACTTCCGCGCTCTTGTCCCAGTTGTGAGTTTTCCCAGTACCACCTACCTGCCCTGTGTTCTTGTTGAAACTATCGAGTAAAATCGCATCTATGAACGGATAGAACTCCTCGTAGTCCAGCTCGGGCCTGTCATAGACTATATGCACCGCCAAAATAATTTTGCTGTCCGGAGACATAAGTTTCCTTAGTTTTTTGACCTCTTTGAGTGGAGATCCTCCGTGCATTTGGACGGTTGAGATGGAAGTTTTTTTCACTATGTCAAAGATTTCATCGGCATCAATGAGATGGGTCACGATGACCGGGGAGGTGTATGGAGGCAGTCCCGATGTGAGCCTCGAAGCTGTGCTTGGAAGGACAAAATCGGTGGAGGCGTGAAGTTGACCGACCAGAAATCCCATCGCATCGGCACCAGCCTCCAAGGCTATTTTAAGATCCTCAACGCTTTTGATTCCGCAGATTTTCACTTTCATAGACGACTAATCTCCCAAGCTTTTGCAATTCCGGCTAATGTAAACTCATCTCCACCAAAAGTCAATTCCGGAATCTGACTTAGGAAGAACTCCGCGTCTCCGCCGACGCCTATAATGCGGACATCTGCTTTGCCATATCCGACTTTGTCAATCATTCTGCCAATTATTTCCTTTACTCCTCCCGTTATCATGATGTCGGTTCCGAAAGAAACGGCTTCTTCAGTGTTTTTTCCGAACGGTTCGATGTTTTCAAGAAGAGGAACAGTCGGAATTTTAGCCGTCTGCTGAGTGAGGGCTTTTCTTGCCATTGTTCTTCCGGGCAGAATAACCCCTCCCATGAATATCCACCCCCTGTCTAAAAAATCAATGGTGATTGCGGTTCCGAAATCCGCAACGATCAAAGGCGGCGGTTCTGCGAAATTCGCAGCTGCGACAAGGTTAGCAAGCCTGTCCGCACCCATGTTCGAGATGTCGGCACCGGAGAAATCTATTCCGCTGTTCATTTCGGGGTTCAGCCAGAAAATATTTCTGCCGGATAGTTTTTTTGAGGCTTCCGGGACAACGGATGATCCCGCCAAAGGAATTCCGGAGGGGATTTCGAGTTCTCCTATCCGTGATGTGGGGATTTTGGCGATGCCTGAAAAAACACCGTCTGTCCAGACTCCATATCCGGTGTTCGTGTTGCCGATGTTAAGGACAAATAGTTTAACAGAATCTTTTTGCATTTTTCTCATAATAGAATTTTACTTTTTCCAAATTCTTTATTTTGAAACAAAAGCGGATGTCGGGGGCGTAGACGGCCATCATGTGGCTACAACAAATCCAGTCGCTGGCCCGTTCAAATTCCAAAGGTTCCACACACAATGTGGTATGTTGCTTTTTATGGAGATTTAGGAACTTCAGTTTTCACTTCATCAGCAGGAATGATGGGCTTTTCCGTGGCTTGGTTGACAGCACTTTCATTGGGTTTTCCCGTGGTGGGCGGAATGGATTTGCCAGCCGCACTTTTGAAATATGCCAGAAATTCGGGGTCGGAATTCATGGCATAGTCAAGTGGCAGTTCACCCTGCGCATCTTCGAGTTGCAGATCCGCGCCGGAATTCAACAGTATTTTAGCCGAATCGTAATATCCATTCTTGATGCACCATGAAAGAAGGGGAATCTTCAATGGGGCAAGGCAATTGACATTCAATCCCTTTTCAATGAACAATTTGAGCAGTTCCAAATTTTTACGGGAACATACATCGAGCACAGCCTTCGATGCATTTCCGTCTTCAGTCAGCGCAGCCCCTTTTTCGAGGAGAAGCGAAACCGCCTCTTTCCCTCCGTTCACGACCGCACTGTCAAGTGGCGTTGTTCCGTATATGTCCGCTTCCTTGGGATCCGCCCCGTTATCGCATAGTATTTCAATCATTTCGGCATTTCCGTTGGCTGCGGCTAGGAATACCGAAGTCCTTTTGAACATGGAATCGCCCAACTCGGGATCCGCCCCTGCCTTTATTAGAAGTTCGGCAACTTCTAGATAGTTGTTCCTGACAGCCTCTGAAAGCGGAGTGGATCCGTCATTTTTTGCATATTCAGGTTCGGCACCTTCCTGGACAAGCCTCAGTGCCACATCATAGAAGCCCATTTTCGACGCGAGAAAGAGAGGTGAACCTCTGTAGGACGACAAGTTGGGGTCAGCTCCCTTTTTAAGAACAAAATCAACGGTTTCCTTCTTGTTCCCGACAACGGCTGCTGTAAGGACTGTCCCGTCGTCGAGCGTATTGATGTCCATACCCCCGTCCAGAAATAGTTCGAGGACATCATTTTTACCTTCAGTGGCCGCCATCATGAACTCTTTGACAGTGAAGGAGATGCCTTTGGCTCTGAGGGCATTTCTCGGTGTCTCGTAATCCCTGACCGTCGAACAGCCCTGCACAATAAAAAGCAGTGCGGCCGCAAAAAGAAGCAATGACAATTTATTCATATTATTTTTTTCACTTCCGATTTAGGGTTAATTGATTTTGCAATGTACATCGGCCAAGTAGAACTTTCAAACTCAACGGAGCGGAGCGACTGTTTCAACATCAACAATAGGATATTTCCAACCTGGAATAGTGCTTTCATATCCTGTAATCTTCACTTTTTCCTTGTTGTCCTGCCAGTTCTTGAGGTTTAACTTGGAACTGCGAAGATAGCAGATAGGAACATATTTGTCCTTTTCTTTCGAGGCCAGAGCATGGGTCACCGTCTCCATATCCGATGTTACAGGAACAATGAACCCCTCTTTCGTGACAGAACTGCTTTTTACTTCCGTAGCCGGCTCCTTTTCCTTGTCCGTTTTGGCTTCCACAGGTTTGTCGGAACTGGGTTCGGCATTTTTTTCCGCAGGCTTGGCCGCGCTGTCGGCTTCTTTTTTCTCTTCGACCTTGGCTGAACTCTTGTCACCTTCTTTTTTTTCCTCGGGTTTAGGCAAACTCTTGTCAGCCTCCGGAAGCTTCACAAACTCCGAGGATACCCAGGCTGTCAGCCCCTGGGGCGGTTTTATCTTCACCCAGTTGTCACTGCACTTTCTGAGGACTTCAATTTTTTGCCCAGATTTCGCGGTAATTGCATAGGGAGCATACGCCACCCCTGGCCCGGATCTCAGTTTTATCTCTTTCTGTACGACATTGTCCTTCAGATAATCCCCATGGACCCATACGGCAGCCGACTCGGGAATTTCTATCTCGCACCAGCCTTCAACCTCCTTGATAACACGGATTTCGTTCCCCTTCTTGAGCGTCGCGACAACACTGTTGTTTTTTTCAAGATTAGGCTTCAGTCTGACATTCAATGCGACTGATGTTACGACTCCAGTGACTGTTCCGGCGCAAAGCCGGACGGACAACATGCAAAACATGACAAGAAACAGTATCTTTTTCATATTTTAATAATCTCCACCAGGATACAAATTTAAATTTAAGCTATTCTATCACTATTTTGTGGAATTTCAATTTCAGATTTTCTGATCCGTTGTTATGCAAAGCGTGGAAGCATTAGAGAATGCCCAGTTCGCTGTATGTGTCTTCCGCAAGAAAATCTGAACGAAGCGGAATTGAAATTTGGGATTCCCTCCTGGAATATGGGAAAAACAAACTTAGATTAAAAAAAGAAGATAAATTTGTTCAGACAGAAATTGGCGTTTGATTATTTGATGTTTTGTCCGACTGCTTGAAACCAATAAACTATTTGTTTTAAAGATGAAAATTATACTTAATATTATCAAATGGTGCATGGTGATCACCGGCATCTTTATTTTAATAAATGTGAAATTCAAACAGGGGGAAATGACTGCAAGAATTCAAAGCGGGATGGCCGATATCATAATAGATCCTCAAACAAGTGCCTATCTGTCAATATACGATAATTATGAAGATACGAATGGTGTATATCTTGATTTGAAAACCCAGTCTGCTTTATCGCTTTTCCAAGAAAATAAAATACGTCTTTATGTAAAGGAAAAAGGAAATTGGAATCAATTGAAATGGGATCAAGTAAGGATAAACAGCAATCAAAATATTTTCTACATTGGTCCTGATGACAACAAATTTGATGAAAAATCAGGAAGGATGATTGAGCTCAAATACGAGGCTAATCTCAGAGATAAAAATTATGATCTGATAACTCTCCAGCCACATAGGATATTTTGCGGAATGGAATTCATGCAGTTTATTCCCAGGATTGTACTTGGGTTTGCTCTGATATTAGTTGCATTCATAGGGGAATGCTTTTGGTTCATTATAATCCTTTTTAAAAAATGGAAAGCTACGAAGAAGGGAGAGGCATAATTTTCAGATTTTCTTCGGAGTCGGGGTCGCTATCGGGATCGGGATCGAAAAAGGAATTTTGACGATAGCGATAGCGATCAGTAAATAAATATTTTGCACACTAACGGAGAATGATATGAAAATCGTCATATTTTATTTCAGTGGAACTGGGAACACTTGGTGGGCTTCTTCGATATTGAAATCGGAGCTGGAAAGCCTGGGAAATACCGTCGAGATGTATTCGTTGGAAAATCCTGTTCTGAAAGAGGAAGGTTTCACCGTCAAGGAGATAGAAAAGGCGGACCAGGTAATTGTCGGATTCCCGATATATGGTTCAGACCTTCCGACAAACATGATGGATTTTATCCATGATTTGCCCAAGGTTTCGGACGGCAAAAAATTCGGTGCATTTTGCACTCAGGCCGGATTTTCTGGTGATGGATGCATATTTTTCAAGAAAGATGTAGAAGAAAAGGGGTATAAGTTCTTGCAAAGTTTTCAAATTGATCTGACGACCAATTTCAATGTTGCAATGCTACCATTCTCGTTGTCCAAGCCAGCTGAAGGAGATAAACTGGAAAAAATAAAGGCTAAAGCTTCCATAAAGATTAAAAAAGTTGCCGGGAAAATAGCGGAAAACAAAGAATACCTTGAAGGAAAAAGATTCTACCAGGTTTTATTGGGAGGCCTGGAAAGGGCTTTTTTCAGGCGTGGTAAGAGTAAACTCCCAGATAAATTCAAATTTTCGAAGGACAGATGCATAAAATGCAGATTGTGTGTAAACACTTGCCCGACAGAGAATCTGTTTTTTGAACTTTGGAATTCAGATTTGAAAAGAAAAGATAAATGCCTGCTTTGTTTCAGATGTTATAATTTCTGCCCCAGTCTTGCGATCAACTATGGGGGAAAAATAAAAGCCCCGGAAAAATATAGAAGATTTACGGGGCCTATCCAGAAATTAAAAATCTCTGATATCAGAAAATAATTATTTTATATTAAGTTCTTTTTTGATCTCGGAAATGATGGCGCCTTCTTTTACCGGATCGCCAGAGAAACCTATGCGGACATATATTTTAGAAGAGTTGTCATTTATCTTCTTGGCTGTGATATCAATATCCTGGCCTACAAATTCCTTGTCGAGGATAGTGTCCTTGGTCTTGTTTACGCTATAACCGGTCTTCGGAACAGACTTCTCGATGGCTGCGGAAACAACGTCAAGGGCGAGAGGTACATCCATGCTTGTGGAATTGTCCTCGTGATGTGACTGCGTCATACCGTCAAAGATGCTGCACCCTGTGATGAATAAAACCAGTGCTCCCAACATAATCCCAACCAACAGATTTTTCATTTTTCCTCCATTGTTTTGTTTTAAACATATTGCCTTTCCGAATTCCATAATTTAAATCCATACAAGCATAATGCAATATGTTTATACTCATTTTTTCTTTGAAGAGTAAAATGTCAGCCTTTGCAATTGTATTCGATGTAGCCACGGCCATGTTGGCCGTGTAAGCCGCCCCTAACATAGGGGCGGCTACAGTAAACTCTACAATAAAAACTGGCTTGTTTTTTGAACAGCACATTAGAATATTCAATCATGAGCTATATTATGCGATGGAGAATATGAGATTGGACAATTGCATTCGGGTCTGCGCCGCTGTCATACGGAAAGATGGCCGGATACTCATCTGCACGCGCCCCGAAGGTAAGCATCTCGCCGGAATGTGGGAGTTTCCCGGAGGAAAAATCCACGACGATGAAAGCATCCAAGAATCACTACGCCGAGAACTCAAGGAAGAACTCGGGGTCAATGTATTTGCCGCCGATCAGATTTTTGAAATCTTCCACACATATCCTGAAAAAACGGTAAGGATTCACTTTCTGCGTACTTTTATTGATGACAGCCTGGAAAATCTTCACCCTATGGAAGGACAGAAACTCATGTGGGCATCAACAGAGGAAATGGGAAAACTTTGTTTTGTGCCCGCAGATATCCCGTTTTTTGAGTTTTTGAAAAAAAATGCTCGCGAAAGTCGAGGAAAAATGGAAGAGGATGAAGGAGCGTGTCGAAAAACGCGAAAAGAATATGGATGACATGATCAAGTCCAAGCTCGACGACATGCTCAAGTATCCCGACATGAAGTGATAGGATTCAAGCCCAAATTTAAGCCCGGGCACTGCGCCGTATATTTTTTACGCTTAAAATTTGCCACGCCTGTCTAGGTGTTGGCAGAATTTTTTGGTTCGCCTATTGTTCTGTAATTTCCGAAATCTGGTATCTGCGCCGCCTGTCCTCTTTGTCCTCTATTTTCCGTCTTCATCGTCCTCTATGTCCTCTCTTAAAAAGGCGCACGAAGACAAAGAGGACTGCGCGCTGAAATCAAATTTCCCTAGAAAAAACATCGCCGGGCGGGACGATACCCCCGCCCCCTGATTTTTGCCAATCCGGCAAGGTGCGCGACGATATCGACAGCGAGCAAAGACGGAATTACTTCTTTTCTTTCTTGTGATAATGAGTATGCAGAAGCTCGTGGGACTTGTGTCCAAGCGGCTTGCCAAGGAATTCCTTGTATATCTGTGTGATAGCCGGATTTTCATGCGATTTGCGCATTGGCCTATGTTCATCTTCCTTGTAGATGGCCTTGATCCTGGCCTTCCTGACTTCGTCCGTCGTGAAGAGAGGTTGTCCACCGCCGCCGATACATCCGCCGGGGCAGCACATCACTTCGATGAAATGATAGCCGGGTTTGTTGCCGGCGGCCACGATGTCGCAGATCTTGCGAGCATTCGAAAGCCCGTGAGCGACTGCGACTTTCGCAGTTACGCCTTCGAGGAACTTCCAGTCTGGCACACAATCCGTAAATGTAAGTGAAACCTCCTTGAGCCCCTTGAGTCCCTGGATCGGCTTGATATGGAGTCCGTCCATCGGAAGTTGACGGCCGGTAACCACTTCATAGACTGTCCTGATCGCGGCTTCCATGACCCCGCCGGTGTTGGCAAAGATGTCGGCTGCACCAGTTGACATTCCCATCGGGGAGTCCTGTTCGCCGTCGGGCAGGTTAAGGAAGTCAAGGCCGGCTTCGGTGATCATTCTGCCGAGTTCCCTTGTCGTCAGGACAAAGTCAACGTCCTTGAACCCGGAGGAGTTCATTTCATCTCTTGAGCACTCGAATTTTTTGGCTGTGCATGGCATCACGGAGACCACAACTATATTTTTTGGATCAATGCCCTCTTTCTGGGCATAATATGTTTTTGCGAGGGCGCCGAACATCTGCTGGGGCGATTTGCATGTTGATATGTTCGGGATGATTTCCGGATAGAAATATTCCATGAAGTTGATCCACCCCGGGGAACAGCTTGTAAACATGGGAAGCGCTACTTCCTTCTTATCGACGAGGGCGTCTTTAAGCCTGGTGAGAAGTTCGTGTCCTTCCTCGATGATCGTGAGATCGGCGGTGAAGTTAGTGTCGAAAACCTTGTCGAAGCCCATTCTTCTTAGCGCCGTGACCATTTTCCCGGTTACGCATGTCCCCGGTTTAAGTCCGAAACATTCTCCCAGGGCGGCCCTGATTGCGGGAGCAGTCTGGACAACAACGTGCTTGGTCGGATCGTCGAGAGCCTTCCAAACATCCTCGATGGCATCTTTCTCATAGATTGCGCCGACAGGGCATACAGTGGAGCACTGTCCGCACTGCACGCATACCGCATCGGAAAGTTTTTCGCCTGCGCCTGTTCCTATGATTGTGTCAAAGCCGCGGAGACGCGGAGCAAGAGAGCCCACGCCCTGTACATCCTGGCAGACAGAGACGCAACGGCGGCAGAGGATGCATTTGTTGTTGTCCCTGATGAGGGCAGGAGTGCTGTCGTCAATTGGCAATTGCTCCTTGGTGTAGGGAAAGCGGACTTCGGTTATGCCCATCTCAGAGGCAAGTGTTTGAAGTTCACATTTGTTGTTTCTGACGCACGCATTGCAGTCCCACGGATGGTTCGCGAGAAGAAGTTCAACCGAAAGCTGTCTAGCCTCTCTTGCAATTTTGGAGTTTGTACACACAACCATTCCCTGTCCGACTTTTGTAACGCAGGAAGGCTGAAGCGTCCTTGCTCCCTGGACTTCGACAAGGCATACGCGGCAGGAACCTGGGCTTCCGACCCCTTCGAGATGGCATAGTGTTGGAATTTTGATTCCAACCTCTTTTGCGGCGTCCAGAATTGTCGTTCCTTCGGGAACAGTCACTGGAACTCTGTTTATCGTAAGATTTACGGCCATTTTAGTCTCCTTCGATTATTTTTTTAATTTTATTTAATTCAGCTTGCCAGCGGGATGAGATTTCTGTTGTTTCTTCTGATCTCTCTGTTGATGGATGGATCCACTCCCGCCTCCATTTCCTTGCGGAAGTATCTCAGTGCCGAAGTGATAGGTGCTGCGGGCGATTGTCCGAGGGGACAGAAAGCTGAGGCCTTGAGCATCATGGAAACCTCTTCCATCGCGTTTATATCGTCGGAATAGGCTTTCCCAGCCTTGAGTCTGCCTGTGATGTCTGAAATAATTTTGAGTCCGTTCCTGCAGGGATTGCAGTTTCCGCATGTCTCATGCAGGAAGAAGCGCATGCAGGCATCCAGGAAGTCATTTACGCCAATGCTTTCATCCATTATGAGAATGGCGCCGGATCCGAGGGTGTGGCCGACTTTCTGCATCGCATCGTAATCCATCGGGACATCTAGCATTTCCTCGCCCATGATGTCGCCGGCGGTTCCGCCGAGCTGTGCCATCTTGAACTTGCCCTTCTTGATTCCACCGCCATATTCCTCGATGATCTCCCTGAGAGTCACCCCAGTCGGGACTTCGATCAGACCGGGGCGGTTTATGTGGCCGAGAACTGTATAGACTTTTGTCCCTGGTGTTCCAGCCGTTCCGAAATTATGGAACCATTTTGCGCCGTTGCGGATGATAGGAGCGACATTTGCGAGAGTTTCGACATTGTTCACATTTGTAGGCTTGCCTCGGAATCCGCACTGTGCCGGAAACGGTGGCTTCAGTCTGGGCATCCCTCTTTTCCCCTCCATTGATTCGATGAGTGCGGTCTCTTCGCCGCAGACGTACGCACCAGCACCAATTTTTATTTCGATGTCGAAATTGAATTTGCTCTTGAATATCTTTTTCCCCAGGAGCCCGTATTTTTTGGCGTCTTCAATAGCTTTCTGGATTCTCTGTATTGAAAGTTTGTATTCGCCCCGGATGTAGATATATCCCATATTTGCGCCGATGGCATAGCCGCATATGGCCATTCCTTCGATGACCTTGTGCGGATCGCCTTCCATTATCAGCCTGTCCTTGAATGTGCCGGGCTCGCCTTCATCGGCATTACAAATCACGTATTTCTCCTTGGATTTGACAGGTGCGCAAAAGCTCCATTTCAGCCCGGTCGGGAAGCCTGCTCCACCGCGCCCTCTCAGCCCGGAATCTTTCATCTCGGTGATCACCTGTTCAGGTGTCATCTCCGTGAGAGCCTTACCCAAGGCGACATATCCGTCATCCGCAATATATTCGTCAATGCTTTCAGGATCTATCTTTCCGCAATTGTCAAGGACAATCCTTCCGGCCGACTGGAGAGAAAGCGCGCTGGATGCGTCAGCTATTGGAAGCGTGATCTTCTTGTCGGAAGGCAGTATGAACTTCTGGCATTTGCGCCCCTTCACAAAGTGCTCTTCGACGATTTCAGCCACATCTGATGTCTTTACATTGCCATAGACGACTCCTTCCGGCTGGACAGCCGCCAGCACCCCGCAGTCGGAGGGACCGAAAGAGCCAGTCTCGATCACTTTGAACTCATCGCTCAGTCCGCGTTTGCCTATCTCGGCGGAAAAGCGGTTCTTGACCTCTCTCGCCCCGTTGATGACGCTGTTCGCATCAATCGGGATCATAACATAACTTCTCGGCCTGCTCATAGTGTGTTCTCCTTAAATTTCAGCCGGCTCTTATCCCGTCTATGATTCCATTTACCTTTTCGTTCGTGAGATTGCCATAGACCTCCTCATCTATCATGAGGGCAGGGGCTACACCGCAAACTCCGAGACAGCTTGTCGGTTCCAGTGTGAACATGCCATCCTCCGTAGTTGCGCCCATCTTGATTCCGAGCTTCTTCTCGAGTGCCTCGAGTATGTTGTCCGATCCCATGATGTAGCATGGGGGGCTGTCGCAGAGACGTATGATATGTTTCCCTCTTGGCACGAGACTGAACATCGTGTAGAACGAAGCCGTTCCTACGATGTCCGCCACATTCAAGTCCATCAGCTTCGACAATTCCTCGATCTTGTCCTTGTGCAGGGAATTGTCACCGGAAACATCCTGGATGTCGTGGAGAATCTGAATCAGATTTTCTCTGGAGTTTCCCCTTTTTTCAACAATTTCAGAGACTGTCATCACCTTGCTCCTTTTTGTGTTTGCCAAAGAATGGGCTCCGCTAAGGACGGAGTATGCCGAACTGTTAAATACTATTCGGATCTTTCCACTTCTATCTTTGGATCAACTTTCTCTCTGAGTATCCGTTCTATGCCATCCTTGAGAGTCATTGTTGCGTGAGGGCAGCAGCCACAGGCTCCCTTGAGTCTCAGAAGAACTTTCTTCCCAGTGATGCTCACAAGCTCGAGATCTCCACCGTCCGCCTGAAGATGGACCCTGAGTTCCTCTAGAACTTTCTTGATTTTTTCTTCCATCGGATATGTCTCCTTCATTTTAAATTAAAATTCAAGCCTTTATTCTATTCCAGTTCCACTAGTTTTACCAATATGGAAATAGATTCTTTTAACTTTTTTAATTTGTGACTTTTGTGCCTTATTGTGGCAAAATGTTTTTCTGGCTTTATCTGACCACTCTTCCAGAGGTGCTGCCTTTCATAAGTGCCTCGGCCTCGCTTCTCGATATGAAGTTGAAGTCTCCCCTTATCGAATGAGCCAGGCAGGAGGCGGCAGTCGCAAACGCAATTGTCTTTTCAGGATTTTTTAGTGCCGGATCGTTCATTGCAAAAATCAGGCCTGCGGCAAAGGCGTCGCCACCACCGACTCTGTCAACAATGTTTCTGATTTCGTATGGGGCATATTTTCCACCGTCCATAGGTGCGAAATTCGCAGTTTTAGTTTTGGTGTCGTAGAGCATGGCTCCCCAGTTGTTGTGGCTGGCGGAAATGCTTTCTCTCAGGGTACAGGCGACCTTTTCGAGATTCGGGAACTGCTTCGCCATTTTATCGGCGACCTCGGGATATCTTGCGATCCGGAGTCCTGAACGCAAGCTCGATGATGTCTATTCCTCCATCCATCAGTGCCTTCGCTGTGGGGACAGCATTCTCCGCAGATTCTATGACTATTACCGCAACGATCTTCCTTTTCTCGATCTTCTTCTTCAGTCTTTCGTCAAACATTTGCTTTCCTTATTGAACATGTATAATTTTTTCCTGAAATCGTAAAAGAAAACCAGTACAATGAAGTTTCAAGCCGCACACAATCATTGTTTATTTGAATAAAAATCAAAACTTTGGCTGAAATTAGGAAAAAGCTTGCTAGATTGTTATTTTAATCAAATAGAAATGCGAAGATGCGGGTTTTATGTTGAACCAATTTTCATATGCGGGAATAACCGACAAAGGCCTTAAACGGGAAAAGAACGAGGATTCGTGGAAAGCCGATCCCGAACTGGGGCTCTTCGTCGTCTCGGATGGCATTGGAGGCGAATTCGCTGGAGATATTGCCTCCGGCATCGTAACAGAAACACTCCCAGAACTCGTCCGCGAGATTATACCGAAAGACAGGGACATCCTGCAGGACAAGATAAAACGCCAGCTTATCAAAAAAATATCGCAATTGAGCAATCTTATAGCGGACAAAACAGAGGATCAGCCGGGCCTCACCGGAATGGGTGCCACACTGGTGTGCGCAATAATAGCCGACCACAAGATGCTTGTAGCCAATATGGGCGACAGCAGGGCATATCTCCTGAGAGACCACGATTTCAGACAGCTGACAAAGGATCATAACCTGTCACAGCTTCTTTTCGATGAAGGAGCCATAACCGAGGAGGAGTTTAAATATCACCCATCGAAAAACCGCCTCATCAGGTTCATGGGAATGCCATCTCCACCTATTCCCGAAGCTAAAGATTTCAATCTGATGAGCGGAGATAGAGTACTCCTCTGCTCCGATGGAGTCACAAATATGATTGACGACGACGATCTCTCTAAAATTCTTTCCGACAAGAAAAAGACGCCACAGGAAATATGCGATGAAATCGTCAAGGTATCAAACTGGGCCGGCGGACTCGACAATATCACCGCCATCGTCATTCTCATAAACTGATCCAATCAACGTCTGGCGCATCCATCAGGGTAAAGCGCAAAAATCACCTATAAGCGATGAAGTAATAAAACTGATGGATCACGCCACGGCGCAAAGCGGATGTATTGACGATATTTTATCCCCTATGGCTTGCTTGGCCATCCAAAGATCATAATTTTGCTGTAGGTTCAACCAAAGTTCCGGAGTCGTGTTGAAGGCTTTTGCAAAACGGAGCGCCATTTCGGGTGTTACCCGCTTGCGTCCATTTACAATTGCGGATATGGCTTTTCTGGACACGCCAATGTAATTGGCGAAATCTGTCAGAGTAATGCCAAGTTCATCAAGATATAGTTCATTCAGTATCATTCCAGGATGTTTCGGTTTTCTTATGTTTTTCATAGTATATTCCTGCTTTTCAATGATAATCAATTTTGTAACCCCACAGGTTGCATTTTCAAGGCAAAATCTTCAAATATCATGAAAAAACATTTGAGAGAATTCAAGGCTCACGGGGTGAATGGAATATCCGATGTTTAGCGTTAAGTCCATAAAAAACGATAGTTGGACGTAAATTATATTCTGTCAAAATATTTCTAGCATTTCGTAAATTGGGATTTACTTCCGACCTTCTTTTTCGGCTTATGATGTGTATTGAGCTTGTTAGCAGAAGATTTGCGCCGCAAATTGTGCATACAATAGGGAGTTGATATTTCCTGAATACAAGTGGCCTGCATAGTTTTTTCGAGTTGTGGCCAATTCACACTGGTATATTCAGAACGGATACTATTGAACAATTTGCGGCCTATCTGTTTCCCTAATAAAACAGGTACAGCATTGCCGATTTGCCGAAGGGCTTCCCCCCACGAACCTGTTATCACAAAATTATTTGGAAATGTTTGGATTATCTTCGCTTCGTAAATGGTGAAGTAACGCACTGTGCCATCACGAAATCTCATCATATTCTCACCACCTGGAACGCCATGTCCACCGGCCTTGACTGTTTTGGCGGGCGAATCAAGATCGCTCCCCGTGTGTCCGGCGTATGTTCGTGCTCCATCACGAAAGATGTGGTCTGGAATTCCATGCTTAGTTCTAGGATCTGGAATATTCTTTAACGCATCGCGAACAGTGTGCCATGGCTCTAGCTCCGGCTTGAAGAAGCAAAATGTGTTGCGCAAGTCGTTTATCCTCGGCAGCAAGGTTGTGGGGCATGCTTCACGTTGAACTTTTGCAACTTCGTGATTATCCCAATAAGAACCCGTGACGAATTTATCCCACAATAGTCTCTCTTCGCTGTGTGTAGCATCTGGGAACTGCCAAGTAGCGTCAATATCCGAACGAATACCGACAATAACTACACGTTCACGGCATTGTGGTATTCCGTAATCTGCTGCATTTATCAAGGTTTTCGTTACACGATACTTTATTCCTTCATAATGGTCGTAGTTTATATTCTTCAAGGAAACGAGATGTTCACGCCATGTAGACTTCAACCCCGCATGTGCATCGGGAAAAGTTAAGCGAAGAATTATATACTGGAAATATTCCGAGAACGAATCCCTCAATAATCCCTTCACATTCTCAAATAAGAATGCTTTTGGCATGAGCGTTTCAATCGCTCGGATTGCATAAGGAAACATATCGCGGTTATCATTGTTTGCTCCATGTTTTCCACCCATGGAAAAAGGCTGGCACGGTGGGCCGCCAGCAACGACATCAATGCCTGAAAGATTATGAAAGTCAAAATCTCGAATGTCTCCTTCAAACACTTTATTAGGGTCGAAATTTCGTCGTAGGGAAGCGCATGCATACTTGTTGAATTCCACAAATGCACTGTGTTCAAAACCTGCAAGTTCGAGACCCTTAGCCAATCCACCTGCCCCTGAAAAAAGTTCTAAGGACTTCACTGGGTCACCATAAGTCTATTTAAGTGGTTGATTATGTCCGCAAGGATGGCTGATTTTTCTCTTGGAGCACCATTACATTTTAATGCCCATTGTCTTCCCGGATGGAGAACATCCCAGTCAGACCTGGCTTGTTCATAACGACCGCTGCCGGGATCGTGATTATCAAAACCATCGACTGTGGTATTCCACAATGGTGTATGCAATCTTATCAACGCAGCTTCGATTGTTCCAATCATATCTGAATCGGCATCTTCAAAAATCACGAAGCGACACATAAAATCTTTGATTGATAAGTCGGAAGTAGTCATGATGCTTCGGCTATGTTCTCGCAACCGATTGCAGAGTTCTCGGGACTGATTTAATGGGTTATCGGTTGACCGTGCTTGCCGCCAACCTTTTGGTACGGCTTTACCAACATAAATAGCAGTTCTGTATGATAATCTATTTATATCACGGTATTTCGCATAGAGTGGATTTGTGCCGGTGTAGTAGAGAGCATAGACACCTGTTCCCAAAAAATATTTCGGTGGTGGTAGAGTGAGAACGGGTGTCCCGTTGAAGAAACGTACTGCATCCTTCACAAGTTCAACAAAAGCATCATTCCGGTAGATATGCTTTTGACGATCAAATGGTTGTTTTTTTATCATTTTAGCCGAACAGTTAATATTTGAAATTCCTCTTTGTCTTCTGTGTGGAAAAATACAATTGAAAATCTAAAAAATCAAGATTTTTTAACAAAAACGTTTTTTTAACTTTAAAAAGAACTATTAAAGAACGTACCCATCCATGCAATAATTTATAGGCACAAAAAATTATGGCCTTTATTCCGTTTTAAGGTGTTTAATCAGCCCATTCCTGAGCCATAACTAACTGTGATTCCGTTAGTTAGATCACCACTGAGTTGCACATATAACGGTGTTCAAGCAGTTTTTAAATATTCATTATTATTCAGATATTTTTCAACATTTGTTAAAATAGCAGATAAATATGAAGAGCATTCATCGAAAGCAGTGTTAACATCTGAAGTAACTATGTCTTTTCCGCAATCAGCAAAGGATATGATTCCATGAGCCAAATCGTTCCTTTTATTCTTAATCTCTATTAACTTCGCACCATCTTTGCATGTTTTGTAATCCGTCTTACATGAAAAGCCATATTCTTTAGAAATCTCCTTAATTTTTCTGGCATCAATATTCCCAGAGGTAAGATTGTCAGGGTTAAAAGATTCAAGAACAATATCCTTAGCAATTGCATTTAGCTTTTTTTGAAAGTCAGAGGGGTTTGTCTTCTTAACATTTTTTAATATTAGCACTTGAATTTCATTATGCAGTGAGTCAAATTCAACCATATTCCTTTTAAAATGGTCGTATATTGCTTGAATTGCATTTCTTATTGATGATTCCACCATATTGTACATTAGCAAATAGGTGTTTGCCTTCAATATCTTCTTGAGCTTATTTGAATCAGCACATTTAATTTTTATAATTGGCTCAAGCTCAGAATCATTTTCAATTAGTTTCATGAACTCAATATATACGCCAATCTCATTCTTCCTATTCTCATAATCTGCCAAAACGTTTTTCATCTTTTATCCTCCCAACAATTTATCTCTTACAAATTCAATTCTTGCCTTCACTTTTGGTTTTGAATTGCTAGCATCTGAACGTGTAAATTCTGCCATCTCATCTGAATCTAACCAAGTCAAATCATTTGGCAAGGTAAGTTCTGGATTCTGCTTTAAAGCCAAATGAATTCCTACTGAAAGCGTCTCAAACCGAACTCGTGGCGTCGTGCTGGCACTTGCTGTTCGTCGAAAGCCATTTTTCAGCAATCTTTCTGCAAATGTAAGCATGGTTTCAAAATCATTGATATATGGAGCAAAATCAGTTTTCTCGTTCATTTCTGTCATAAAATCAGTTAAAAAGTCAACAACTGAATGCTCAAACGACTCATAATTATAGGCATACGCAAAGAATCGCAGGACCATTTCAGGTCCTTCTTCACGTTTGATTTTTTTATCACTTATTGGGCATAGTTTCTTGAACATTGGATTGTTAGAACAATCAGAGACAACCTTATAGAAGCTTCCAGCTAAAATACCCTTTCTTTTTTCCATTTCGCTTAGCTCATCGCTACCTGTATTTATTCTCTCAAAAATGTCTCGCCTAACATCCTCGTTTGCGTTTTCAGTAAGTTCTATCATCCTAATTGTTTTGCGGTTAAACCTGCGACGCTCTTTTTCTGAAAGATCACTAAATTTGAAATCGTTTAGCTCTGTAAGCTTCTTTAAGTCAGTCAATATAAGCTGGCCACGAACAAAAGCGACTAGCGTTCGGATCCTTTGAGAACCATCAACAACTTCAATTCGTCCTTCGTTATCTGCTACAAAAACGTATGGAATTGGCAAGCCTAATATTACAGACTCAATAAATTTAGATTGTCGCTTTTCTGACCAAACAAAATCCCTCTGATAATCAGGAATAAATAATTCATTATCATCATCTTCCATTTTTGTGACATATTTGGCCACAATGACTTCAACTGGATACTCTTTGGTGTCATAATCAACGATTTTTTTTTCTTCTTCAATTTGCTTTTCAGCCGCATTAATTCTCTCTTGATTAAACATGATGTTCCTTTCCAATAAAATCCATTAAGAATGAGGAAAAGACAGCACCGATAGGAGGGGGAACTGCATTTCCAATAATAGTTTGCAAGGTAATTCTCTTTTTGACAATTGAAAAATTGAAATAATCAGGGAAGCCTTGAATTCTAGCTGCTTCATGTGGGGTGATTACCCTTTTTTTTGAAGGATGAATATATCTACCTTGACCAATAGACCCAAATCCTGTAGTAATTGTTTGGGAAGGCAAGTTCCACTTTAAACGACCGTACATGGATAAGTATGAATGCTGATTTGCTTGATGGCAAGGAGGCCTTTTATCATTTGGCAAATTGAATAGCTTGTTCTTGAATAGATAGGATATTCTATCTATATTTTCAGCATTTGTTTTTGATGGTTTTTCAAACATTTCTGAAGACTGTTCTGGCTTTTCTATGATATCTTTAATTACGTCCTTTAAGGCTAAAGGTTCCCAATCAAGGCCTTCAATGAAAGCATTTATTGTGAATGGCAATTTTACTTTGTGGGCTATTAGAAGATGTCTTTTCCTGTTTTGAGCAACGCTGTATTCCAATGCATTTATGTTCATCTCCTCAATTGAGTAATTCAATGCTTTTAATTTTTCAATGCTTTTTCGAACCACTTCTGATTTGTCATGCTTAACAGAAGCGACATTCTCTATTATGGCAATTTTAGGATTCAACACTTCAATTGCCCTAACAACCTTGAGATAAAGTTTGTTTCTAGGGTCATTTCTCCTGGTCCTATTATTCAAGTCTGAGTGGCCCTGACACGGTGGGCCTGCAATCAAAAAGTCAATATTTCCAAGATTCTTCGAATGTCTTTTTTCAACATGATGCATAGCAGCACCAAGTTTGCCAGGAAATTGATTGGAAATATCATCTTCAATGAAGTTTGTACCATAATCTTTAAAATTTTTAGCGTAAACCTTGAGTGCCTCCGAATCTGAATCTATGGCAAGCTTTATTTCTGGGGATAAGTTTCTTGCAACTGCAGCCTCTACAACGCCCAGTGAAAAGCCGCCGCACCCGCAAAAAAGGTCTACAATGCTTACTTTTTCATTTGAATTGATTGCCAAAGGTTTTTTTGTCCGTTGCAACCACAATAATGACCCAACTTTCCCATCAGAATTGTCAAACAAACAATTAGATATTGCCTTGATTTTATTGCTGTTATGAAGTTTCTTCATGGCTTTTGTTTGAATTATTTCTTGTACGTTTCTAATTTTGTTTAAAAATACATTCTATTCAATAGAATGTCAAACTCTGATTTGGTTTGTTTTAGTTATAAACTTTATGGAAAGAGTTTAAAGAAAAAATAGGCTATAGCATAAAATGCGTTAATTCCAAATGCCCACATATCACCCCGGGTTGAGTGAAGTAGTTGAATTACAGATATTTATGATGTAGAAATTAATAATTATAGCATTTAAAACGGAAATAATGGCATATTATTTTGGATTTAAGCTAAATATTGGCATATTTAATATTCTATTTTCAGAAGTCTCCTGCACAACACACTCTGGACATCCCTTCTGCCGTCCATTACGCAGTAAATATTAATAGAAGTACCGCAAATCTGGTAGATGATGCGGTATGGCTTGTAATGGACTTCGAGGTAGTTGAAGACTGATATCCTCTCAAGTTCCGGCGGAAGATGCCCTCTCCGTGGCATCGTCTCGAGAGATGAAATTACTTTTTCAATGCCATTGAGAACGTAGTCAGCGTTTTCGAGACAATCGTTCAAGGCTATGTGCGACCAAATATCTATAATATCCTTCTCTGCCTCTTCGGAGACAAATATCTCATATCTCATTTTTTCCATGCGGACTTCCTGTCGGATATTTTCCTGCGAATACTTGAGAATGACTCTTTGAGCGGTCTGATTCTGCCATGTTCAATATCATTGGCACCCTGGGCTATCAGTTTAAGCATGGCAAGCGATTCCTGAAGCTTGTCATATTCTTCTATGTCCTGTATCACCGCCTTTGCTTCACCATTCTGGGTTATCACATAGGTGGAATGGGTATCGCTTATCTTGTTCAGTATTTCAGAGGCGTGAGACTTCACATAGCTGATTGATTTTACCTTATCGTGCAGTTTCATAATATTATTTCCCCTTATATCATGACCATAATATAGACTAAATTAAGGTCGTTACAACTAAATTTTAATGAATTGGTGGTTATGTATCGATTTACGAATTTACTCTTAGAGAGGAATAAGATTTTATGCAATTTAGTAGGACGGTCATTCCTGGCCGTCATCTTTTACAGTGGCAATGAATATTTTGGAGAAACGGAAATTCTTTGCCCGGGGATATTCAGCGATTAAAATTCGTGGGAATTCGTGTCAGACAAAATGGCTCCGGCGGTAGGATTCGAATTCGCCAAGGCGAATTAACAGCCACCTAAATTGGAACTCCCGGCGCAAATCTTGTTTTGTATTTCAGCAATCATTGCTCGGCCCTTGCCGGTCTTGAAATATTTTTCACGCGCCATGGAGTCCGACCGGCTCGCATGTTCTTCCGAATAAATTAGTCTCCAAGGTCCTTTGATGCGCTTCGTGTAGAGTGTTCCACTATATTCGGGATTGTTGTGTTGAATCAGCCTGCGATCAAGATCGTTGCTCTGCCCGACATATGTGCGACCATCTGGATTTTCTAGAATATAAAGATAATAGGTCATTAATAAAAATGGCTCCGGCGGTAGGATTCGAACCTACGACCAAGTGGTTAACAGCCACCTACTCTACCACTGAGCTACGCCGGAACAAGAAATAATTTTGATTTCTCGGATGGGTAATATATTGCCTATAAAAAATAAAACAAATTTAAAATTTAAAAAAAAGAATCTGATTGTGCCTGATGCCGAGGCAAAAATGTAAATAATTTTGATTTTACAAATAAACAATGTATTACTTATTAAGTGGATAATAGCATTAAAAGCAACTTTTTTCGATTCGGATATTTTCATTACTCTTGGGCAAAGTAAATAAATGAAATATGACTGCATCATAGTCGGAGCCGGAATGTCGGGGCTTGCCGCCGGGATACGGCTCGCACATTTCGGGAAGAAAGTCTGCATTGCTGAAAAGCATGGCAGAGGAGGCGGTCTCAACTCGTATTACAACAGGAATGGAATCGAAATTGACACCGGCCTTCATGCCATGACCAACTTTATCCCGCGTGGCGGTGCAAAGAACTCGCCGCTGATGAAACTTCTCAGACAGCTGAGAATTCCCTACGATGAACTCTGCCTGAGAGAACAGAACTATTCCATCATACAATTTTCCTCCGCTTCCCTCTCCTTCTCAAACGACTTCGATATGCTGAAAACTTCGATCTCGGACAAGTTCCCCTCCGAGATTGACAACTTTCTCAGGCTCGACTCACACATAATGTCCTACAACGAACTGGATGTCAACGCCCCTTATGTATCCGCCAGAAAAACCGTGTCCGGATTCATCAAAAACGAACTTCTCGTCGAAATGCTTTTCTGCCCGCTGATGTATTATGGAAGTGCAGTCGAGAAGGACATGGATTTTGCGCAGTTCGCAATCATGTACAAGAGCATTTTCAGGGAAGGTTTCTGTCGTCCAGAGAAGGGGATAAGACAGCTGATAACTCTTCTCGAGGACCGTTTCAAGGAATCCGGCGGCGAACTTAGGTACAACTGCGAAATTCGCAGAATTATGAATTCTGGCGGGAAAACGGTGGCTGCCATCACTTCCGGCGGAGAAATGCTCGAGACTTCAAATGTGCTTTCATCCGCGGGAAGCCTGGAGACGATGCACATCTGCGATGAGAAACCTGCGAATTTCGCGGAATTGCCTGAGGGCCAGCTTTCATTCATCGAGGCGATTTTCTGCATCGACCCCGGCACAAATCTTGAAGGAATTGATTATTCGATAAAATTCTTCAACGAAACGGACAATTTTGATTATTGTGCGCCGGACACCGCTTACAGTCTCAGGAGCGGTGTTTTCTGCTGTCCGTTCAATTTCAGATACGATGAGAGAAAAAACGAGAGGATGCTTAGGCTCACAGTTCTCGCGAATCACAATTCCTGGAGAAAATACGACAAAAAGACATATCGCGGGAAAAAAGCGGAGCTTTCCGAAATCCTGCTGAAAAAATGCGGAGAACTCTGCGGAAGAACTGATCTCAGGCAAAGACTGGTATTTTCAGACATTTTTACTCCGGAAACTGTTAGAAGGTTTACCGGGCATATCAATGGAGCGGTTTATGGTTCGCCGTTGAAATTCAAGAATGGCCGAACACACACGGAAGGTCTTTATCTGTGCGGAACCGATCAGGGCTTCCTAGGGATAACCGGCGCAATGCTTAGTGGAATTTCAATCGCAAACATGTACCTGCTGAAATAGAAGTTATTTGGAGAATAAGAAACCATGTCTAAACAGAAAGATAAAAAATTCAGTGATTTCGGAACTTACAGTTACTCTGATGCAAAACTTCTTTTAGACAATTTTATTGAAGGAGGAGTACGGTTTAATTTTTCTGAGAATTCTGAAGAATTGAAGAATGTCTCACCTTTAATAGCGGCATATGGAGGAACCTTTGGACAAGGTGCTGGGACTGCTATCTACATCCATCCTGATGATATTGAACTTGCTATGGAAATCCGGGGACGTGTTTTTAATCTTAAGTATTCGGCAGCTGAGGATGATAAAATGTATGATGATATTGTGAAAACTAAAGATGAATTCCCTAAATGCCCGTCTGTCAGTATAATATATGATTCTGTTAGTTACAGAAATGTATTAATGCAACTTGTCGTTACATTTATGCCTTGGCGATGGAAAGAAAAGAAATGGCATTGTTTTGATTGTTTGCATACTTGGGAAGGTAAGTAAAGCATACCGCAATGCGTACAAGTTTTCAGTAGAGGGCCGCAAAAGTAGGTCTGGTTTCGATGAAACCAGACATGCCAAGTCTCATCCCACGTCGTCCGCATTCGCGAGACTATGGGGGACAGGTCGAGACTTGGCCTGCTTGAAAAGGCATCATTGCAATATATATTCTGTGGACATTCTTGAAAACAAAACTTATGGATTACCAATAAATGAAACATAACTACGACTGGAAGCGGAAAAGAGAGAAGAACGCATTTCTTGCACTCGAGGATGGAACAGTATTTGAGGGATATTCCATCGGGGCAGAAGTCAGCCGCGAAGGCGAAGTCGTCTTCAATACCGGAATGTCAGGGTACCAGGAAATACTGAGTGATCCATCCTATGCGGGACAGTTCGTAACGATGACATATCCTGAAATCGGAAACACCGGAATCAACAGCGAGGACATGGAGTCGGCCAGATTGTTCCTGAATGGATTTATCATTCATGATCTCAACGAGGAAAGCAACTGGCGTTCAGAACAGTCGCTCGTGTCGGCTCTCAAAAAGGCCAAAATCCCGGGAATTGCAGGAATAGACACGAGAGCGCTGACAGTCAAGCTCAGGACAAAGGGCACACTCAAGGGATATATGTGCTGTTCGGGAAGTCTCAGTCCGGAAAAAGGAGTCGAAAAGGCGAAGAAATGGATCGGGCTTGACAATCAGGACTATGCATCGAAAGTCTCATGCAAGGAACCCTATCAGTGGGACAAGAGCGGAAAGCTTACAAAGTCATGGGGAATAGCTGAAGAACTTCCGCCACTGAAATACAAGGTGGTAGCCTATGATTTCGGGATAAAATGGAATATACTCAGATCATTGCGGCTCAATGGGATGGATGTGACCGTCGTTCCTGCGGAGACTTCTGCTGAGAATGTGCTGAAGAGGAAACCCGATGGTGTTTTCTTCTCGAATGGTCCTGCGGATCCTGCGGCCGTATCATATGCGATTGACGCCGCAAAATCTCTGATAGGAAAAGTTCCAATCATGGGGATATGTCTCGGGCATCAGATTCTCGGGATTGCCTGCGGTGGAGAAAGATTCAGGTTGAAGTTCGGGCATCACGGATGCAACCATCCGGTAAAGAACCTTAAGACAAAAATGGTGGAGATAACTTCGCAGAACCACAACTTTGCAATAAGCGAAAAGAATTTTCCCTCCTGTCTGCATAAGACGCATATAAATCTGAACGATGGCACCATCGAGGGACTAAGGCACAAAAGAGAGCCCATGTTCGCTGTACAATATCATCCTGAATCCTCTCCAGGCCCGCACGACCCGTATTACCTTTTCGCCCAGTTCAAGAAAATTATGGGCTAGATTTGCTTCGCGGAAGTCCTTCCGCATAAGCAAATCTATAAGTTTCCACAATTAGGAGGATTGTGGAAACGCCATCTGAATATCCTTTTTCTATGCAAGAACAGCATACCTGCATTTTTTTTACTCAAAAGATGGTGCTGAATGGAAAACGCGGCAGGATGGAGCAAGTATCCAAGCTCCATTTCAATGTCTGAATCAATATATTTTATGCCCGGTCAATTTTGAAATCATTTGGACAAGAGTTTCAGGCGGAGTAGCATCTTTTGACGCGTTTTCCGAAGGAGCAGATTATCTCGTGGGGGTGCGTTGTCTTGAGCTGTGCCCAGCTTTCGACGGTTATCTCGAGAATTCCTTCGCCACCGAGGCATATGACCTCGTCTCCGCGCTGGGACTCCGGGATCTGTTCGAGTGAGACTGTTGTGTAGTCCATTGATACTCTTCCAAGGATCCCACATGGTTTTCCTCGTATGATGACATATCCCTTGTTTGAGAGGGCGAACGGGATGCCGTCGGCGTATCCGGCGGAAATTGTCCCTACCAGCATTTTGCGTGGAAGGGTATAGGTACAGCCGTATCCTATCCTTGCTCCCGCTTCGAGGGTTCTGACCGCGGCGAGCCTTGTCTTGAGAGTAAGCACTGATTTCAGGTTGAGGCTTCTTTTGCCTTCGATGTCAAAAGATCCGTGTATGTCCAGGCCTGTTCTCACAAGATTGAAAGGAGATTTGTATGTGAAAGGAAAGTTGTTGACGGCGTCGCTGTTTGCGCAATGGACTTTTCTGAAGTTGATTCCCGATTTCGAGAGGCTTTCAAGAATCTCCAGGAATTTTCTGATCTGCCCGGCAGTATATTCCCTTCCGGACTGATATGCGACTGGAAAATGAGTGTAGATTCCGGTGAAGTCAATGTTTGGAAGTTTTACGCATTTCCGGATTGTTTTTTCAGCCTGTTGCCAGACCATACCGAGCCTTCCCATTCCAGTGTCAATCAGAAAGTGGCATTCGGTCTTCTTTTTTTGTTTCACCGACTCCCTGCTTATCATTTCTGCGATTTCATAGTCGTTGATGGGAAGGATTATTCCGGCATTGACTGCGTCAGGAATCTCCTCCGGAAGCACTGCTCCAAGGATTTGGACAGGCTTTTTGAATTTCCGTATTGCCAGAGCCTCGCTCAGTTCGGCGACTCCGAAACCGACGGCTCCTGCCTTGGCGAGTGTTCCTGCAATTTTTTCGAATCCGAGCCCATAAGCGTCCGCCTTGAGTACGGCTATAACTCCGCAGGGCTGAACGGCATTCCGGATTTTTCCGAAATTTTCCCGCAAGGTGCCGAGATTGATATCGAGCCATACTCTTCCATGTTTTACCGAGTTTTCCATAGCTATGTCTCCTGAGGTATTTTTGACTTGACTCCTGCAAGGGATAAAATAATTCCATTTGTGAAATCATCAAGCAAGTAAATATTCACCGATTATCCAATAATCCGTGGGACGATATCGTAAGTATGTAATATTAGTTATATTTATATGGATTCTTGTATTTATCCCATTGAAAATAATTTTTTTAATGTTTTATTCAAAACTATTTTATAAATATATCAGTACATCATTATTTATATATTTATAAATCAACCATTATATATCTTGTTGCCATCGCCATGGCGGTAGCGTTGTTGCCGGCAAGTTTCACGGAGGTAAAAATGAAATATGAGGATCGCACTGACGGATTCACTTTGATCGAACTGCTGATTGTAATAGCCATAATATCGATTCTTGCGGGGATTTTTCTCCCTGCATTGCAGAAGGCGAGGGACAAGGCCAGGGAGTCTCTTTGTTCCAGCAACTTGAAGCAGATTGGATATGTAACGACCAATTATGCGGAGGATAATCAGGGCTTTGCTCTTCCTTCTGTTGTTGTTGAGTGTGGTGGCAGCGACAAAATAGGCTGGCCGAATTTGCTTGCGAGTTTATACGACATGAAAAATGAGAAGACCTTCCAATGTCCGGCATTCATAGAGGATTCGCAATTCTATAATCCTTCCAGCTATTCGGCTTCTGGCTCATTTGATCTGGACAAATGTTCGTACATAATGAACACGATCAGCAAGGGGAAGTGGAATGGTGCTAAGATCGGTGACGCGGATCCGGCGGAATCAACGGGATGGGGGAGGAACTCGCAAAACCCTGTAAAATTAGTCCAAGTGAAAAATCCCGAATCAAAAATATACATGGTTGACTGTTTAAGAAGGCCTTTTACCTATACGAGCGAAAGTGGTTGGAACAGCGACATGACAGGTATTACAAGATATCTCGAGACGGATCATGGCCCATTCCCGACATCATCAGCTGGAGAAAACTACAGGGATGTCGGGAACCATCACAACTACAACTACAGCACATGTTCCGGAACTTATAACGCCATATTCGGGGATGCTCATGCGGGTTCAGTCCGGGAGTCGGATCCGATGCAGTGGTGCGCTGTTCCGGCATACCGACAATAACGGCATTGACCTGTAGAGGCAATGTGTCCTCTTTAAGACATGGCGTTATGTTATGTCGTCATAAAAAAACAAAAGAAGGCCGTCCTGATAAAAACAACTTTATTCTTTTAAACTTTGCTTGCCAGCAGGAAGGAAATCAGTGAAGTCTTTCCTATCTCGCGCATTCTTGAAATGGTCCGCCCAAACCATGGGAACTCCAAAACCATCGCTATGGCACCGAATTTCTCCCTGAGATAGCCTTTCCAGCTCTGCCACTCTTCCCTGGAGATTTCGGCACCAGCATTTTTCAGGAAAAGTTCTGTCCACTCCACCTCCCAGAACTTTCCATCCTGGTGTTGATCGGGCATCAGCTTCTTGAACTTCTCGGCGAAATGCTGGGTGTTGGCAAGAAGTCCGTCCTGATTTTTAGACATCCAGTTGTGGATATTGAGAAACAGTCCAGGTTTTACTTTGTCGACATAGCTTTTAAGGGCACGCCATGCATCGTCGTCCTGTTGTCTTGTACGGTTGAGGTCCGCCCCTTTTGGCGCGGTCAGGCGGCTCATCCCATTGTATACGCCGTCAGGATTTGTCATCGGCAAAAAATGGAAACGGTATGATGCCCTGAAATATTTTGCCAGATCATCGTCCGACAAAAGGAAATCAATCATCCCTTCAGCGCAGAATGAACCGGCCGTTTCATAGGCGTGGTTCCGGGCCATGAAAATCATGTCTGTCTTGTTTTTCCATCCGGAAGGATCGTCAATCAGGAGAAGTGGAATTTCCCTTCCTTCGGTGCTCTTTCCTATGCTGGAATATTTCGCGCCATAAATCCCCTCTTTCGACTTCATATACTCGACCGACATTCCATAACTGTAGTAAGGAGAAGTGTCAATATGGGAAATGCCGGGGGGCAACTTGATTTTAAGCCTCGCACCGGGGGGCTCCAGTTCGACAGGAAACATCTTCCACTCATTGCTCCCGGATATCAGGATATGAACATAATCATGAAAATGAAGTCTTTGTTGCTGCTTATCTTCCCAGTTTATGAAGCACTCGAAAAAGGATGGTCCAGTGGATGTGTTTTCGACTTTTATGGAGAACCTGCTTCCTCCACAATCAGGGCTTTCCTCGCTGATCCCAGGGGCGGGCCGCCACATCGGCCTCACTTCAAATGTCCCATCATTTAACAGAGATACCCCTTCATCTGAAAAAGGGCAAGCTCCATCAAACCCTGTAATGATTTTAAAAGTTGTCACGATGGTTCCTCCACATTTATCCTATTGTTCTTGCCATTGGAATGCTTTGTCAAAAGCAAACGCTCCAATGCTTTTTCATCATAATGTATCAATTAACATTATACTTTAATACAAATGGCTAATATACTACTTATGTATGTAAATTGAAAGGAATGCGGCTAAATGAAATTTGTAAATTTTGAAGGCGATTGTTATTCGGACGGCTTTAAGCTGGGGTCATACTGGAAAAATTTCCTGCGCAACCGCATTTGCAACGTAAATAAAGTACAAAAGAAAAACAAAATCACTGAAAGTGTTCTGAATTCAAGAATAAAAGATTTTACCAGAATACTCAAGTCAGTATCAGGAAACTGGCTGGAGGAGGCAAAAGGGATTTCAGACGCCGCTGGAATTGATTTAAATGACTATCTGAAGATAAACTGTCTTCCTCCTGATTTTTTCTCCTCCAAAAAAGCCGGCAATTGTACGTCATTCATTTCAATCGGCAAAAAACACAACATGCTTTTTAAAATCAGGGATGAGCGGAACCATATACAGAGTTTTTACACAAGAAAGTATGGAAAATTTCATTATCAGGTTGGCCATGATATAGGGAACATGGGAGTGGCGCACTTCTTCAGTTCGAGCGGACTTGCCGGAGCAAACAATACAGGCTCCACCACAGAGGATATAACAGAGGAACCGGCATTATCAGACTGCCACATATTAAGGTATGTCGCGGAGCATGCTTCTTCCGTGGAAAAAATTCCTGACCTGATAGAAAAACTCATAGGCAAAAAAGTAGCAGGCGGCGCTGGCAAAAAAAGAGGCACTATCCTCCTGCTTGCCGACAGTGAAAAAGGAATAATACTTGAATACACGTCAAGGGATTTTACTTATAAGTTCATAGATAAGGGCATATTTACAGTATCGAACCATTTCACGCTTCCGAAAGCCAGGAAATGGGAAAGCGCGGCTCCAAGCAAAAACACATTGCTAAGGAAAAAGAGGATTGACGAGCTTCTTCATGGCGTTGTTGACGAAAATGACCTGAAGCGCATTTTTGCTTTGTCGAGGGATAGGAAATATGTTCCGCATTCCCTGTGCAACGATGATTTAAAGCATTTCTGGATGACAATATCGGTTCATTTGCAGGTCATTGACAGAAAGGATCCCGGAAATTCAATAAATTACGCATGCTGCGGGAACAGCCGCCATTCTTTCTTCCTGCCGTTTCCGATAAGCGAAACCGCAAGTTTTGAACCTCTTTTAAGTGGAAGATATTATTCGGCATCAGACTCATTATACCAGCGCTTCAAGTGCAGTAATCACATGAAGAAAATCCAAGCGCAATTTGAAGACAGAATTCTTTCAGGTACATGCGAATATATTAAGCTTTACTCAGAAGCTTATTCTATTTTAAATCGGATTCCGTGAAGATTTTCAGAGTAACTCGGAAATTTCCGTCCTCAGGGTGTGGACTTTTAAAAACCACTCATTTTTTTTGGTGGTTGGATGACTTGTAAATTTATTTTGGAAGGTTAACTCAATAGTATAGAAAATTGTATTTTCGAAGGAACACCGGCAACCTGCCGGCACTATTGAATAAATGCCACCAAGCTGGTGGGCGAGGGGAGGGGGAACCCTTGTGCCGACATCGTGATTGCCGAGAAACCACTTCACCAAATTTCAGACTTTTGCGATTACCTCTATAGTATCCTGTTTATAATCAACGTGCACAGCGACCATGCCGGAGACGGCGTCGGCGATTTAACATGAAAGGATGCAACTCCATCCCGTGCGTGATTTAACAGTATGGTCCCCACGGCAAATGAGCCGGGGGCGAGCGGTCCGGATTCCCATGAGGTGCCCCCCGGCACGCTCACGGAGATACCACTGGCAGCCTCCTGGTCTCCGGAAACAAGCACAACCTGGTATTGTCCGGCGCGCAGGAACACGAGGAATTCCGCGGCCGCCTTGGAGCAGACGAAGTCCCTCCGTAGCTCGTCCGGCGCGCCCCGATCAATATAGATCAAATGTTCAATGTCAGCCCAACCGCGTCCCACAGTGTAGTCATATTTGCTGTCGGCTGAAATGGGCACGAATTCCCCCCCGGCCTTGCGGTTGATGTGCCACTGCCAGGAAACTACCTTGAAGTAGTCCTTGCGGAGTTGGGGCTGGGTAAAGTCGAATTTGTAAATCGTCAACTTGGATTGCGGAAGATCCCCTGGATAAAAATCGAGAAACGCGCAGTCCAAGGCGCGATAAAATTCCGTGTCCCGGTCTTTACCCAAAAAAACGCGGCGGCGTGTGAACGCCGTTGCGACAAGCGGCAAGGTTGGGTCCGCATCCACCTTCTGGACCGTTGTCGGCGCTTCTCCTCCCGTGGAAATCTCATACGTCTGACCGGCGGTCGTGGGGAACGACAGAACCCCATTCTGGCATGTGTGCTCTACCTTTGCGGTGCCGTTTCTGACAACCGCTTCCGTGGAAAACGGATCGATCATGCGCACGACATTGCCCTTACGACTCGTGATTCGCACAGCAGCTGTTTTTCCGCCACGCAACCACGCCGAAACTTCGAACGCGCCCTCAGCCAGCAGGTTTTCGAAAGCGCAATCCTCCCACTTCTGAACCGGCGCCGGCGCCCGATGCGGTGGGTTGAGCCAGTCATTGTGATAGCGCGTCGTCGGCGCGCCGACCGGTATGGCAGGAAAGACCTCGATCACTCCGTCATAACTTTGCAGGAGCATCTCGTTGATCACCGCGACGACCGTGCTGCCGGCCTCAATTAACGGCGGATTATAGACCGGAGTGGCGTAGGTCAGGCAATTTTGCATCCACCGTTCTGTTTCTTCCGAGAACATGCCGCTGGCCGACATCTGCAATGAGATGCCGCGGTCATAAAGGATACGTGCTGCTTCATCACCGAGTCCGAGGACGGCGGCGGCGGCGGCCGGCCAGATGGCGTGCGTGCAGTGGGCCTGAAGCCCGTCGCAGTAGCGAAAGGTGCCCAACGCCCTGTTCCTCTCCGTTGGCGAGCTGCGCTTGGTTATTTCACGATTGGGGTAGATCGGCTTCAGAATACCGCTGTGGCCCAGGTAGAGCAGGTCTTCCGACCATTCGCAGTCCATGTAATATTCGCCAAATTGATGCGACGTGTTCCAGGCGTATTCCCCGCACCGGTTCAGCATGTCCCTCCATGTGTTGCGCAGATCCTCATCGCACCCGAGCGTTTCACTGCTCTGAATTCCCATTCGCAGGAGATACTTCAAGCAACTCATGGTGCTCATCGAGTTGCGCGTCAGCGGACCTTGCTCCGGACAGACATCCGGGAAAATCACCAGCTTCCCGGTTTCCTTGTCGTACTCGGCATACCCCTCGTAGAAACGTAATATCTCCTTGAAGAGCGGGTAGGCGGTCTCTTTCAGAAATGACTCGTCCCCGGAATATGTGTAATACCACCAGAAGTACTGCGCACACCAAGCCCAGATGGACATAAAATAGGTGAACGGGTAATCGGCCGCAATGCCGTCCAACGAATAGTATTCTTTGGCTTGGGCTCGGGCCGCATCGACCCAGGCCAGCAATCCCTTGTGGAACGGTTTGGCCAATTCCAGATGATTGCTGGTAAAAACAGGCCAGAACGCCTGCTCGATGTTGACGTCCCAGTACCAAGAACTCCCCCATTGGGTTGGGCCCTTGATATTCCATAATCCGTTGAGGCCACACGCCTCGCCGTACAGGCGTGCGCCTTCCCCGCTGCACGAGGCCAGCGAATACAGGTGGAGATACCAGAGCGTTTCCAGCATCCGATCCGGCAGCGAGACCCGCGATGCGCTAAAAAAACCACTCCAGTGCTTCTGATGCGCCGTTTCCAGTTTGTCCAGCCGTCCCGCCGCATCATCCAACTTGCGGCAGGCGGCGGCGACAAGGTCCGGCCCTTCGTCCGGTGGAATCACCGTCACCAGGAACGTCATGTCCTTCGCTTGATGTTGCAGGGTAACGTTCAGGACATCGGCGTCGGCATGACGTTTGAGTTCGCCTTTTGCGCCGATAAGTTTAACGGCGATGACGTAGTGGTAGGGCGGCGCTCCCTGTTTCGTCCTGGACCAGAAGCTGTTTTCGATGAAAAACACAGAGCCATTCGCCATGTCGGCGCGCACGGGAACGATCGGATGCAACCGCATTTTCGGGACGGACAGTTCGAGGGATTCGAAGATGCCCGGCTCCGTCTGAGTCACCCGCGCCACGAATACATCGGAACCCTGCGCCACGAACGACCGCAATTCGAGATTCGGCAGGGAGAATCGAACCCGCGCCTTTTCAATTTCCAGCGTCGTTGCATGGGGAGCCGCCGCAAGCGCTCCTTTTCGCGGGATCAGCCGCAAGGATCCGGCGATCGCCATGGGTACACCAGGGGCTATCAGGATCGGAAAGCCCCAACGCGTCGCAACTTCGGGCCAAAAACAAACATTGTAGTTCTGATGCGCGGGATGATTCGGGTCCGCATGCGCCTCCAGTGCTCGCCGTTTCATCTCTTTTCGGTCAACCTCTCGAAACCCCTTGCCGACGTACGGATTTCCTGTAGCCAACGCCTCTGGCGAGAGGTTGCTCCGATAGTACACGTCGTAATGATTGAACGTAAAAATCAGTCCGTCTTCGCGGTCGAGATAGCCCATCGCACCGAAGTGGCCGTTGCCGAGCGGTAGGGCTTCGGACCAGTCGCTGAACGCGTTGTCATATCGGACCTGGTGCAAAACATCCTTTGAATCCATTAAGACAGAGATCCCCTTTTCTTTTTCTTCAAAACTACCTTTACACATTATCAAACTCCTTTATAAACTCCTGAATCCATGATGCCCTCTTTGATCGTCACTTCTTCTTTTCTTTTTTGAATACTTGCTCTAATCACAGCTTATTCGGGTTCAGCCAATTCAGATACATATCAGCACATATCCCCATATAGTCCGTGGGTTTCGCATCAATAATATTCTTCAACTTCTTCATGTTCTCACGCAACCTGTCGGCCATTTTGGTGTCCTGCTTCTTGCTTGCCGCATACTGCTCTTTCAACTCCATCGTCTCGACCATGAGACGCGTGAAATCGAGTCCGACGCGCACATGCGCGATGCGTCGTCGGTAGATTTCCGGCTCCTTGGCCAGCACGGCATCCGCCTCGTCCAGCAGGCCAGTCGCGCGTTTGAGGAACGCTTCATCGTATGCCTTCCAAAACGCCAGATTGCCATCTACCTTCCGGTTTCGCGTTTCCTCCAGGAAGGTCCAGTACGCTTTGAGCTGCGGTGCCGCCGGGCCGAAACCGCGCCGATAATAATCGTCAAGGATCTTGTATCCGTCCTGGTCCGGGTTCCAGGCTAAATGGGCCAGCAGATAATATAGCGGACCCTGAGTAGGCCAGGAATTATCGAAGACTGAGAGGCATATCCCGGTGCAGTTGTTTTTAACGACATGGCGCACGCTTTCCATGACCCGTCCAAAAGACACGTCGGGAAGACCATAACCCATGCCGCCTTTGCCGTCCATGTTGGGGCGCCACCACAGATTCTTCGTGCCGATAGCCGCCCAGTCGGCGAATTCCTTTGACCAGAGTGTGCCAACGATAGAATGGGGATCCTTGTCGCCTATTTCCGCGAACCAGTTGGGGGTGAACAGGACGATCACGTTGTCGTCCGGCTTGTTCTTGAGCGGGGCCGGCAAGCTCGGACCGTATGCGAGCATCATTACATAATAGTCTTTGTCCGGATAGCGTTCCCGCAGTTTGCGCGCCAACTGGTTGGCGAATCGCGTCTGCCGATCACTCATCGCGACGTAATTCTCGGAATAACCTTTCCAGACCAGAAACCGCTTTTCCGCCTCGGGCACATCCCACGCGATGCAGTTCGTGCAGACACAATATCCGGCCAGGGATGCATCGTTAACCGCACCGCAGAATAAGGTCCGCGGTGGATCCTCTTTGAGCTGCTCCTCCACGTCTTTCAGCCAGTAGTCCCAGACCGCCGGGTTGGATTTGCAAAGCTTTCTACCATACTCCGGCCAGGTGCCGCGCGTGCCGTCGGGTTGGAGGGCATAATACTCCGGATGTGTCTCGTGAAATTCTTTCCACTTCGCGTCCAAGGCGCCCCAGTGCCCACTGGGGAGACCTAGGTACATCAAATTTGACGAGTCCAGTTGCATACGCTGCAAGCGCGACCAGTACGAGGAAATCGTTCCCCTGCTATCCCCGATGCATGCCCAGCTCAACACGGAAAATCGCGAACGGATCCGGGGGTGATAGCGATATTCGAAGGGCGCGAAGGCGATCTTCTCCTTCCTGATTATGTCCTCGCCGATATCGCCCGGCCAGAGCCAGCGCACGTCCAAATAATCCTGGATAAACGTATACACCGCGTTGACCGTGCCGAATTCCTGTTGCCAGCCCTCGATCGGTCCCCTGGAGTAATAAGACTTCACCACGCTATGCTGAGGATCCCACCGGTCCCGCCCGACAATCGCTAGGTTCTTGTCGTTGGCGGTGATGAGAATTTCCTCGGGGTTCTTGAAATCAAAATCCGTTTTGGGGAACAATTCCTTGAGCTTGGGTTGGAACCCTACCCAGATGGCCTTTTCCGGCATGGGATCGGGCAGGCCTTCGATGACCTTCGGCTTGACACCGCCGACCTTCCCGATATAGGTGGCCAACTCATCTGCCGCCTTCCGGGTGAACGCCGGCGCGTCCTTGAACACGATGATCGGCGCCAGGCTCACCCCTTTCTCCACCAGTACCAGCGGAGCTGTCCGGACATCGGAGTCATTCTTCTTTGCATCTTTTTGCACCATCGTGCATCCATTGACCAGCACGAACAATGCAGTTCCGACCACGCACATTGCCACCAGATGTCTCATCGCTCTTTTCCTTTTTTGCTTTATGTCACTTGTAATCTATTAGCATTTCATCGGTTCGTAGTAGTGCAATTTATTGCACGTTCTGAAGAAGAACGGCGGATGAATACGCCTACTACAAGCGAAACAACATACTTTACGGATTACGGAACTCTTGCCTGCTTTCCTTACCATTCCGGGCACGTTCGCTGTTTATCTCAGATCGTCCGGCAGCCGTTTCACGTACACCTTGACGTTCGACACCTTGAAAGGGGTAACAAAATAAAATCCCACATGGTCGTAACCCACGCCCACGACAGGCTGCCTGTCCGTGTCGTGCAAGACGAGTTCGCCATCGACAAAACAGCGAAGCTGCCCCTTGTCGTTTTCCACCACAACCTTGTGCGTCGCGTCTTGTGAAATCAGCTTTTTCGGTGCCGAGTCGAGCTGCCGTTGCTCCCCGTTTTTCAGTAATTTGTTGAACGTGTTCATCTGCCCGCCGAACTGAAAGAAATAACCCTTGCTAAACGGGTTTTTGTTTTTTTCGAGCGACTGGGCATGGATGAATGAGCTCAAGTCGCAGAGGCCGACCTTCGGCTTCGGCTGGTCCTTTAAAAAGATGATCGGCTTCGCCGCCGAGACGGCCTCGAATTCCATTCGGATGAAGCCAGGCGGATAATCCGAGGGGAACCCCTGGGCGGATATCAACGTGCCGCTGCCCTGGAGGAAACCGTCCTCCACCTTCCATTTCCCATCCACCTCCACCCAGTCCTTCCCAAGTTCCGTCCGCTTGAAATCGTCGCTGAAAACCAGTGTCCAGCCGGTCTTTTCCGCGACGCCAAGGACAGTAGTGGCCGGGGGCTCCTCCCCACCCAACCTTGCTGGTGCCAGTCCCTTGGACGACGCCAACAGGCTTTTCGGATCCAGCCAGTTCTGGAATAGATCCGGACCTACCGCCATATAATTCGTGGGTTTTGCCTGGATAATATCTCTCAACTTCTTCATATTCTCGCGCAGCCTGTCGGCTATCTTGGTGTCCTGGCTTGTCCCATACTGTTCCTTCAATTCAATCGTTTCGACCATGAGACGCGTGAAATCGAGGCCGACGCGCACATGCGCCAGCCTCTTCCGGTATATCTCCGGCGCCTTGGCCAGCACGGCATCCGCCTCGTCCAGCAGGCCGGTGGCGCGTTTAAAGAATGCCTCATCATAGGCCTTCCAATACGCCAGATCGCCATCGACCTTCCGGTTGCGAATCTCCTCCATCAATGTCCAGTACGCCTTCACCTGCCCGGCTGCCGGGCCGAAACCGCGCCGATAATAATCATCGAGGATCTTGTATCCGTCCTGGTCGGGGTTCCAGGCCAACTGGGCCAGCAGATAATATAGCGGACCCTGCGTCGGCCAGGAATGCTGGAAGACTGAGAGGCATATCCCGGTGCAATTGTTTTTTACGATATGGCGCACGCTTTCCATGGCCCGTCCAAAAGGCACGTCGGGAAGACCAAAATCTTTGCCGCCTTTGCCGTCCATGTTGGGGCGCCACCACATATTCTTCGTGCCGATAGCCGCCCAGTCGGCGAATTCCTGCGACCACGTTGTACCCACGGGAGAACGGGGATCCTTGTCGCCTATTTCCGCGAACCAGTTGGGGGTAAACAGGACAATCACGTTGTCATCCGGCTTGTTCTTGAGCGGTGCCGGAAGGCTCGGACCATAGGCGAGCATCATTACATAGTAATCCTTATCCGGATAGCGTTCCCGCAATTTGCGCGCCAGAGTGTTGGCGAATCGCGTCTGCCTATCGCTCATCGCCACATACTCCTGGGAAAACCCGTCCCACATCAGCATACGCTTTTCCGCCTCTGGCACATCCCAGGCAAGGCAGTTGGGGCAGACACAATATCCGGACATGCAGTTGTCGTTGACCGCACCGCAAAACATGGTCCGCGTCGGATCCTCTTTGAGCTGCTCCTCCACGTCTTTCAGCCAGTAGTCCCAGACCGCCGGGTTGGACTTGCACAGCTTTCTGCAGTCTCCCGGCCAGCCGCTGCGTGTGCCATCGGGCTGGAGGGCGTAATACTCCGGGTGCGTCTCGTGAAGTTCTTTCCACTTCGAGGCCAAGGCACCCCAGTGTCCAGAGGGGAAACCACTGTACATCAAGTTTGACGAGTCCAGCAACATGCGCTGCAAGCGCGACCAGTCCAGGGAAATGGCACCCCGGGAATCCCCGATGCATGTGTTCCACAACACACCAAATCGCGAGCGGATCCGGGGGTGATAGCGATATTCGAAGGGGGCGAAGGCGATCGTTTCCTTCTTGATTATGTCTTCACCAGTTTCGCCCGGCCAGAGCCAGCGCACGTCCAGATAGTCCTGGAGAAATGTATACACCGCGTTGACCGTGCCGAATTCCTGCTGCCAGCCCTCGATCGGCTGCTGGTTCCAGTATGACTTAACCACGTTATGCTGGGGATCCCAGATGTCGCGCCCGACAATCGCCAGGTTCTTGTCGTTGGCGGTGATGAGGATCTCTTCCGGATTCTTGAAATCAAAATCCGTTTTCGGGAAGAGCTCCTTGAGTTTCGGCTGGAACCCGACCCAGATGGCCTTTTCCGGCAGGGGATCGGGCAGGCCTTCGATGATCTTTGGTTTGACACCGCCAACCTTCTCGATATAGGCGGCCAATTCGTCGGCCGCCTTCCGGGTGAACGGCGGCGCGTCCTTGAACACGATAATCGGTGCCAGGCTCATCCCCTTGTCCACCAGGGTCAGCGGTGCCGCCCGGACATCGGAGCCATTCTTTTTTGCATTTTCCTGTCCAACCGCGCGTCCGGCGACCATCATGAGCAGTACAGTTCCGACCACGCACATTGCCATCACATGTTTCATCTAACTTCTCCTTTTTTGCTCTTTGAGCCAATTGTAAAACTCTAAATTTTCAAAGTTGTGAAATTAATATTGTTATTCCGATTTGTCATCTCCACTATCCGGCATGGATCTCGATTCTCCTAGTGATGATGAGACCATGTCCTGCGTGCTGTAGCCAGGCGTTGGGCGCGGTAGAGTCCGGGCGTAATGCGTCATGTACATAGAGCAGCGTGTTGTCGTCTACAGCTATCATGGAGTTGTTGCCGTGACTCCCCGAATAAATCCCATCCCAGCCAAGCGAGGG
>CAIQLG010000286.1 GCA_903872565.1 uncultured Lentisphaerota bacterium | reverse complement strand
CGAAAAACTCTCTGATGTGATGTTAAAAGTCAATGGCGAATTGTGCAAGCTTGCAACAGGCACGAATGCGATCGCCAAAACGGTTTCTCAGATGTTTTGCCGTCCATGGATAATTAGCTCAATTTGACTTTTAATTGGAATGACACTACTAAAATGTGATTATTAAATAAAACGCCGTGGCATTCCGGCGTTTTTTTTATGGGCCTGTTCATCATGTGAAAATGAGTTTGAGAGCGGCAGCGGCGGCGAGAAGCTTTACTATTAAAGTGAACGACTTCTGAGGTATGATTTTCTGTGTCTTGTATCCGACAAAGGCTCCAACGGCAATAAATGGCAGCATCTTGATGTTGAAGATAAGCGTGTTCGTCGTAATGAATCCCAGATGACAGCTCAGTGGCAGTTTTGATATGTTCAAGAGAAAGAATATCCAGGCGGTGGTGCCTATGAAGCTATCCTTGGGAAGATTAAGTACGATAAGATAAATTGCGAATATCGGTCCTGCGGCATTTGCCGTCATTGTGGTAAACCCACCTAGAACACCAAAAACTGCGGCAAACCACCATTTGTGCGGAATATGCAGTTCAGAATCTGATTTTTTATATGCAAGCCATTCGCCCAGAAAAAGGACGGCCATGACAATCAGCCCTATCATAAAGCTGAACTGTCTTTGGCTTATTCCGGAGAAATTCATCATCGCCCAGCCCGCGATTATTCCGGGAAAGGCCCAGGGAAGAGATTTTAGAATATACTTCCATTCGCCATGTCTTCTGAAGCAATAGACGGCAATAATGTCTCCTGCAATAAGCATTGGAAGAATGACCCCTGTGGATTCCTTCGGGGTAAATACCAGCGCCATCGCAGGAATTGCGAGGATTCCCGCACCGCTTATTCCATTCTTCGAAAATCCTACGAAAAATGCAGCAAGACTTGCTATAGTCCAGAAAAATATATAATTGTCAGAAGAGGCAAACTCAGGCATTTTTAAGAAATGTCCCCATGGTAACTATGGTCTGGACAAGATCCCCGCTTATGCCGGGGACTTTTTTCCCATCGAGCCAGTTGGGAAATTCCGATCTTATTTTGCCAAGATCCAGAAAATCGAGTTGTTCCAGTACATTGGAATTGATGATATCCAGCGCGGCATTTTTTAGTAATTTATTATTCCGCAGGGCGACTTCGCGCGAAGGCCAGGTGCGCTGAGTCCATTCCTCGTAGTCCTTTTCGCAGAGAATTCTTCGTTTTGCGGCATTCGCAAGCTGGAACAACGTTTGTTCAAGAGGAGTTGCAGTGACTGGCAGGTTTGTGTTGGCACTTCTTATGCGTGCAAGTTTAGGGTCGAGAATTTTCAACAATTCTTTTTCAATCGCTCCGTTGAAACGCTGGCTGGTTGGCAGCGTAAGATAAAGATTGAATATGTCGTTTGTGAATGAAATTATGCGAGCTTCACAAAAACTTGAAAGTGCGATAACATTCGGATAGCTGTAATGTCTGGAAACATGATGGAATGTCAAATATTCCCACAAGTCGTTCTTGTCGCCCGTAAGTTTTCTTCCATTCTCATATATTTCATTTATGCTTTCGTGGAGATATGATTCGAGGCTTTTTTTTCTGTAGTCCCGCACGAAACTCATTATATCCGCATCCTTGATCCTGTAAGATGCATTCTGAATGAAATAATCTACCAGATTATCTGGAAGTTCAATCATTTTGCGAAGATAAAGGACATGATTGCCGATTTTAAGATTGCGGGCCGGTATATACATTCCCTGGAACATAAAGTCGAAGCCATAGCCGTTGAAACAGACTTCCGCCCTGCTCCGGACAGCATCATTGTATCCGAGAAAAATTGCATGGTCGTAGTTGTACATTCCCCCACAGAGATTTGTCGAAGCCTCACGGATTTTTCCATAGTGTTCCTGATCAAGTTCCAGATAATAATGTTCCGCACCCTTTGCCTGAGCTATTTTTCTTGCGGTTTGAACTTCACGGTTATCTGAGACTCCTACTGTGAAACAGGCGGGAAGATTTCCGGAAAAGGCGGCCAGGACTGATCTGGAATCCATTCCCCCACTAAGGAAATGACCGTATTTTTTCCCATCGCCGGATTTGAGTTTCACCGATTCTCGTACAAAATCCGCGAGCAAATGGGCATTTGTCTCAAATTTGTTCCTGTTTTTAGAATAATTTCTCCGCCAGTATCGGGCAAGGGAAGTTTTAAAATCAGAAACTTCCATAATGTGGGCATCCTGCAGAAATGGAACTCCCTCTGCAAGCGTTTTAGTCCCGAAAATCCTCTGAAACCATATAAATTCAAAAAATGCCTCGTTGTTTAATTTTAACAGATCATTTTTTTTGAGGAAATTCCAGATATCATAAAAATATGGACTTGCACAGAAAATATTTTTCTCAGGAGAATTATAATAATATAGTGGAACGGACGTGAACCTGTCATTGATAATTTTCAAACGTCCATCCAATCTTGTGAACGAAAATGCTAGAAATTCGCCGTCAATCTCTTCGATTGCCGTCCTTGCGGAAAAATCCTTGAGAAGTGCCATGCCTGTTCCTGCCAGATCAATTTTCACATCCTTGTAGATTGGTGAACCGAGGACGAATCCGACCGCATTTGCATTTTCAACGAAGCACGGCTGGGGATTCATGCCGGAAAACTCGACTGACATTTTAATTGAACCCGACTTAAATTCTGAGTATTCCGTTTTCCCGACCAGGCTGTGTGTCGAATCCTTGCCCTGTCTGCCTACAACAAGCAGAAAATGAGGAATGGTAAATTCCGGTGAAAAATGAATTGGAATGTTATTTGGAGTATTCATAATTTAATCGTAACCGTCAAGCTTGGTATTATGAGTTTAAAAAGTAGGCCAAGTCTCAACCTGTTCCTCATAGTCCCTCGAATGCGGACGACGTGGGATGAGAGTGGCATTTTTACAGCGGCTTCATCGAAGCCAGCCCTACAAATTAGGCTGAATCATCCAGATTTACAGTTCCTGATTTTTGACGTATGCAAGAATGAAGCTTTTCTGAGGGTGCTTTTCCAACCACCTTTTGAATTCGGAGATTTTTCCATAGTCGGCGGTCCCGAGGAATTTTTCAGCATGTGATTCGTATGCTTTTCTATTTTCCTCCTGCGCAACAGCTCTCTGCCAAGGCTCGCTGAAAATGAAATGAATCTCGTCGTGGAGATTTCTGCTTTTAAGGATTTCCCATTCATTCTTGTCAAGCCAGATTCCACCGCAGGTTTCGCATCTGTCAACACAAAAACCAAGTCCGTGTCCTACCTTGCGCCTTGTAAGGAAATGTCCGCAATCAGGACATATTTTCACCTGTTTCGAGTCAAACACCTCCAATTTGAGGGTGTAGTTTTCTGGTTTTTCGGGGAGAGGACTTCCCTGGGACTTCAGCCAGTTCCAGTAGTTGTTGGCCGAGATCCAGATTCCTCCGCACTTCGTGCATTCGGATGCTGGCAATTTCTCCTCCAGCTCTCTCTTGACCATTTCCACATTCTTGCAAATCATGCATTTCATTTGGTTTCTCCTTTTATGTCACGCCCTTACAGGGCTTAAATTTGCCATAACTGAATATCCAATATCGAACCCCACTCCGCTCTTTGAGCTACGAGGGGCAGGCACAGAATATCCAATGACGAAGTCATAAAAATCCGATGAAAATTGAGTGTTGTATATTGAATATTTAAACTTTTTTATCGTTGCTGCGTTATCTTGCCAGGGCCTTGCTCTGGGCTGGTATTCCACGGCCTTACAGGCCTAAACACATTTCTTCTGAGAACGTTGCTAATAAGCCATCCCCTTTAACATAACATATTGACATTGTTTTGTTCTCCAATGTTTTTTGACCCTGAAAGGGCTTCACATACCAGCCCGGGGCAACGCCCCGGGTTTGGATTCCCACAAATATCAAAGCCCTGATAGGGCTTGACATAACTCCTAGTCCCAGATATACCGCTCATCATATTCAATACCATAGCGGTTGAGAAAATCCAATAATTCTTCTTTAAATGTGCGTGACTGGTGGTGTTCTCGTTGATTGTCAATATAGTCCAAAAGCGCAGGCAATTGTGATTGTCCCAAAGAGAATGCACCATATCCAGCTTGCCAGGAAAAAGCACCAAATTGAGTATTCTGCTCCTTAACCCAAGCCGATGATGACTTCTTGATCTCCTCCAGCAACTTGCTAACTGTCAATGTCCGAGGAAGTGTGCAGGCTATATGGACATGATCATCTATTCCGCCTACACGATACGCTTCGCTACCAACCGCCCGGCATGCTCCTGCAAGATAGGCGTGCAATTTCGGTCTCAAAGAATCTATGAGCCAAGTCTCACGATTTTTCGTGCTGAAAACCAAGTGCATTAATATCTTCGATAGCGACTGTGCCATTCTTGTCTCTCCTTATTATGTCTCGCCCTTACAGGGCTTAAATGATCGCTGTTTTATGCTCCCAGGGCGTTGCCCTGGGCTGGTATATCACGGCCTTACAGGCCTTAACACATTCCTTCCTAATCCTTAATGAGAGTCTGACACTGATCCTTCCCACTTTTGTAAATCCTCTTTCCCTAATGCCGGATAGCCTGATGAAGCATAGTCCAACCCTATGATTAGGTCATCACTATCGAAATAGATTATTGCTCTTGCAAATCGTCCACTGTTTTCAGAAGATTCATTGTACGTTATCATTTTATATTGTTTTTTGTTAGAAAATGTCCTATCTATCCAATAAGAGTTATATTTACATAATTCTTCTTCCTTTTTTAATGCGCTGGGAAATAAACTTTCCACACGTTTAATTGTCATATTAGGTTCCAATAATCTCACACAATCAATTATATGTTTTTCACCTGCATGACGAATCTTATACGGCAGGCTGGTGATATTAAAAAATAAAAATAGGCAACAGTATAGGAAAATAGGCGTAAGAAATAAAATCAAACAGCCTATTCTTAGTGTTTTATTGAACTTCTGGAGTCTTTTTATTTTTTCTTGCACAATCTACGGTTTGACCAGCGGCTCGTCTTTTCTGCCCATGATGACCGAATTCGGGTTCTGTTCGAGGTAGTTCGAGAGATCCTTGAGGGAAACCGCAAGCTCATTGGCTTTTTCAAGTGTCTGTTTTGCGTCATTTATGAATTTTTTAAGTTCTTTGACGGTGGAAGGTATTTCCGAAGACTTCATTTCATCGTCCAGGCTTTTTGTAAGTTTCGATATGTCATCGAATGTCTTGTTGAGATTTTCCGAGGTTGTGTTTATACTCTTGATAAGATCGTCAATCTTTTCCGTTGTCACGGCGGTTTTCAGAGTGTTTGAGACCTCCGACAGGTTCTCCATCGTGCCACTCAGATTCTCGAAAGTTTTTCTTATGTTGTGATCTCCGACGACTTCGTTTGCCGAGTCGAGGAATCTCTCGAACTTGGTTGAAACGGCCTTGAAATCGATCCGTGTGAGATTGCCGAGAGATTTGTGAAGGGTTTCCATGAGGTCGCCGAACGAGAGTTGGGGAATGGATGGCAGATATGGAGGGTGTTCCTCGGGCAATTTAAATTCTGTGACCGGATATTTTCCCGGATCGAACATAGCTATTTCCATATATAGCTCTCCTGTAATGCCCGCATATTTGAGCTGACACCTCATTCCATTCTCCACTAATTTTTTGAGTTCATCGTCCAGGTAGCTGATCCCGCCTCTCAGCTTTATCTCCTCCCTGTCACTGCGGCTGAACGATTCAGGCTGGAATGCCATATACACATATACATTGTCATCTATATCGCTGATCTGTATTTTGGTGACTTGGCCAATAGGGACACCCTTGTATTTCACAAGGGACCCCTTGCTTAGTCCCTGGACGGATGTCTGGATGACAGTCATAAACTCATAGCTTTCATAGAAATATTTCATTACGCCCAGCGATATCAGCCCCAAGACTAGAAGAACGCCCGAGACGATCACAATCACACCCACCTTGAATTTATTTCCCACATTGCTCATAGATATGTCTCCTTAGTTGCGTTTCATAGAATCTCTTGTCAGAAATTTTTTCACCCAATTATTCAAACTTTTTTCTTTCATCTCCCTGGGATTTCCCTCCTCAATAATTCCTTTCTTCTCCTTGTCAATGATTATAGCCCTGTCGCCGATAGCAAAAATGCTGTCGAGCTCATGGGTTACAATCACCATGGTGCATCCGAGCTTGTCCCTCAGTTCCAGGATGAGCTTGTCAAGCTGTGCCGACGATATTGGGTCGAGCCCTGCCGATGGCTCGTCGAAGAAAAGTATTTTCGGATCGAGCGCCAGAGCTCTGGCAAGTCCCGCTCTTTTCTTCATCCCGCCGCTTATCTCGTGAGGGCAAAAATGCTCGAATCCCTCCAGTCCGACCAGGGAAAGTTTCAGTTTTGCCATCGCGGAAATCATACTTTCCGACAGGCACGTGAACTCATTGATCGGGAGAGCAATATTCTCCTCCAGGGTGAGGGAGCTGAAAAGAGCACCCGACTGGTACAGCACGCCGAACTGGCGGGATATCTCCTTTCTTCCTTTGTCGTCGGCTTTCACCATGCTCAGTCCGTTTATAAGAATTTCTCCTGACATGGGCGGGTAAAGTCCTATCATATGTTTCAATATGGTGCTTTTCCCGCATCCAGAGCCACCGAGTATTATGAACACTTCCTTCTCATAGATCTGGAAATTCAAATTCTCGAGTATGATGAAATCGTCATACCCTATCGTAAGATTGCTTACTTCTATGACTTTGCGTCTTTCCATATTTTCCCTTTAAAGATAGACCACTCCACAAAGCCTCATTATCTGAGGGAATATTATTGTAATAGCCGCATCCGCTATTATAACCAGAAATATTCCGGTGACAACAGAGGAGGTTGTCGCCACACCGACCCCCTTGGCGTCGCTTTCCGCCTCCATCCCGCGGAAACATCCCACTCCTGCGATTATAAATGCAAAAAGAAAACCCTTCACCAACGACTCGAGTGCATTCTGCGGAATAACTGCAGTGATGAGTCTGTTGTAGAACTCCGAAACAGTGATGTCGCTCATGATTGATGTGAGGAAAAGACCTCCCCCAATTCCGGCGAAATCTCCTATTACTACAAGCATGGGCATCACCATGACAAGCGCCGCTATCTTCGGCAATACCAGAAATCGGGCCGGGCTCAGCCCCATCGTATTCATCGCGTCAAGCTCCTCCGCCACCTTCATTGTTCCTAGTTCCGCGGCAAAAGAGGATCCGGAACGCCCTATGCAGATCATTGCGACCATCAAAGGGCCAAGTTCCCTTACAATCGCAAGTCCTACAAGATCAACAATGTATATCTGGAGACCGAATCTTGCCATCTGCCCTAGTCCCTGGAACGCAAGAATAAGACCTACAAGAAAACATATCATTGTCACAATCGGTATCGCATCGGTTCCACCTTTGTCCATATAGTATAGGACTTCTTTCCTGCTGACCTTCCAAGGGTGTATGATAAGATAGATGAAATCAAGAAAAACTTCACCTGTGAAATTTACAATCTTGATGAGATCCCTGTAGAATTTTATTGCTGCAGCTCCAGCAGTAATAAATATGGATGATGGCTTCTGCAATCTTTTTTCAGGCGAATGATATCCTCCGCTGCCGTCATATCCGAGCTTGTCAAGAATCGCAAGCAAATCATTGTCGCCAATGTTTGAAAATCTGATGTTTTTATGGTGGATGCGACAGCTTTCCGCGCAGGTTGTATAAAATGTGATCGCCTGGAAGCTTCCCTTTGTTATTCCTGAATAATCAAATTCCACAGTATTGATAGCAGGGCGGAGAGCCGAGAGAAACATCTTTTCCATGGCGAGCATTTTCTCGCAGCCAAGGACTGTGTCAGGAAAACCTCCCACCTTCAGGATGTCTCCGGATGCCTCGATTTTGATTGCAGGTTCCGTCATTTGATTTTTTTCAACTCTTCATTCATTTCCACAAGTGTCTGATAAACCGCCGTTGATATTCCCTTGGCAAAGGCCGAAGCCGTCATGTCTTCCAGTTGTATCGATTTCGAATAGACTTCGCAAAACACAATATTTGTCTTCTGGTCTGCAACTTCATATTTCACGGTGAAATTGGCTGTTTTCACATTCATATCCCCATCCAATCTTAAAATCGAGGCGGAGACGGTGAATTTTTTCTCTTCCGTCCCCGAAGGCGAATTATCCTTACGTGAAAACACGTCTGTCATATATGCCTTAAGCATTTCCTCGGGAGGACAGAACCAGCGGTTGCATTCGTCAAAATGAAGCTGATTTTCGGAATCTCTAAATACCATTTTCTGTGTATATGACGATATTCCACCAATTTTTCCGGGTATTAAACTGAAAGAAGGACTTTCAATCTTTTTATCAGGTGTCCCAAGATCATAATAGTTGATCTTCATGGCTGGGCGCTCTGGGATTATACTGCATCCGCAGATGAAACCCATCAAAATGCACAGCACAAAAAACTTTTGTAATTTCATCTCAGCTCCTTTTTTCCAGTTCTTTTTTAATTTGTTAAATCTCTTTTGTTGTTTCTTTTATCATCTTGAAATATTCATGCCCAGGGCTCGGGGTGTCAAGTTCAACGTCATTCATACTTTTAAAGTCTATGATGTAGCCGTCAAGCATTTTCTGGTGAAGTTCCTTGACGTTGTACGTTTCTTCTCTCTTGTCGTCAAGTTCCGCCACAAGATTGATTCCATGTATGAAGCATTTGGATTTATCGAAACAGGCTACTCTGGCACTCTTTTTCCTAAACATGAAACGGATATTGTTTATGATTTTCACCATGCCGGAAATCCTTGTGGTCGGCATACATGCATAATAGTGGAACTCGAATGGATTCGGGAATGTCTCCCTTTCCGGACGGCATTTCTGCAGATATTCAATAACAAGCTCGCGGCGATAGAATGAACTGCACAGCTCCCAAAAATAATTCCAGTATTTTCCCTGGTCTTCGGCCGTGTTCCATATGCAAATTCCATCTTTTTCAGATAAAAATTGCGGTTGCCTGCCCTTTTTTATATTTTTCCCGAGGCGAAGACAGAAGGAATCAACATCCTTGTGCTCGTCGAGAAATTTCTCGATGGTACCGAGGCTAAAACTGTCCCTGTAGATTAGATCATCAACCATGAACCAGACATAGTCCGAATCATTTCCGTAAACAGCAATTTGAACGTCTTTTAGAAAATCGCATTGCTCGATGAAGCTACAGGCGAACTGTTCCCTTAGCGGTTCGTAACTGATTTCCGGATCGGTCTTGTATATTACGATTATATTCTCTTCGGGCACATCCGAGTAATGCCTGAGTGACAACAGAAGCGATTTGAGCTGAAACGTCCTGTTCTTCGAAAAAACTATTATGTTTGTTTTCATAATCTTGACTCTTTGACACTTTTGTTGCGGTCTTGCTACCTATCTGCTTAATATCGTAGATTAAAAAAAAAAATCAAAGTGATTAGCTATATTTAGCCTGTTCTACTTTTATGGTGTTTTGTAAGAAATTTGTCAAGTTGATTGGCAAAGACCTGAATATCTTTTGCGTTGAAAGATGGTGGCCCTCCTGTAATCAGGCCTGCACCCCTCAATTCATTCATAAGGTCGCGCATTGCCAGACGCTCCTTTATATTTTTGCCGGTGTGGAGTTTTCCTCTCGGATCAAGGGCGTATCCACCTTTCTCTACGACCCGGTATGCAAGAGGTATGTCCGCTGTAATAACCAGATCTCCGGATTGGAGCAGTTCGACAATCCGGTCGTCCGCAACATCCGGACCTGCAGGAACGACAACACTTGAAATGTATTCCGAACTCGGGATCCTTGACTTGCCATTGGCCACAAATATCAATGGAACCTTAAGTCTCTCGACCGCACGGAACAAAATCTTCTGTATGGCCGCTGGAAACGCATCGGCATCAACAAATATCTGCATCTTATCCTTACTAGAATTGAGCCTTGAAGACATCAATCCATTTTTTCACGGTTATCATCCGCCATATGACAGGATCAAAATGGGATTTTCCCTGGAGATATTTTTCGAATGATTCCGAACATTCACGACTATTTACAAAAGGCATTTCAGCAAAATCCAAAATGTTCTCCTGAAAAAAGTCCCTGAGACCGTCTTTTGCCCACATTGCAATCGGGCTCGAATAACCCTGCTTGCTCACCCGTGTTGCGATTTTCGCAGGTAGAAATTCCTTGACAGCATCTCTTATGATCCTTTTCGAATGCCCCCCGGCAATCTTGTATTCGCCCGGCAGTTTCAGGCAAAATTCAACAAGACGGTAATCAAGGAAAGGTACTCGTGCCTCCCTCGAGTGCGCCATGGAGTTCCTGTCAACATTGTGAAGGATGTACTTCAATATTGTAAAACGGTCCTTATGAAGCTTTGAAACTGTGGGTTCTTCGCGGAGGACAGCTATTGGCGGGATTTTTTCTCTTCCCAGCAATTCCTCCGGCCTGATCAATGGATTTGGAGGATATTTCACAAATGACGGAAAATTGACGCGCAGTAATTTTCGTATGACGATTTTCCACGGTTCGTGATGGTAGCTCTGGAAAGTTTTAAGTTGCCCGACAAATGAAAAGAGGCATTTGTGCATATTCTCGTTCAGCATCGCCCAGTAGAAATCACCATATCCGCACATTATTTCATCTCCGCCCTGCCCTTCCATTATGACTTTTCTCGAATCATTCTCCTCCTTTATCTTTTTATAAAGCAACCAATGAACCGACGGAGACCCCTGGAGTATGGGCAAATCATTGTTCCATATCACCTTTTCAAGATTTTCTGTCACATCGGCAGGTTTTGGGAAATGCAGGCAAGACTCTGCACCTGTGAATTTTAACATCTCATTTATGTATTCGCGCTCGTCTATCTTAGTGTCTGCATAGCAGGATGAATATGTCTTAAGATTTTCATTCCTCTCCCCCGGCATAAGGTGTGCGAGTCCGACAAGACTTGAAGAGTCAATTCCTCCGGAGAGCAGAAAACCCACCGGAACATCCGCTCTGAGACGGAGCCTGACCGAATCCTGCAGAATTCTGCGAAATTCGCGGACCGCATCTTCGTAGCTTATCTCAAACTTATCCTCGAAAAACGGAGGTGAATACCATTCCTCTGTTTCGAATTTCAATCCCGGATCCCATTTGACGAGATCGAGAACGGCAAAATGTCCGGGCGGAATTTCAAGTATGTCCTTCCATAGTGTCTCATTGTCATAGTCAAAATCGCCGCTGTTGAGGAAATGGTAGAGCTTTATCTTGTTTATTCTGGGGCTGAACCCTTCGACTGAAATAAATTGTTTGAGTTCCGATGCGGCTCTGAAACATTTCGGTGTGTTGAGATAATAAAGCGGTTTGATCCCGAATCTGTCACGGGCAAGGAAAACCTTCTTTTCGAGGGTGTCGTAGATTGCAAATGCAAACATCCCATTGAATTTCGAAAGGCAGTTCCTTCCCCATTTCTTATATGCCGCAAGAAGAACTTCCGTATCACAGCTTGACTTGAACTGGAACTTTTCCGACTCCAGTTCCTTGCGGATTTCGCGGTAGTTATATATCTCGCCGTTGTATATGATCCAGAATCTGCCGTTGTCATATGACATTGGCTGGTGCCCTGACTCGGAAAGATCAATAATAGAGAGACGGCGATGGCCAAGTCCGACTTTGAAGTTGTCGCAGTCGAAATTTTCCGCCCCGAAACCGTCCGGTCCCCTGTGGGCAATGATCTCCAGCGCCGGATGATCCGGTGTGATTGTCTCATTTCCGATATTTAAAAGTATCCCGCACATTTATGTATAAATTCCTTTTATTATGATGCAATGATAGAGGGGCACGCTCTGTGGTGGCCGTTTTCTTCTGGGATGATGGAGGGACGCGCTTCGTCGCGTCCATTTTTGGCCACGACGGAGCGTGGCCCTCCAGAAGAACTTTCAATCATGCCAAACGATCTCATTTATTTTTCCTTGGAATGGCCAATCATCAGGGCGGTTGCACAAACCGGCTCGCACCGGATTGTTCCTAACATAATTCCACTTTTCAAAATAGCTTTCGCCACGGCGAAGTTGAGTATCCCAAAATGACTTCTCCCATATGGGTTGTTCCTGAGGACGAGGCCACTGTCGAGAGGCTATAGATTTCCAATACTGCACCCACTTGATTAACGCTGGAAAATTATATCTGCTTGGTGCACAAAACAAATGAATGTGATCAGGCATGAGAACATAGAGTCCGACACACCACGCATCTGCTTCGGCCCATGCCATTCTCAGTAGATCATGAACGTCTGGCTTGTTAAACAACGGTCGCTTGTCTTGAGAACACACCGTAAGGAAAACAATCGAGGTGCGATTAAATACGTCAAGAACTGGTTTATGGACAGGCTTTTTCCTGGAGGGCCACGCTCCGTCGTGGCCGTTTTCTTCTGGGATGATGGAGGGACGCGCTTCATCGCGTCCATTTTCGGCCACGACGGAGCGTGGCCCTCCATTTAAATCCTTGCTTGTCATTTTTATTATTTCCCCTAATCTTCTGCTATCTTTGTCTATTCTATCATCAAAGATATGGCTTTATATTCATCTATCTCCATTGTTGAAACTGCGTATAGCAAGGTTGGTAGCATCAAATGGTTAAGTTCAATGTTGGTTATATTTTGTTGATATTAGCTCAGCCAAAAGATTTACATCTACAATCCCCCAATCGTCTTTTTCTGAATTAAGAGGAGCTTCGATTTCTATATCAAAACACCCATCAGAAGTTGTAAATATAATGTTCTGGTTTGAGTTGGGTACAAATCCTGTATGAATAATAGCTCGTTTTCCAATCTTTGGCATATTAGCTGATTCAGAAAAAGCAACATCTAATAATTTTATCCTTTCTTCCTGGCTTAATTTTGCTAAAGGATGATCTTTTCCTATTTTAAGAGATTGGTCTTTTAGCATTTTTTTAAGTTCATTTAGAGATGTTCTATATCCTTCATACTTTTCATCTGATAAAAGGAAGCCTCCCTTGCATACGGTTATTTTTAGTAGCGGGTAATCATTCTCGGACTCAAAAATTAATCCATCTTTATTATTCGTTGATTTCAATATTATAGAGCAATCAGACTTTCTAAAATATGATTGTTTTATTAAATCTTGAGATATAAGATATTGGAAACTCGTAATATCATATGCACTTTGGCATCCGAAAAGCACTATCCCTGCGATGATGTATATTATTTTCTTTTCCATATATCTTAATTTATTAATAACCCAAATTATACATTTATACAATACAATGCATGTGTTTTCAAAAAAATAAAAAGAGATTATTGTTGGTAACGCATATTTGATGGATTATTAGATGGATGTTCGCCTAGGCGAATCACATTCATTTTTGGCCACGACGAAGCGTGGCCCTCCATTTAAATCCTTAGTTGTCATTATGTATCCATACAATTTTCTGCGAATTGTCTTGAAATCTCCACAGATTCAATAAACTGAGCTGGGGTAAGCTCACCATTTTGAACTAAGCCCATTAAACAGCCGGTAGCATATGCGGAGAATAATGCCGATTGCGCTTGATCAAAATTTAGTGCTGCCAAATAACTTTTATAAAATGCCAGGTCTTTTTCATTTGGTTCAACTATTCCAGATGTCTGGCCTCGACCAAATTCCATGAGATTTCCAGCTAAATATTGAACAGACCATTCAGGATGTAGTTTCTGCAGTTCACAAACTAGCTTTGTAAAATTAGGAACCAGCCGCAGACAGAAATCAATTGTTAATTCTTTTGACATAATTTTATTGCAACTATTAATAAGCAAAAATATTATTTAGACAGGGTAAATTGATTAACCAGCTACCATCATATTTAATCAGTTTATCCGGGCAAGTTTCTTTTGCAAATGAAAAACAACTACCATGCAATATTCTTGAAACTCCCCATCTTGATTACGTTTTTCCCAGGCTTCTATTTCACGTTGAAGAAACATGCGTGTCCACGTTCCATCAGGTCTCTGCCTTCTAAGCCCATCAATCAAACCATCTAAAACAGCCTTGCGATTGTTACATAAGGTTTGGAGGTTGAGGTTCAGTGTCTTGTCGAGGTCTTTATTGATCTGATTGTCATTGGAATAGATATTTCCGCCAGAACCATAAAAAATGAAATCTTCACAATTATGTGCTTTGTCAGCTGGGTTTATAGTTATGTCATCTTCTCCTTTGCGAGTGTCGCAATGTTGAAGATGCTTAGAATATCCTTCTCCACCATCACAGGATGCCAGAAGATTATTGTATTCGAGTTGTTTAGCTGGATACTTTTTCTGCGATGCCCAATGTTCTATTTTCATTCCTAATTTGTTTATACGCTGCATACAGTAGCAACAGATGCTTCCCTGTTCATCTATAAGTGAATTTCTCAAAACATCTTTATCACGATAATTATCATAATTTGAATGTTCCTTACCACAGTGGATAGTAAGACTCTCAGGTTCAGAGCCTTTGACAATGTGCTTCATCTCTCCACCATAAACTGGAGAATTGTCTTGGCGCGTAGAATTTCCGGATCATTTTGCCCCAGAATTGACTCAAGTTCATTGACTTTCCTTCTGGCATCGGGAACTCGGTCTTCGTCAATGCATCTATAGCACTCCTTGAGAAGAGATTTTACTTTCTCTGGCCGTTCCAAAACACCCATAATGTCGAAGAGGATGGAATTTGAATCTTTACCATATGTATAAGGCGTTTTTCCAATCAGTTTGAAATCCTCTATTATGAACACCTGTTCCTTTTTGACAAAACTGAGAACCTGAGGCGAATGAGTTGTTACAATGAACTGACACTTGGGAAATGTTTTCTCGAGCGAATCAATTATTTTCCTTTGCCATTGAGGATGAAGATGGAGTTCTATTTCATCAATGAGAACAACACCTTCGCCTTCAAGAGGATTGGAAAGGGACGGATTTGCAATCGCAAGTCTTCTGGCAAGATCCCCAACCATTGCCAGAAGACATTTTTCTCCGTCGGAAAGCTGATTTACAATCAGTTCCTTGCCATCTTTTTCCAATGTCATCCTTAGAGAAGGTTTTCTCCTTACTCTTAGGTTTTTGAAACCCGGAAGAAAGCTCTCAATCGCAGTTCTTACCGAATTCAATTGCCTGTCATTTTTATATTTTCCCTTGGCTTCTCTGATAAAGTTTTCATTTGAAGCCATATCCCGAAGCTCCTCATTTTCAATGTCCTCTCGTCTTCGGAACCACTCGAAAAATATGCGAAAACTATTTCTGGCACCTGTCAATGCCTGGTCATAGACGGCTAATTTGTCAAATTCATGTTTATCCCGCATCATTAATGAATCATCAAAAACCGCCCTGTTGACATTATATAAAACTGCAATTGGCACGTCAAGTTCTGAAAATTTATTTTTTATTTCGTCTTTAATATGATCAATGATTTCACCTTCAACATTTACTTTTTTCCCTTGAACCTTGTAAATGTTTTTCCATACCTGAACCGAATAGTATTTTGTAAAAAATAATATTTTTAGTTGGATGTTAGTTTTTTCTTTGCCATTTTGAATGTCGTCTTTTTTTATCGAACGTTTAATTCTTACTGTTTTATAGACATCATTAATAAGTGCAGACAAGCTTATCGCTATACAGTCAAGAATCGTGGATTTTCCCGCACCATTAACACCTACAAGGACTACAGTCCCATTATCAGGAAAATTCAATGACATTTCGTGTATGCCCCTGAAATCTTCTATCTGTAATTTTTTTATTTTCATAAAACCCTCATTTTAATTCTTAATTTTCTTTTTTATATATTCAATTGGGTCGTCTACAATTTTATCATACTCCGATTTGTGAATTCTTTTTGACTCAAAATCTATCCTGACATCCTGTATAAATTTTTTAAAATCTTTGTTTTGAGAACATAGTTTATTCATCGTTTCCAATTCGAGATTATTTTTGGGTATGGCTGGAAACATTACCGTTGAAGAATCAAAATCATCAAAATTTAGATGAATTATTCCAATCCCAAAAGATAAATTCAATCTTTCCAACTCGGAAAGAAAATCATCATCCTGCTTTATTTCAGCTGCTACAAGATACCCTTCATGGGCCCAGGAGGAATTTGATACAGCTTGAAAATATGATTCCCGATAATTACCCTTATTTAAATTCTTTTTTAATTCAAAGGAGTATAATTTTATTAATTTATTGTCGGTTAGTTTTCCAAACTCAATTAAATCTGGTTCCCAATCTTCAAGTGGCAAATATACTCCAACCATATCTGGATAAAGCCATTCACTATATCCCTTTTTTTCGGATTTCTCATGATATATAGTTTTCTTCAAGATATCACGGCCTCTCCCAAATACTGGATTCGCATTGACAAAATACGCTAGGAGCGGATGTAAATCACGTTCATTATATTTTGATGTTTCTTTAATAGGCTTTGACTCTTCAATTTCAATATTTTCTATGGCATCCTTTGGAATTTCCTTAGCCCTGCTAGCCATAAAAAACCTTGCTGGCCTTTTTCCAACTTTTATAAATAAAGAATTGGTATTGTCACGAATATCTACAAAAAGTCTTGCTCCCAAGGTTTGCCACGGTGTTTTTCCGGTTGTCCTTAACTTTTGAATCAAATTATTTTCTTTAGCCTTTTCCCATATTTCCTGATAAGTCATAGGAACTCCAGCCTCTGAAAGCACATCTTTAGCTAAGTCATGAAAAGTATACATTGTTGTGTCTCCCACCCTTGCTTAATTGTTCATTATCAAAATTATACCAATTTATAAAACAATGCCTGTGGTTCAAAAAATAACCTACTGCCCAAGTAAACTTCTGCGGGTATTTATGATTTAAGTTCTTTTAAATCGAGTTCGTCTATGAGATTTTCAGCAATTTCGGAGAATCCTTGTTTTTCAAGAGATTCAATATGCAATTTGGCGAAATCAAGGAGTTTATGCCGCATTTCAGGAATCTTGGCCACTTGTCTCGGGGTCAAATCGTTGAGCATTGGGATTTTTTCTTCGAGTATTTTACGATAATGCTCAACTAAAAATTTGTTTAAGACTTCCTTTTTCACTTCGGGTGGAATACTGTTCTTTTCCTGTTCTTCGAAATCATTTTCTTCAAAATCTTCTTTTCTTTTATCGAGAGTCTCCTTCAGTGATTGTGATTCGACCGAGCAGAAAGCAATTTTGTCATCCAAGTATTTTTTCAGCATTTTTTCAGCGAACTTATATTTCTGCCTGGATGACGCCTTGAAGATGATATGATTGTCGTAAATATCTAGGCTTCCGAGGATTCCGGCAGATTCTGAATCATCGGAATGCTGGAAGAACGAGAGCATCTTCCTTTCTATTTTCTTGGACTCCCCTTTCCTCAGCCAATCGAATGAAAACATTGCACTATCTCTCCTTTCTTCCTCATCCAACTCGACAAAATCCGGTTTTGACCTCAAAATGGTGGTGACATCTTCGAAGCTTCCTTTGATATCATATTTGGAAGTGATGAATTCCACCTGTGATTGAAGTCCTTCAATGACTTTCTCCCGGTGCTCTTTGGCCAGCCGGGTCAGAATCTCGCGAACCTTGAAGTAATTTTCCTTGAGATAGTCTCTTATTCCGTGTCCGCTGCAATCTCTATTGTAATTTTCAGCAAAAAGCTTGAGATGTCCCATAAGTTGATCTAAAAATTCTCTTTTCACATCAAAAGCATTGCAAAGCACAGTAAAATAATGTGGTTGGGGCGTAATCCAGAATGAAAAAATCTGAAACTTCACGCATCTTGCCACAAGGCTTTTGTCGCAGATCAATATTTTCCTGCTCTTACTCCCGAGAAGATCAATGCATTCGACTCTCAAATCATCAATTTTCCTCTGCACCTCGACAATTGCCGGGGAAGAATCTTTTTTGAATACAAGGTTTTGCTTTTCATCATTGCTGAGCCCTTTGAATCCATTTTTTTCCCAGACTTGATATCTGGTAAGTCCATCTGAATTCTTAACTTGAAACATCATTTTTTGAAATAAAAGAGAAATTCTAGTTGCCTCTTCGGCAAATGCTTCATCCGCATTTTCATCATTAATACCTTCGAGTTCTGAGTCGATAATGTTTTTAAATTTGAATTCACCTATTTCATCCCTGAGAAAAAGTATTGTTTTTTTTGAAAGTGAATTGCTTACCTCAAGACCTTTGTCATATCCTGTAAATCCAAAAGGATTGTTCGGACATTCCGCCGTACATATGATTTTGCTGTTTCTCTTCAAACCGCAACACTGCGAACAAATCGAGGCTTCGAGGGCAGGACATATAAATTTCCCCTTAATACCGCAAATACATTTCCCAGGAATAATCATATTTGTATCCTTAGACTAAATTCTTCCATCCGTTTTCAAAATATGTCCTGTACCAGAGTTCCAGATTGAAATACGTCCACAGGAATGCGCTGTTGACTTCGGAATACGTTCCATTTTTATGTGCCTGATACAGGCTGTTGAAATGTTTGTGATCTATAAATTCCCTCGACTTGAATGATGCAGAGTTGACCGTGTCCTCGAAAATCCTGTTGTAGGCGCCATTTTTGTTTATCCAGGTGTCAATAGGGGTTCCAAAACCGATCTTTTTCCTGTATATCTGGTCTTTGTCAATATATTTTTCGGCAATTTTCTTGAGGATCGCCTTTTTTTCTCCCTGGCGAACTTTGCGGCTGTAGGAAATTGAGTTAGCCATTCTGAACATTGGTTCCGTACAAAATGGAACTCTGAACTCGAGGGATGCGGCCATGCCCATTTTGTCTGCACGAGTGAACCATTGGGGCAAATCACATAGTTCATCCTGCAAAATGGCCTCGTCAATAACATTTCCGTTTGCGGAATTCGTGGTATTTCGCCTGAAAGTCATATCCTGGAATTTTCCCTTGAGAAGTCTGTCAACATCATTCAGGTCGGCATAGGTGAGAGCGAACATCGAGGGCGGATATTTTGTAACTTTGAAGAGATCTTTTCCTTTGTTAAACGGCCATATTTTAAGCATGAGCTTACGGAAAAGTGGATTATTATAGAGGGATGTCCTGGATTTCAAAATTTTTATTGATTCCGGATTGAACCTGGCATACCCGAGAAACGACTCGTCTGCACCTTCTCCGCTCAGCATAACTGTAATATGTTCTTTCGCCCTGACGGCAAGATAATATGTGCAGACCGAATTAGGATCGTTCAATGGATATTCATAATGCCATACCGCCTTCTCCAGGACAGAGACAAATGTCTCTTCGTCCATTGGATAGTCGTGGTGTTCCGTGTTGTATTCCTCAGATACTCTTTTCTGATATTTCGACTCGTCGTAGAATGACTCCTTGAAGGATATCGAAAACGAGTGCAGTCTTTTTGCGCATATCTGCGATGCTACAGCCGTAATCAGGCTTGAATCAACGCCTCCGCTAAGCTGGATGCCAAGTTCAACATCGCTGCGCAAATGTAAATTCACGCTTTCCCTGAAAAGCACTTCCGTTTTTTCACAAGCCTCCCTGAAAGATAAATCCTCATCTATGTTCAATGTTTTCGCGAGATTGAAAAACTGCGAAGTTCGCAGACCACTACCACAATTTTTTACATCTAATGTTCCACAGTGTCCTGCTCCAAGGCTTCTGACTCCCTTGAACATCGTATTTTCCCCGGGAAGCGATCGGAAGACAAGATATTCGTTGAAGGAACTGAAATCAGGTTCGAGCTTGGCATACGGAAGAAGAGATTTGATTTCACTGCAAAAAATAAAATTTCCGCTGTCTTCGAAAATGAAAAGCGGCTTGATCCCGAGCTGATCACGGGAGAAAAAGACTTCCTTTCTTTCGATATCCGCGATGACGAATGCGAACATCCCTATGAATTTTTTCAGACAATCCCTGCCCCAGCATATATACGAGTTGAGAACCACCTCAGTGTCGGATTCTGAATTGAAAACAAAACCTTTCCCTTTCAATTCTTCGCGAATTTCGCAATAATTATATAGTTCTCCGTTGAAAACAATGCAGTGCGTTTTTCCGGCATTAAACATGGGCTGATGTCCTTTTGCCGAAAGATCTATTATCTTTAGTCTTCGGAATCCGAAAGACAGCCATTCATTCTGGAAATAGCCTTCGTCGTCCGGCCCTCTATGGACGATGACAGAAGTCATTTCCCTGAGCTTTTCCTCGGGAAATAGACTTTGTTTTTTTGAAATTATTCCTACAAATCCGCACATGGCTGCATCAGTTCGAATCCTGTTGATTTTTCAAAAATGCGACGGGCAGTGGAATTCTTGAGTTCCCAAATTATGATTTCCATGACATGCCATACCTTGACTCCGCGCCGGACACATCCGGTGACAGACTTTTTCTTCCTTCCACAAGATATGTGCATGTGAAGGATAGGCTTGTCCTGTGAATTGGGAAAAATTGTGCCAACTCCGGCGATTTCATATACATCGTCAAGAAGAATGTCCATAGGATTAGCCGGAACCGAACGGCTCTTCTCCGGGCCGACGACCAGTTTGCTGTCCTTGTCAGCACATCCGACCGCAGCAATAAAAGCCCCTGTTATTTTCTTCTTTTCGGCGAATTTTTCAATTACTTCGTGAAGAATCTCCCCATCTTCGAGACGGACAATGAAAATTCTACCAAGTTTTGCTTCAGAATATTTCATAAGTATTATTCCCTTTCAATTTTGAATCAAGTTTAACATAAAAAATCATCATACTTTATGTTTGAAGTTCCAACGGAAATAATTTTGAAATTATTTCGAAATGTCTGTCATTATGGAGCAAAGGTATTTTCTCGCAGATTGAACATGCTGAAACAAAAATATCATCACGTGGTACCGTTATTCCATTTTTCCTTAGAGTTTTTTCAATTTTAGCGGCCATTTCCCAGTGGGGATCGGAAAATATTATCCGACTTGAAAATGAAAGCATTTCAAGAATGTCATTTTTTTCGTTTTCCCTGGCTCCTGAAAGGAGTTCAAATTTAATTGGGCAAGTCCATGCTGCAAATTCGAAATCTAATAGTTCGGCAACTTTCAATTTGAGATTTCTTTCACCTGATTTTCTGAGGAAGTTTATCCAGGCGGATGTGTCAATTAGAATCATATTCAGCCTTTTCCAATTCTTCATTTGTAGAGGAATAATCAGTTTTTCCTTCAAGAACGCATGATATGAATCTTTTTTTTCTGGCACTCAGACAATATTCCTGAACTGCTTTTTGAAGAGCCGGAGATTTCTTTTTAATACCAGTCTCTTTTATCACGGATTTCAAAGTATTATCATCAATATCAACTGTTATTCTCATCATTATTTCCTTTAATTTGATGATAATATATTATATTATTTACGCAAAGTCAAGTCCCATCGTTCAAAATTTGCCGCCTTCTTGGCAGTCGGCAAAATTTTTAGTTAGAATTTCAATTCATTTTCTCACACAAAGTCACGAAGTTCGTTTCCAATCATGATTTTGTGTTTAACATATCATGTAAATCCTGTAAATCCTATCAGAATATTTCTCGGATTTCTTTGTTTTCTTCGTGACTCCGTGTGATAATATTTCTGATTCTAACAGTCAGTTTTGTCTAAGTTCAAGGGGTAATTATTCCGTATTAAGGGTCTGGCGGTCAACCATTTCCCTGAATTTACCGCCGTTCCGGTATAATTCCTCATAGGACCCGGACTCAATGATGTTTCCCTTTTCAAGTACATAGATTATGTCACAGTTTCTTATCGTCGAAAGCCTGTGTGCGATGATGAGAAGCGTCTTGCGTCCTTTGAATTCATCAATGCTCTGGTGGATTATCTGTTCAGTCTCAGAATCGAGGGCGCTTGTAGCCTCGTCAAGGATTAGAATCGGGGTTTCCCTATATAATTCCCTGGCGATAGAGATTCTCTGTCTCTGCCCGCCGGAAATGTTTATTCCATTGTCTCCTAAAAGCGTTTCGTAGCTGGCAGGCATTTCCTTTATGAAGATATCGGCATGCGCAAGTTTTGCGAAGTTCGCAGTTCCGGCAGCCTTGGAACTGCGGTCCCACATCGAAATATTGTTTTTTACAGAGTCATTGAATATTACAGGTTCCTGAGTCACATAACCGATATGCCTTCTAAGTTCCTTAATGTTAAGCGATGTATAATCATCCCCGGCAAGAGTTATCCTGCCCATGGTCGGCTTGAGAAGCCCTGTGACAAGATTGACTATTGTGGATTTTCCCGCACCTGAGCCACCTACGAAAGCCACCGAAGAATTCTTTTTGATTTCGAAGGATATGTTTTTAAGAACCTCTTCTTTCCCGGATTTGTATTTGTAGCTGATATCCTCAAATGAGATGTTTCCGGCGAAATCCGGCATTTTCCCTGCTGTTCCAGCTTCTTTCTCGATGTTTTCATTAAGTTCTTTTATGAAATCTTCGAATATTATGATGGCTCCGGCAGATACAAGAAATTTCTGGTATGAAGATGGGATTGCTATCAGTTTCTGAGATACGCCGTAAAGAATGGCGAGAGTTGTCAGGGCATCCAAAATTGGAATTTTCATTACAGCTATCTGCCAATAGATCAAGATAGCGATAAGTCCAACGGCGAAAGGGGTTATTCCATATGAACTGAGACCGCTCCAGAAAGCTATCCTTCTAACCAGCAGTGCAATTTTATGGGTGGATTCTGCAAGTTTAGGAAGAACATCCTCATAGGTTCGTGTTGACTTGAGATATTTAAGATTGGCAACCATCTGGATTATCACTGCGTTGAGTCGGGACACCTCCTGCACATTCGCAATGGATATCTCCTGAGATTTTCTGTTGGATATCTTGATAAAATAGATGAAGGGAAGTCCGACCACAAGCATAATTATGCAAAGAACCGGATTCAGCATGAGAGGAATGAAAATATACAACAAGGCGAACAGGGTACTGAGGACAATATCCGAATAAAGTTTGAAAGACTGTGCGACAACCCTTATCTGTTGGACAATCACATTCGTCATATTCCCCACGTTCTGGGTCTGAAAATATTCATAGTCCGAATCAATAAGTTTTCTTACAGTTTCTGGTTGCAGATCAACATATATGTTCGACTGGAGCCGCGCGGTATAGATCATCGAGTACATGAGGGCAATGCTGCTGAGGAAAAAACCAAGCGTCACAAAAGCAAGCAGAAAAGCTATTTTATAGTTGTCGCTTCCCATGTTGAGCATATCAATGAAATAATATGTGATTTTTGTGATTCGGTTCTGTTCTTTGTTTCCAAACTGGATAACAGTCAGAAGTGCCCCTGCTGCCGCCATCTGTGAAAATATAGCCACAAGATTTATGGCGAAAAGGACAGGCAGTCTGCCTTTGGTAAGACGGTAGAAAAAACTGAAATATTTAAACAAGTTCATTTACATCACTTAGGTTTCAGTATAAACTCTCCAGACTCAAACACGGATGTCTCATTTCCATCAAGAGTATATAATCCATACCCGATTTTGTCGAGCAATCCAAAAAAATCATCCTCATTTTTTCCTAACCTGTCCAGTCTGAAGGGATGTATGCTGACGAAGAGTTTCGGCCTGTATTTCTTAAGAATTTTCTCGGCACCTCCTATTACATTAATCTCGGAACCTTCAACATCTATTTTTATGAGTTCGGGCACAATATTGTTTTCTTCGCAGAAACTGTCCAGTGAAATCTGTTTTTTACAGGTCTTCCTGGCATTGCCATAATAATCCAGTACCGAGCTTAACCCTGTCTCATCATTATATTCATAAAAATCAATTTCCCCATTGGCTTGCAAGCCGACAACAGCATTTATTGGTATGACATTTTTTATTTTATTGACCTCGATGTGGTAACTCAGATAGCTGAATTCTTTTGTCGCGGGTTCAAATGCATAGACGGTTCCCCCATCTGAAATAATTCTGCTTATAGGTAAAGTAAAGAGTCCGATATGCGCTCCAATGTCCAATACCGTTTTTTTCCCTTTGCACCCATCTATTATTACATTGAATTCAGGATTTATTTTTTCTCCCCACGTTGAAAAATCCCTGAATAAAAATCTTGGATGCACGAAAAAGAACCCGCCATTACCTATTTTTTTTCTTACGGACAATAATTTTGCAGGCAGAAAAGGTAAAATACAGCATGTGTAAATTCTACCTAATAAAGAAATTAATTTGGGGACTTTCATTTATTGTCCATAGCTCGTAAAATCTTCTGTTTCAATTTGCCACCTATAACATCCAGGTATTTTCCATCTATTACTGAACTGCTAGCTTTTTCAAGTATTTGCTTGGAGTTTAATCTAAGAACATCGCTCATTATTGAAAGAGAATTCTGCATATTCTTTGCGAATGTATTTGTTTCGAGCACTGAAACATAGCCATTTTCACCATCTTTGATCCAGACATCTGTCACATCCGGTATCTTATTTGAAACAACAGGCACTCCACAAGCAATCGCCTCCAGAACTGGTGTCCCAAGACCTTCGCTCATGGAGGGAAAGGCATAGACATCCGCCATCTGATAATATTCTTCTATATTTTCACAGAACCCGGCTTCAAGCATCACCCTATTTTGGAGACAATATTCATCAATCTTTGTTTTTAGAGAATTGAAAGCAGACCTGTCCTCGTCAAGAAGCGGACCATTTTCGACAAGGGGCCCTTTCATGTATAGGACAAAATCTTCTGGAAGGTTTTTAAGAACATCAAGAAGAAAAATATGATTTTTGCTTTTTCTGAACTTGGCAATATAGACAATAAGTTTTTTGTCAGTTCCAAAACCGGTCAATTTGCTTCTAAGAAAGTGTTTTCGTGCTTCATCAACTGGCTTGAACTTATTTTCATCAACAGGATTGGGTCTGCACCAAATCAACTCGTCTTTTATTCCCGACTGAAGACAAACCTTTTTCAGTTGTTGAGATATGCATACGAAAAGAGACCTCTCAGGAAGACTACAATCAATCCAGAGATTGTTTGGGAAGGGAACATACTGAAAAGGATAGTCCATCTCATTGCAAAGTTCAGTTATAAGCGGGATATTGTTTTCACGTGCGTAAATCGCCGCAGAAGCTGTTACAAAATTCCGACCAAAAATATGGATCAGATCCGGTTTTTCACCCAATCTTGTCAAAAACTCGGCCGTTTTACCATTTTCCGCTGAAAAATTGCGAATTTCGCACCATTTTTGTCCCCAATATCCACTTTTAGTTCCAATACAAGGCTTGCAGGCAACTCTATGAACCTTGAAGCCGTCATGTTCGTAGTCAAGACATTCATTTTCAGTGACTGAACCGCAAAGGACAGTCAGAGATAATTCAGGATTTTTTGAGCAAAGTCGTTTATACAGATTGTGTGCCCGGAATCCGGAACCAGAATATTCAGGCATATACTTGCTCGAGACAAGAAGGATATTTTTTTTCAAAGTCATATCAGAGTTTTTACACCGTATTCTGCAAATCTCTTGTCAGCTGTCACAACTGGCAAATTCTTCAATAGTGCTGTTGCAATGATAAATCTGTCGCAGGGATCCTTGTGGATCAAAGGAAGTTCCGCCGCTGCAATACATATTTCCAGATTCAGATCGATAATAAGCAAATTGTGATGATCTATTATCTGAGCAAACCATTCACTCGGTAATACCGGCAATTTTAATTTCCCAGATTTAAATTTATACCCTATTTCAAATCCTGACACTGATGAAATATATACAGCCGGACAATTATTTATCTCTTCAACTACTGGAATAGAAAGTCTTTCGCAATTATGTGCCAACCAAAGAAGAGAACAAGTATCAAGTATCATTCAATTTCTCCCCATTCATCTTCTGTCAAATCTTCAGTCGGATCATAATTTATTTCTATTTTACTCATCAGGGGATGGGGAATTGACCTTTTCTGTTTTTGCTGATGTGGTATAATATCCGCCACAGGTTTTCCATTTCTACAAATTAAATAAGTCTCCCCTTTTTCAATCTGAATGAGAATCTTTGACAGATTGGTCTTTGCCTCATGAACATTTACCATATGCATAAGTCACCTTAGTCTATTTAGTTTAGCTAAGTTAGTCTAATATCATTGTCAACTTTTTCAAGAGTGTCTTATCACATTTATCAAAATAGAAAAGATGGGTATTGCATTTACAATCCGAAGAACCAAAGGATTTGACTGGCTCGTCATCTGCTAATTTCGCAATATTTGAGGCCGTCAGACATTCGTCATTACTATAGGAAGTTTGAAAAGAAACAACCTCAAGTATCTTAGCTTTTTTGAGTAGATAATCTATATGCCAATGCATTTTTTTGTCTTTGCGCAGATGCCGAGCGACTCTCTGTTCTAGCCCATTCATTGCTGAACCGACATAGATATAAAATCCTTTCTTTAAGGAAAACTTTCCGAGCCTCCCAACCAATATTTCGGAATTTCTGCGAAGTTCGCAGATAAGAAGATATATTCCTCTTCTCGTATCATGAGTATGAGTATGGAATCTCGACTTCTTATTCTGACAATTTATCAAGCTGAGCCTGTCTCAACAGTTTTCCAATATGTTCTCCAGCCCTGATTTCGAACTGTTGCAGTGCTTGGAACCTGAAACAAAACCATACCTGCCCCCAGTAAGTCGACACAAGCCAGTAAAGCATTGAAGGCTGATAAAAATGCAATCCATCCGGATGCGACCTGGACAATGGTGGCCACAAACAGGGGTACTGTGCTGATAATAACAAAAGGCATGATTAGAATAGAAATAAAGCGGTTACGGGACAACTCTCCATCGTAGTGTGCATAAAAAACTCCCCGAGACAACCACAGCCCAAGAATCGAGCGATTTGACCGTCCCATCATCGGGTGAACAGCCGCATGAATCAATTCATGGACTATTATAATACCCACAAATGAAAAAAAGAAGCCAGAAAAGGCATTGTCAATCAATAAATTTTTCTCTGTAGTCAATGGTGTTATGCCAATCCAGAGAAGTACGATTACTAGTGTCGTGACAATGCCTATCGGAAAAGCTATTAACTGTGCCATCCAAGGAGAAGGCTCCTTCAACGGTTTCCATGTCTTGTCTGGAAGGAAATCCGGTGATTCCGGTACGGCTCCAAAATGCAAACGCATGCTCAATCACCGTATACTATCACTGTCATTTCCTGGTACATGAAAAAACCAACGTTTTTATATTCCTGTTCGATATGGCGTACTTTTGTGATGCCTACGCTCTTGGCGGCTGCCACGACACTGCAATCCCCGCTTGACACAAGGGAAAAATATGAGTAGTTGGTTGACCTACCGACTTTACTTCCAAAGGTTATTCCATTGTCACCACATTCTGTGGACACGGGTGCGGTCCATTGTGCAGTAATAGGTGTTTTAGGCGGCATAAAGTTTGAGGTTCCAATACAGCCGGTGGAAAAAATTGACACTGATATTGCCACCACCGCCACAAACCCTATCACTAACATTTTCTTTGCTTTCATCATTCCTTCTCCTTTTTAAGTTAAATTAAAAATAAACTAACAGTCCATACCATGGATTGGTAAAAACGTCCACTTTACTTATAACAAATATTTATCGGGTAATTTTCTACCGATAACTTCAGCAAGCTTCCGATTGTCTTCCCTGAACCATTCTACAAGTTTTTCATCTATTTTGGATGTGATAAAATTTTTCTTTTTCATCCCGAACAGTCCGGAAATTGAATCAACATATTTGGAAATCCTATATCTCCAGAAACAATATACAAATCCAGCCCCTAAATTGATTTTTGTTCCAAAATGCCTGTTCAGCCATAGGGTCAGCGAAAGCGAAAGCGGGGTGTACGCCGTGTTTTTCCGAGAGGAACAGTCCACATTTTCCAGTCCGGCTGAATCTATTCCAGAAAAATCGAGAATTTCCTTTATGGTTTCCTTTTTGAAAAGTTCCTCGAAGAAGACAACTTTCACATTTTCTTTTCCAAAGATATCTCTGTAACACTCGATCAGCCCAGAATATTTAAGGAAAATATATCTGAAAGTGGCTTCAAACATCTTGAACCATTTATCAAAGTCACAGGCATAGCCGAATTTCACATCATGAGTATAGAGAGAAGGAATGATGGTTTCCTGGTTTCTCAGTACAACAAGAATTTTTGTATCTGGAAATATGTTCTTAAGCCGTTTTGTGATAGTTGCCGTCTCGACCCCCCTTCCGAGAGAGACAAAGCCTGCAAAACCCTCATAAGATATGACATTTATTTTCGGGTTCATTTTTTCTGCACAATCTTTTATGAAGGCAGGGTCATAGAATATGCTGTCAAGAGTCATTATGTGGGGAACAGCCTTGAGCAGGAACTCATCGCTTTCCGTTGTCGAACTTGTCTTAACAGCCTTGATTTTTGGGAATACTTCCATCTGTAGGAACGTGCTCCCGCATTTCGGATATCCAATGTGTATGAGTTTTATGTTTGACATAGTTATTCTAGTGCTATTGTTATATCTGTTTTATTGAAATCATCCCCTTTAAACAGCATTGGTTCCCCGGAAACTATTGACAGAGCATAAGAACAACAGTCTCCTATATTAAGTCCTGCCGGATGTCTTCCTTTTCCATATTTTTCCCAGGCAATTATTGCTATTTCCATCTGTGACTTGTCGAACGGAACTGTTTCAATTCCCGCTTTGAAGATAAAAAAATCAAGTTCACACTTTCCCATTTCTCCTTTTTTGGACTCAATAACAATTGAACTTTCAAGAACAGAAAAAGCGCTCATAAGCTTTATCTTTGCTTCAGATATTGCAAAAGAAAAAGCTTTGGCTTCTGTTTCTCCGAGAAGAATTGCAATTATTACAGAACTGTCAATGACCATCACGGAGCCCCATTTTTGTTGTAACCCAGTATTTCGTCAGAACTTCTATTATCAATGTTTGGCATGAGAGAGCATCTTTTAGAAATTGTCATAAGTTCGTCATAAAGGTTATTGGTGCTTTTTTTAGATTCCAGTTTTGCAAGTTTTTCCTCAAGAGAAAGAATAATTGAATCTGTAATACTTCTATGTGTTATCTTTGAAAGCCTTCTGGCCATTCTTTCAGCTTTTTCATTTT
>CAIQLG010000285.1 GCA_903872565.1 uncultured Lentisphaerota bacterium | reverse complement strand
TTCCAGCATTAAAAGGGAATCCCGACGCATTGACTCTGAGGAGTCTGCAACGAACAGCTTTTTATCCGGAATGCTACCGTTTAGAACCTTCTCCGCGAATTTCTTCGCATCCTTGAAGTCGCTGAGCTTGGCGAATCCGGAGCATTCAATGTCTTCTGAACCGATAAGCGATCTGGAAAGGAAATAAACCCAGGTAATATTCAGAAGTATCAAGGTGGCAATCGCTGAAATTCTTAATGCTCTGGAGATGACGGGATTCGCAAAAATGCTTTTCTTGGCGGCACTTGCGATGTGCTCATCTTTTCTCCTGACGGCATTTCTGAGTACATCATCCTTGTGCAATTCAGAATTCTTTTTATCGATGTTTTTCTTTTTCCTGGCGGCCTCAGCCACAAAGTCTTTTATATTCTGTGCCTCATTACGATTCGCCATTGTAAAAAACCTTATGTTTTATTCTTGTATGCCATAGCCTGCGACAACCTCAATTACAGTAGCAGTCATATTACGAAAGCATAATGCGAAAAGGGACATATGACAGACATTTTCTTTATTTGAGTGCAATTTGACGGACAATAATCATGTCGATGTGGTTCAGCAGATATTTTACGGTCATCTTGTGAGCGAAATGGCATATAATGCCCCGTCGTTGGCGCTCACGTAGGCCTTGTCCAAGTCCAGGGCGATGCCATTGCAGGAGCCTGCAAGGAGGTTGATGAAATCGTCTGTCCTTCCATTTTTCAGATTGAGGGAGACGATTTTCCCGGAATCTTTGCCTTCGACAATGAATATCTCATCTTTTCCGAAAGCCAGTGGACTGCATCCGTTTATTTTCTCTGTTCTGCAGAGATGTCCGGTCTCGAAATCATAAAGGTCGAGATCATGTGATTTCACGAAGACGAATCCCTGGCCTGCCCGGATCCAGTATGGTATGCCGATCTCCCTTTGCCAAAGTGTTTCGCCATTCTTCGCGTCCATTGCGAAGAGGCGGCATTCGCCAGTGAATGTTCTGCAGGAAACAAAGATGCGGCCATCTGTGACGGCCATGAGAGGTTTCATCAGATCATTCGTGTCCTTGCCGGAAGTCTTTGTCCATAAGATGGTTCCATCTTTGCTGTCAATGCAGTGTACGTGTTCCGTGTCGGCCACGAATATCCGGCCGTTGTCAGCCTGCGGCTGTGTCACAAGGCTCTGTGCAAAAAGAGACTCCACTTTCCATTTGACAGCGCCAGTGTTCCTGTCCAGAAAGAAGATGTCTTTTCCCTGGACAAAGCAGACGCCATTGCCGAATGCGGAAATTTCATATTTGGAGAAGCCGGATCTGACGTTGTTTCCGCTAGGCAATTCATAGTTCCATAGTATTTTGCCGGTTTCGCCGTCGAGAGCCGAAATTGACTGCGAGTCTCCGGTTTTTCTTACTGTGAAAATCATTCCGCCAAAGGATGATATACCTCCGACGACGGGAAAATCAGACTTCCAGAGTGGCGCACCAGAGTTTTTATCTATCGAAATAAGCCTTGTGTCATTGGCGTCTCCTGTCAGCGCATATATCCGATCCTTGCAAAGCACAGGGTACTGTGAATCAGAGAAAGCATTCCTTATATTAGGAATCTTCCAGGAAATCTCAGCCTTCATGGAATATTTCAGGTTTAGCATTAAAACAGCCAGCATTACAGAACAGACAATCAATATTGATGCGGCTATTTTCAGGATTATGAAGGCGTGCCGCGGGCTGTTCCTTTGTCTCCTGATATGTGATATTTCAAGTTTTATTTTCTCTTCGCAGGTTGCGAAGGATTCCGGGTGTCTTGCAGAGGAAATCTTAAACTCGGCAATAGTCCGCCTTATGTCTTCAATCTCGTTTCTGCAGGTACTGCAAGCCTCAATATGCGCGAGAAGCTCCTTTTCATCTTCCTGGGCCAGAATCCCGAGGACATATTTCTCCAGGGAATCAGCCCTGCCTTCACATTTTGTTTTCATTGAATATAATTCCTAACGATTTAAATTTCTATTCATTTTCTCACACAAAGACACGAAGCCACTAAGCTTTGAAAACCATACTTCCTCTTATCTCTCGCCCGAGTTGAGACATCCCTTTTTGAAAAAGTGTTTTTTCTCAGACTATTTCCCAAAAACTTTTCATTGTTATTTTTTTCTCTGCGCCTTTGTGTCTTCGTGTGAGATATTGTCTGTATATTATACGAAATAATCAGTCCGCCGGGGACATTTTGCCTCTAATTTTTTTCAATGCCCGTTGCGCCCTTTTCTTTACTGTCTCAAGAGGAAGGTCGAGTTCCGAAGATATTTCAGTAAAACTCAGCCCGTATATGAACCTGCATATCATGATTTCTTTTTCATCCTCTGAAAGATCCTTGATAAGTTCCTCGATGCGGAATCCGGAAGGATTATTTTTTATGTCATTGACGTTCTCC
>CAIQLG010000284.1 GCA_903872565.1 uncultured Lentisphaerota bacterium | reverse complement strand
GTCTCCCAGCACTGAAGACAATAAAAACGCTGTCCAGGACATGATGAGCATGATGAAAGAGAAAATGAAAGATCCGGCGATGAAGGAGCAAATTCTGAAAATGTCCAAGATTCAATTTGCCCAAGCCTTTGCTCCGTTTTTAATGGAGGACAAAGAGGACTTTGAGGACGATGAGGACAGGCGGCGCGGAACCTTGGCATAGTAGGATGTTGGCCGTGCAGTCGCCTCCAACATCTGCCTACGCAAAGGAGCTACGGCGAGACATGTGGAGGCGGCTACATTAATTCCGGCGTAGCAGGCTAAGTTCATCGTATAGGAAATTGTATTTTCCTAAGGAATGCCGTATGGCTTGAAACTTGTAGCCACGGCCATGTTGGCCGTGTCGCCTCCAACATGGAGGCGGCTACATAAGTTCCGGCGATAGCCGGCTAAGTTCTTGCATGGCCCATGTTCTACCCGGGAGGATATGCCGGGCTGGAACTTTTTTGAAAACCTCATTGTCTATATCTCGTAAAGTAGAGTTTAGACGAAGGAGAACAAATTATGCAAAACAACAACAAAGAGAAAATGGATAAATTTGTGAAAGTTCTGCTTGCAGTTCTTGTTCTTGCGGTGATTGCACAGACTTGTTTTATCGTGAAAATATATATGGGGAAAAAGGGTGAACCTGCGAATTTCGCAGATCTGCCGTTCTCCAAGGCTCCGATTACCCAGGCTCCGCAGATTAATCCGTCAAGTTTTTTCCCGCCTGCTCCACCGGCGAATACCAACCCGTATGTAAACATCGCACCATCACCGCTACAACAGAATAAGATTCAGCCCCATAACAGCAAACTGTTGCCGCCATTCCCTGCCAATTCTGCTTCAAATGCTCAAACCATGCCGGTTCCCTCATCAAGATTCGGCATGAACGCAGTTTCTCCACAGCAGATGAACCAGATGATAGCCTGGGATGACGACGACAGTTTCTTCGGCAGTGATCCCTTCGCTCAAATGGAGGAAATGCAGGCAAAGATGGAACAGATGATGGCAAGTATGATGCAGGGAAGAAATTCATCCTTCAAATCAATGAGCCCCGGCCTTGGCCAAATGAGAGGCTTCGACAACGGCGCCAGAGTCAGCGAGGAAAAGGACAAGTACGTTGTGAAAATGAAGATTCCCGGACTCGACAAATCCGAGATCAAGACGGAAGTTAACGGGGCTATGCTGACAATTTCCGGAGTCCAGAAGGAGGAAGTCACAAACAATGTCGGAGGACAGATAGTATCCAGAGGATACAATCAGAGCCAGTTCCATAACTCGATGAGCCTCCCGGGCCCTGTCAAATCAGATGATATAAAAGTCAACTATAACAAGGATGAACTTACGATAACAATACCAAAGGCATGATATTAAAAAACATCCAACATTGAACATCGAACGTCCAACATCATTGACAAGGCAAGTTCGACGTTAAAAGTTGAGTGTTCGATGTTCGATGTTTTTTTTAAATTTTATTCTTCTCTCCCAACCCGACGGCTGATGCCGGAGTTTGATTCATCACCAGACTCCGGCATCTTGCCTTAAATATTCGCCCGGCAAATATTTAACTTATTTGGTCTTCTCCAGCCAGTTGGCACCGGCATATCCTTGGGCGTGGCCGTCCAGGAACAGGATATTGCCATATTTCACGTGATTTGTCTCCTTGTCCCAGGCGATCGCGGTGTCGACACTCTTGCTTTCGTTTAATCCCCCGCGATAATGGTAGGAACAATTCTCCTCCGTGATTTCGGTATTGTCCGGAATAACGTTTGTTGTCGAAGGACAGGTGTACATTTTAACATTCTCGAGATATCCGCCCGCTCTAAGCATTTCGAGCCCTTTCACTCCATCATAAGGGGGGAAATTCTCATTGTTATCCTGCGAATACATTCTTATTGCGAGACCAATCTGCTTCAGATTGTTTGCACAACATATTTTTTTTGCCGAATTGTGGCAATGCGAATAACTAAAGGAAGGCAATAACAACCCCAAAAGGACGAAAAAGATGAATAGTATCGCCAGTACTTCCATCAATGAAAGTTTCCTGTTGAGGCCTTTTCCAGTGTTTGACTTAGCTTCTTCAGGTGGCAGCTCATTTTTCGGTTTTCTGAAAATGCTGAGCATGGCGCCGCATCCAAGCAAAAGGAAACTCAGCGCCACATAATGCCAATATGTGAATCCGGAAAGTATAAAATATATGCCACGTATTTCCGATCCCAGGAGCATGATTGTCACAGGAAGGTGTTTGATGCGCATCCAGAACACACCCGCAAGCAAGAGAAAAATCACAGAAAAAATCATCGTATATTGGTTCTCAAAAGTTCCTCGATAAGCCGCAAATGAACCGAGGAAAATGAACAAAGCACCTATGGCCGACAAAAACATTGGGAATCTATCTTTGAAATACAAGGCAAGGAGGATAAGGCCTAGTCCTGCGACAAGAAAATTCAATCCGGGAACGGCTAACCCCCAATGTCCCACGAGTGAAACGATTCTGTCAGGCATTCCGATTCCGATCGCTGCCAGTAGAAGTCCCGTTACCGAAAGAAATATTTTTTTATAGTATAATCCCAGTCCGATCAGGACAGGAACAACAATGCTTCCTATCATAGTCCAGTTTAAATCCTGCGGGTGGCTCGGAATTGCCCCGGCCATCACCAGCATTCCGATGAAATATGGCGCGGCAGTCAAGGCGAACCACTTGTTTTTCCTTCTCAGAAAAACGATAAGAAAGGCCATGCCACTTATCAGGAATAGAGCTGTCGGAGTCCAGAGAAGTTCAATGAGCGAGGTATCCAATCTGCTTTTTGCAAATATCTCCTTGTTCAGAATGGCGAGGACAATCGCAGAAAAAGGAACCATTGACAGCAAAATCTCGGTGATTCCGGTCTTCTTCCCGTAATTCCGCAGAATTTCGATGGACAGCACAGAGAAAAGAATTATGAAAGGAATGAAATCTCCGAAGACATATTTAATCTCGAAAATATAGGCAATCGCAATCTGATGCACGAGCCCCGCCGACAGCAGGAAGGCGGAAAAAATCCATATCATCCCTTTTGACAGCACAAACGGCTTGGACTTGTCCTGTTCCAGCGTTTCGCCATCGGGAGTAAAAAGCGCGCTTGCGAAAATCGCAGCTCCACCTGCCAGCATCGCAATCCATCCCCCGAGCCAGACGACTCTCAATGCCTCCTTGGGAACAATGCTTTCGAGCAGCAGATATGCCATCAGCGAAGATATGAAGAAATTCCATGCGAAAAAGATAAATGTCCCACTCATGATCCATTTGTCAAAAAACATTTTGAAATTGTTGTGCATTAGAAAAATCTTTCCTGCTGCAAGCAATGCGCAAGCGAATCCCACACCAAGCGAAATTTGATAATTGTCGTTAGAAATAGTGCTTATGCCTGTTGCAGTGCCGACAATGAAAAGAGCGGCATAAATGGACAGTGAAACGGCATCGTCAAGTCCTTTTTTCAACAGAATAATGAGTGACAGGACGCCGAAAAGTCCGATTTCATACAGGCTCATCGCGCCGATGCAGGCAAGTTTTCTGAAGAGAAACTCGCTCTTTTCCAGAACGGGGCCTATCATTCCGCAGACTCCGTAGAGGATGGCCATGATGCTCAGGCAGTAGAGGATATTGGCGCCGCTTCCCATGATGTAGCGGCGTAAAAGCCAGATCAGCCTCCTTTCCAATGACCCGGCTGTTCCATTAACCCTGCACTCAAGCTGCCCCGGATTTAACTTTTCGAAGCACTCCTTCACCTTCCGCACCTGCTCGTCCGTAAGTCTTTTCCCAGCCTCCGGCACCGCCGTTCCGTCCTGGATCCAGTTTTTGTTCGCATTCATGGCATTTCTCCTTTCTTCCGTTGCTTTTATGGCATTGACCGCACATGAACTATCATATGCTATCATTTACTATTATAACAAAATATTAATTAATTTCAAGTATCATTTGAAATTATCTGATATTATTTTACATTAAAGGTAAACAAAGGAGGTCACTTATGGATGCAAAAGAAAAAAAAGCTCCTGGTCCGGGCTGGTTCACGATAAGGGCGGCGGCGGAATATCTTGCGATCGGTGAACCAACGCTCTACAGGTGGATGCGGGATGGGAAAATAACTTTCAGGAAGATAGGTGACTCGACACGGTTCCTGAAGGAGGATCTCGATGCCTTCGTCCAGGTGTTCCCGAGTTCGAAGGATGCAGAGCAGGTCAAGGAATTCTGCCAGATCTGCAACTGCGACAAGCTGGTGGACGGGCATTTTCGCACGACCGGGCTCAACTATTTCAAACCATCGGAGACAAAATTCTGGACTTTGAAGGACAGCAATGTGAAGACCAATTCCAAAATGTGTACCCGATGCGGAAACATAATGCTTTTCGGCGACATCAAAAAGCTTCTAGCTCTTATGAAGAAAGGTCCGAAAGAATCGGAAGATAGCCCGGCAGAATGACTGGAACCGTATCCACGAATTCCAATAATTTTCGCAGATTCCGGGAATATAATCAGGTCAGAGTCATAAACTACGAAAAAAAGTGGGAAAGGAACATGAAAAAAACAAAATGTAGAAATCAAGATTTTCTTCAAATCATTCTGATGTTTTTTGGCCTGATATGGGCTTTTCAGGCATTTGCCCAGAAGGTGCCGGCATCATCGTTTTCAGATGATAATTTCGAATGGGAACCTGTCGGGCTTGGCGGGGGAGGGGCGATGTTCACACCGGCAGTGAGCCGGGCCAATCCGGATCTCATGTTCATCAATTCGGACATGAGCGACGCATTCATGTCCCGCGATGGCGGAAAAAGCTGGAATATGATTCATCACAGGCAACTGCGTGGAAACACCCGTTGCAGACCCGCATTCCATCCGGAAAATCAGAACATCATATATGCCGCAGACGGATGGCATGGAAAACTGAAAAAATCGGAGGATGGCGGCAAGACTTTCAATCTCGTCCCCGGAATGGATGAAACACTGCAGGGCGAAATCCTCATAGATCCGGGATTCCCGGATAGAATTATTCTAGGAACAGCGAAAAGCGAAGTTTTTATCTCCGGCGATGGAGGCGAAACCTGGAATAAATGTCCGGACATCAAAGGTGTCCCCATCTCATTTCATTTTGATCAGACAAGCCCAACCGATAAAAGAGTGTGTTTTGCCGCGACAAGTGCTGGAATATGGCGCTCCGACGATGGTGGAAAAACATGGAATGAAAAGACAAAAGGTATTCATTCGAAAAAAATACTTTCCTTTGCCGGAGCTTCAAACAGCAAGACCGGCAAGATCATTCTCTACTGCTCTGTCATCGGTGAAAATGACAATGGAAAATATGCGGGAGGAATATATCGTTCATTGAACAAGGGCGAAAACTGGGAGTCCGCCATGGGTGAAAATATAAATAAAGATCTTACCCAGGCGGATAGCTGGGCCGACGGCCCAATAGCACAATACATGTGCCTGCTTGCCGCAGATTCCGCACCGGAAACAATTTACGCCTTCAATACCAGGACCGGTTTCAATCCTCCAAAGCATAATGCGGTGTTCCGCTCCGACGACGGTGGAAAAAAATGGCGCGCAACATTCTATTCCGACCCGAGGTGGAGCCAATACAATGTGAAACCAAACTGGCGGACAGCAAACATCGGACAGAACTATCAAAGTGCGGGTTTTGGCTGGGCGATCTGTCCGTCCGATCCGGAAAGAGTTATTTTCTGCGACGATGGTTTCTGCTACATCACCCATGATGGCGGCAAGTCCTGGTTCAACGGAAATTCTGACCCCGCGGTAACATACAAGACTGGAAAAGACTCGAAATGGTACAACCGGGGTCTGGTTGTGACAAGTACCTGGCACTATTATGTGGATCCATTCGACCCAAATAGACACTATATCTGCTATACCGACATAGGTTTTGCCATTTCAGAGGATCGCGGAAAAACCTGGAACTGGTGGGGGAAGGACCGCTGGGCTCCCTGGACAAACACCTGCTACGAACTTGCATTCGACCCAACTGTAAAAGGAATAATATGGGGCGCATTTTCCAACGTGCATGACATCCCGAACGGCAACATAATTTATGGGCGACACAATGCAAAAGGCAAAGGTGGTGTATGTCAGAGCAAAGATTTCGGACTTTACTGGCATCCGTGTGGCACGGGCCTGCCGGAATCAGCGGTCACATCCATAGTTATTGACCCGAACAGCCCGGAAAATTCCCGCACCCTCTATGCGGGAGTCTGGGAAAATGGCGTATACAAGTCTGCTGACGGAGGCGGAACTTGGATTCCGATGAACAATGGCCTTGGATCTACAGACAATATGCGGGTGTCAAAAATTTTTCTGCACAAGGACGGATCGCTTTTCGCACTGGTTACCGCACTTCGAAAGGACAATATTTTCATCGGTGGCGGGACCGGGCTTTATCGGTCGGGAAATGGAGCAGTGTCCTGGGAAAAGATCACTGCCACGGAAAAATTTCTCTGGCCCAAGGATTTTACTGTTGATCCGGAAAACTCCAAGATCATCTACCTCGGAAATTCGGATGCGAACGGTAAAAGTGATGGTGGACTCTACAAGAGCGAGGACGGGGGAAAAACCTGGAAGCTTCTCGCAAGAAAAAGCAACGAGCATTTTGGAGCATATCTTGATCCACACCGCAAAGGCTGGATATACATGACCCTATCCGAAGAGGCACAGGAATCCGGACTCTACCTGTCGAAAGACAATGGAAAAACCTTTAATCCGGTATTGGGAATCCCATTCAGCAATGTCCAGAGAATAGAGTTCGACCCCGGCGACAACAAGGTTATCTACGCCACAACATTCGGCGGAAGTGTATGGAAGGGAACAAGTAAAAAATGAAGAATTATCAATACCATACAGGAAAATTAGATGGTATGGGAAATTTGTAGCCACGGCCATGCTGGCCGTGATGCGCCCCCGACACGGGGGCGGCTACATAGTTTCCGGCGCAACAGGCTAATTTAAAGGAATCCAATTTTCATGCATAAAATAAAAACAATTCTTGTTACTGGATACCTTGGGGCGGGGAAAACCACCCTGATGACATCTCTCCTTTCCAATGATTTTTTCAGGGACAGGAAAAACGCGGTACTGGTCAACGAATTTGGTTCACTTCCAATAGATGGGGCACTTATTCCAAAAGGAAAACACAGCGTCATCGAGATTGCAAGCGGAAGCATTTTCTGCGTCTGCGTCAAAACGGAACTGCTCAAGGACCTTGAGAAAATCGCACGCGAAATAAAACCGGAATTCCTCCTGATCGAAGCTACAGGAGTCGCCGAGCCAAGGGACATATCTTCGCTTTTCCAGACGGACTTCCTGCGCGAAAGCTATGGACAATTCGCCGTCATAACTGTTGTGGACTGCATGAACTATCCGAAACTTTCCGGAATTCTTCCAGCTCTTAAAATGCAGGTCAAGGCTGCGGATCTCATCATTCTCAACAAGACCGATCTGGCTGAAAAACAGTCAGTTGAAACTCTCGAGTGCGAAATTCGCGAAATCAATCCTGGCGCCGAAGTCGCGAAGACTGTAATGGCGCGCTTCGATCTCGATCCGGAAAAACTGTTTCCCATTCATCAGACATCAAAATCCGAGAAGGACTTCATGCTTTGCGAGCAGGCGCCGAAAAACACATTCTCCTGCGAATTTCGCAGCGACGCCGAACTTGACAGAATAAAATTCTACAGGATTCTGGACGAGCACCGCAACGACATTCTGAGAGGAAAAGGGCTTGCGGATTTCGGCAACGGGAAATTTTTTGTCGAAGTCATTAACGGAGTCGTAAGTTCAAGGCCGGGGCAGAACATTATTTTCAATTCCGGATATAAATGCCTGATGTCATTCGTCCTGAGAAATATTCAGGGCGAAAAATTCAGGGAAAAACTGCTTGAGGCCGAAAAATGAAAAACAAAGAGACTCTCATAAAAATCTACAGGATACTGGAAAAAATCTACGGACCCCAAAAATGCTTCCTCGAACACGAAGACCCTCTTCAGCTTCTTGTGTGTGCAATACTCTCCGCACAGTGTACGGATAAAAAAGTCAACTCGGTCTCCCCTGGGCTCTTCAAAATTTATCCCGACGCGGAATCGTTTGCGCAGGCGGATCTGAAAAAGTTTGAAAAAGCCATAAAACCTATTGGGCTCTACCACGCAAAGGCGAGAAATATAATTGGCACCTGTAAGATGATATGCGAAAAATACAACGGCAAAGTGCCTGCGGAAATGGAAAAGCTCGTGGAACTTCCGGGTGTAGGCAGAAAAACCGCCAATGTTGTCTTGGGAAACGCATTCGATATTCCGGGATTTCCTGTGGACACCCATGTAGGCAGAGTGATGAGGAGGCTTGGCTTGGCAAAGAGCGAAGACCCGGTCAAGATTGAATATTTCGTTAACCGGAATATGCCATCAAAATACTGGACGGAGTTTTCCCATCTCATAATCCAGCACGGAAGAAACAGGTGCAGGGCGCGCAAGCCCGATTGCGACAACTGCGAAATCAGCAGACTTTGCCGTAAAGTCCTGTAGGTCAAATATCCTTTGTCTTGAAGCAGAAGATGGCGATCGCCATGTAGCAGATCGTGAAGAGAGCGAGGAATATCCCGTCGTGCGCGACCGAGTCCCACCTGATTTGCGGCGCCATCACATACTTCCATATCATGATGTACCTTGTGGGGAGAAATTTGTGAAGGCTGTCCATGAACGGCATCACATCCAGGATGTAGCTTGTGAAATATATTCCAAGAGGAATTATTATGGCGATCGTGAGTTTCCGGATGACGGCCGAAAACATGATGAAAAGTCCAGCGATCGAGATGAGGGAATAACCCGCGAGATAATATGAAAGGAAAAGCCTTGTCCATGCTTCGGAACTGTTCAGAATGTAGATGGGAGCATTGCCCCCGAGAAATGCCGGACCGAAAACGACTATGTCGCCGGAAAAACCGAAAAGTGCCGCGCCTGCCGCATAGCTGATTACCATGAGGAAGAAAAGGCAGATATAGGCATAGATGCTGACCGCCATGAATTTAGCCATCAGGATTGAAGTCCTCGACACTGGTCTTATCGAGATCATCCTTATCTGGCCGCCTTCGAACTCCCCTGCGAAAACCGATGCAGCAAGAATTCCGATCATCATCGGAAGCAGAATATAGATTCCAGGGAGCAGGGCGGTCTCGGAGAAAGATATGCCATTGACCAGCTCGCTCATGATTCTTCCCTCGAACTTATTCTCGCCGTGGTGGTTCAGCCTTATCCAGGTGCCAATGGAGCATAGTCCGACAAGCAGAAGAAGTACTGCAAGCCCGACCGCGGCATGTTTCTGGCGGAATCGCATACCATTTCCACTTCTGACAGGAGATGGCTCGATATGAAGACGGTGATCCCTTTTTCCCTGCAGAGTTTTCTAATGAGTTCCCTTACTCCGACGATGCCGTGCGGATCGAGGCCATTGGTAGGCTCGTCCAGGAATATCAGCCTGTTTTCGGGAAGTATAGCCTGTGCTATCCCGAGCCTCTGCTTCATTCCGTATGAGAATTTCCCGACCTTCTTGTGGGCGACTTTCTCGAGTCCCACGGTCTCGAGCGCCTCCCAGATCTTTTTTTCGTCCACCGGTGCGGTGAGACGGGCGAGATAGCTCAGATTTTCGTATGCCGACATGTACTCGAAAAACGATGGAGACTCGATCACGGCGCCCACATTTTCGAGTATGGCCTCCTTTTCGGAGAATATGTCTTTCCCGAATATTTCAATGGAACCCGAATCCGGAAGTGAAAGTCCGAGCAGCATCCGCATGAAAGTGGTCTTTCCGGCGCCGTTCGGGCCGAGAAATCCGTATACAACTCCGGCCGGCACTGAAATGTCCATGGCTTCAACTGCGACAAATCTGCCGAAACTTTTTCTCACCTTCTCCGCTCTTATCGCAGGATCATTCAATGAGCACCTCGAGCGAAGGGGTTACTCTTCCGTCCGGGTAGAGATAGTTGCGCCCAAGCTTTCCATGAAAATTCATCGCGTCGCCCATCACCGGAATTGAGAGATTCATATCCGATATTCCAAATTTCGGCTTGTCAATCATCTTGCCGTTCAGCCAGGCGTTCCACTCATAACTTGTCCCATATCTTTCGAAATAGGTCTTTCCCTCGTAGATCTCCTCGGTGTCGCCGGGGCAATGATATACGTTGAATGATTTGAGATCAAGAACCGCCCTGATCGAGTAAGGATCGTCCGGTTCCAGCGGCGCCCTGACACATACCGGCATATTGCCACGGTCGTTGGCGGCGTAGGCGTTCAGCGCCACCCCGATCTGCCTGAGATTGTTGAGACAGGAGCTCTTCTTCGCCTTTTCCCTGACTTTGGCAAGCACAGGAAAAAGAAGACCCGTGAGTATCGCAATTATTGCGATCACCACCAACAGCTCAATGAGCGTGAACGCTCTTGAGCTTGCCTCCGCCCTGCGCCTGTTGCGCAATGGGACTACGGCTTGGCGTGCCAACAGCTCAATGAGCGTGAACGCTCTTGAGCTTGCCTCCGCCCTGCGCCTGTTGCGCAATGGGACTACGGCTTGGCGTGCCAACAGCTCGATAAGTGCGAGCAGCCTAACAGATTTTGACACCAGTTTTTTCACAGGTTGCCGATATTCATGACAATTTCATTTACAAGAGGATCGAGAAGATCTCTTTCCTCCGGTGTGAATTCCGTATAGTAGAATTTGAGTGTCTTCTTCATTCTTTCCTTGCCTTCCTGTGAATTTATCCGTTCCTTCAGTTCGGCTTTATGCTCGTCGTCGAGTTTATTGAAGTTCTCCCTGAAATCCACAATCATCTTGTCAACGGCTTCTACTTTTTTCTCGGTGCTGAGATTTTTTATCTCCTCCCGCACCTGATAGAGCCTTTCGCGCATGATTTCGGTCATAAGCCTGTCCTTTGTCTCCGGGCTGAGTTTTTCAAAGGCCTTCCTGAGTTCCTCGCTTCTTTCCGGGCTGGCAGAGCCGGGTTTATCGGAGAGCATGGCATTTTTAAGATCGGAATAGGCTTCGTCCTCTCCCGGTTTCAGTACACCGTAAATTATGAGACAAGCAAGAATGGCGACGGGTATGGCCGCCGCAATCATGTATCTTCTTCTGAGTTGCCGGGCTGTAAGTTTTCCATGCTTCATGGAGGAGTTCATTTTCCACTGCCATTATTCTTGAACTTAAGATAAAAAGCCCTGTCACGGCATTCCTGGATTATGGATAGCATCTCCTTCTTCGTGATCTTGCCATCGCATCCGCGCTTTTGCAGGAATTCCATCTGTTCCTCTGTCAGAGTGTGCTCCTTGCTCGAGGCTATGAATGCCTCCACAAGCTGCCTGAAGTCCCAAATGGATCTGAGCGAGGGAATGCCGAGCTCCTCCCTGACCTTCTCTTCGAGCGCCTCCGCCTGCACCTTGCTGACCCCCAGCCTTTCCGCCCTGCGGTTCAGTTCTTTCCTCTCAGCCACGGAAAGGGATCCGTCAATTAAAAATAGACGGATCACGTCTTCCAGCATGGCGGCGGGCGAACTCAGCATAGGTCCGACGGTGCCGACAGTGGCTTCTCCACTCAATCCGGTTCCATATCCTGTCCCATGGCCGATGGCCTCATGGATATCCCTTATGGCCGTTTTAGCGTCGGGGGGTCTTTCTTCCGGGTTTTTTGAGAGGAACCTCATCACGAGTGTCTGCAACTTCTCGGGAATATTGAGCTCCGCCTCGATGGGATCCGGCGGTCTTGTCGTGATCGTCTGGACTGTCATCTGCTTGTTTGATACGTCAATATTGAATATCTTCCTGCCTGTGAGCATTTCATACAGCACTGCACCAGCCGAATACAGGTCGGCCCTACGGTCGATCTGCTTTTTCATAATCTGCTCGGGAGGCATATAAAGAGGTGTTCCGACAATTCTTCGCGCCATATCCTGGCTGATAGTGTGCCCACCCCCCGCGTTTTCAGGAAGATGAGCCACCCCGAAGTCGGATATTTTAGGCTCCCCAAGCGCTCCAAAAAGGATGTTCTGAGGCTTGATGTCCCTGTGTATCACCATGACATGGTGCGCGGCATCCAGACCCGTGAGGACACCTATTATTATTCTTGCAGATGTCTGCACATCGATCTTTTTTTCCTTCTGGATATAGCTGGCCAGGCTTCCGCCTCCGAGATATTCCATTATGATGCATGCCGAATCCTTGTCCTCCTCGAGGGAGAACACATTGACTATGTTGGGATGATCAAGCTGGGCTCCAATCCTCGCCTCCTGCGTGAACCTCTCATATATCTCGGGGTCTTTCTCGAACGGTTTAAGAAGCTGTTTTATGGCCACAAGCCGTCCAATCTTGCGATCCTCGGCAAGATAAACAATCCCGAAGGATCCTTTGCCGAGCGCCCTTCTTATGGAATAGCGCCTGGCGACCTCCTCAGGAAGTTTTTCCGGTGGCGAAAGCTCTTGATCGGACTCCTTCAGAACTACAGTCTTCTCGTTGTCGTTCACATTGAAATCGGATATTCTTGCAGCGGACTCATCTTTGTTGAACAGACGCTGGGCTGACAGAAAAAAAGGCTCTATGTTCACTGTCGTTCCGTGGATTGTTGGATTGATGGATTGCCCGCCTCAGTAAGGAAACTACGGCGTGACATGATGAATTGTTGCAAATCAAGAAGATATGCGTAAAATAATGTTTTCATCATTTTGTATACGACTTGTTTATGCGTTCCGCAACATCGCGGTATTTGACATTGGCCTGGTATATGCTCTTGAAACATTCGAGAGCCTCCGCCTTCTTTCCCAGGAGATCGTAGGTCGAGCCGAGATGATAGAGAGCCTCCATCTTCTGGTTGTCCATCATGACCATCTCTCCTATCGCCTTTGTGAACTGTTCTATGGCCATGTCGTACTGTCCTTTTGCGGAAAAACACTGACCAAGATATACAAACGATGAAATCCTTCTCTGCGGGTTTTTCTGCGAGAGCTGGAACTGCTGGAGCGCATTGTCAACATCTCCGCCATCCCAGTATGCGCAAGCCAGATTGTATCTGAGCTGGAGATCGTTGGAATACGTGTTGACACGTTCCAGAGCTCTGGAAAGGCGATGCTCGTATTTTTGTTTTTCCAGCTCGGCAATGTTTCTTTCCGACTCTTCCTTCTGATCCGGATTGGCCTCCAGGTATTCTTGCCACTGCTTTATCGTGATGTCGAATTTGCCAATGTTGGACTTTTCAATAGCCTTGTCAATCAGCGGATCCAGAGCTCCCATTTCCTTGATGACCTTGTTGTAGAGCTCGATTGACTTGTCATATTCTTCGGCCTTCTGATAGAGGTCGGCGAGCTTCCTGTTGTTGTCAAGCGTGACCTTTCCGCCCTTGATCTCTTTCTCTATGTACGCTATGCGTTCCGCGACATCGTCAACACTTCTCGTTATCCTGTCCACCTGTTCTATATGTTCCGCTTCGCCCTGGTTCTTGAGAATATCCCTGTAGTCATCGGTTCCCTCCCATCCCCCTCCTTCGATGGATGCGAGAGCCGCAGCCTCTCTGACTTTCTGCTGTGCCTCGAGCTTTCCCGGAAGCAACGCAGCTATTTCCTGCCTGATTCTCAATGCCTGGCTTCCATTTTTTCCCGAAATATACGCGCATGCAAGTTTGTCGAGCACTGATATGTTCTTGGGGTTGTAGTTCCTTGCAATTTCCAGGGCCTCAACCGAAATGAAATTGGCACCGAGCTGTTCCGCGGCCTGGGCAAGAAGCTGCAATGCCTGCAATGATGAAAGATCAATGGCAAGTGCATCTTCAGCCTTTCTCATTGCTTCAATGTGTTTTCCCGCGGCCATTAGAGCGGTTGCCGCTGCGACAGGGGGGGAACTCTTGAGTTTGTTCATCATTTTCTTGAAGAACGAGGCGCTGTCCGTAACCTGTTTTTCCATCTTCCTGAGCTGGGCGCGTGCCTCCATGAAGCCGGGCTCCTTCTGTACACAGCCTTTGAAAAGGAGAATGGCATAGTCAAGATTGTTCTTCTCCAATGCCGCCATACCAGCCATGTAATTGGACCTCACGGACGATGGCACGTTATTCAAATGTTTTTGCTCCATAAATTCCCCTAATGTATTGTTTTTAACAATTAAACCGTGTATTTAGGATTACCCTGCTGTAAATTATTCATGATTTTTCCAAATGCAAGCGTTCAACACAAAAAGCTGTGAATTACAATTTGACAAATGAACACTGAAGACACAATTGCCGCAATATGCACCGGAACCGGGGGCGCGATAGCAGTAATAAGAATATCGGGTACACAGGCGCTCCGGATTGCCGGAAAAGTATGGGAAGGCGGATCATCGCTTGAACACAATCCAAGAAAACTGTGCGCAGGCCACTGCAGCACGGGCAAGGCATTCCGGGACAGTGCAATGGCCGTATATATGCCGGCTCCAAAAAGCTATACCGGGGAAGATGTCGTGGAATTGCAATGCCACGGCGGCGGCCTTGTCCCGGCATCTGTTCTCAAAAAGATTATCGAGTCGGGAGCCAGGCACGCGGAACCCGGCGAGTTCACATTCCGCGCCTTCATGAATGAACGGATGGACCTCGCGCAGGCCGAGGCTGTCGCGGACATCATCAACGCCCAGAGCTCGATGGCGATGGAAATCGCCGCCAGGCAGCTGGCCGGATCGCTGAGCTGTAATATTCGCGAAATCCGCAGCAAGATATCCTCGATCCTGGCGGAAAACGAGTCTCGTCTGGACTTCAGCGAGGAGGAAATTGCCTTTCCCGAGAAAAAAATTGCCATGGAAAAACTCAAGGAAATGGAGTGCGAAATTCGCAGCCTCTACGAAACGGGGAAGGACGGCGTCATATTGAGGGAAGGGGTCAAGGTGGTAATCGCCGGAAGACCCAATTCTGGAAAATCCAGCCTGCTCAACCGGCTCCTCGGCTTCGACAGGGCGATCGTCACCGACCTTCCTGGGACAACCCGCGACACCATCGAGGAGAGGACAAGCCTGAGAAAAATTCCAGTGAGGCTGATTGACACCGCAGGAATACGCGAAGCCGACAACATCATAGAAAATCTAGGAGTTGAAAGAAGCATTCAAACTGTGAAAATCGCAAATGTCGTATTGTGGCTCCTCGACCCTCTTTCGGACGTGAACGAGGAAATCAAATTCATGGAAGGACATCTCCGCGGAAAAATCAATGTCATCGCGGTATGGAACAAAATGGATAGGCTTGACAATCCCGGGCTGCTCGCGAAAACTCAGTTTCCAACTGCAAAAATTTCCGCCATCACCGGCGCAGGAATTGACGAAATGCTCGATATCTTCGAGAAGCTTGTATGGGGACATCTGCACGGCGAGGAGGAATCCGAAAACGCGGTCGGCGCCAGACATGCGGCACTTCTCGGAATCGCCCTCAAGGCTATCCCGGAGGCCATCGCAAACCTTGAAGGCGAAAAATGGGAACTTGCCTCGATAAATCTCCGCGAAATTATTTCCGCGCTCGGAAAAATCACAGGTGAGAACATCGAGCCTGACATACTCGGGGAAATCTTCAGCCGCTTCTGCATCGGGAAATAAATGCACGTATCTTTGTTAGTGGATTAGTTGTAGCCACGGGCACACCTGCCCTGCGAAGCCTTTGGCATAGTAGGGTGTTGGCCGTGCAAAGACGCCCCCAACATCCCCCTTCGCAAGGAAGCTACGGGGGACAGGTGGGAGTGGCTACAGTAAATATTTCCAATAAAGACTGACGAGGTACAAATATTAACAAAACTTGTATGCTTCCCTCACTTGATAAATGGTTTTTAGAGGATAGATTCGAGTTTTGCATCTCACAGGGCGCTTGGCTCAGTTGGTTAGAGCATCTCGTTTACACCGAGAGGGTCGGGGGTTCGAGTCCCTCAGCGCCCACCAAATACTTCCTATTCTCACTCTCATTTGACCGCTTGGCTACTGCCTCTGGTGTCCCCAAAATGAAAAATTGGGACACATTTGGGACACATTTCGTCCGAAAAATGTCCAGGAGGCAAGAAATGAAATACCTATACCGCAGACCTAACGGGTACTACTATCTTCGACTAAGAGTTCCCGTTGACCTCTACCCCATTTTTGGTAAAAAATTCATCAAAAACACGCTAAAAATCAAAAAAGTGGTCAATAAGAAGCATCTGCTGAGTAAAATATATATGGAAATAAACAAAATATTTAAACAAGCGAGGTGCAAAATGATGAATGAGGATGAAGCAAAAAATGAGTGGAAGAACCTTATTGTCAATATTCTTCAGAATGACGACAATGGACAGGTCGAAGGTATAGAAGTGACCAATACAAGGTACGGCAAGGTCGAGGACAGCTATAAAATCCCAATAAATGGTCTGCCAGCATCAGCAATCCCTGTTCCTAAGAACCCTATCTCAGAAGTCATAGCCGAATATTGCAATGAAAAGATTAAAGGTGGCAATTGGACTCCCAAGACACAGATTGAGTTCATATCGTATCTGAATGTCTTGGTTGAGATAGTGGGTGACATAGACGTGAAGGATATCAGTTATCAGATAATGCGGGACTACAAGAATGCTCTTGGAAGATTGCCTGCAAACAGAAAAAAGTCTCCCCAATATCGTTACAAGACCGTCAAGGAAATACTCGCAATGCCCGAAGACGAAGTAAAACCGATGCACCGTAAGACCGCCAACAAGAATCTATCACTTGTGTCAGGTATGATGGGATGGGCGATAAGACAGGGGTATTTGGACAAAAACTATGCAGAAGGTCTCTCATTTCCAATCAAGACAAGAGCATTTGAAGAAAAGTCGCCATATAGCATAGATGACATTGCAAAAATCATTGCTCTCATAAATAGAATTGACAGGAAGGCAAGACCAGAAAGATACTGGGTTCCGCTTATCGCAATGTTCTCTGGGATGAGGATGGGGGAGGTCTGCCAGTTGCAGAAGGAGGACATCAAGGAGGTAAATGGAGTATGGAGCATGGAAATAAGTTACAAGCATGGTAAGAAAAATATTAAGACTAAATCGAGCGAGAGAACTGTTCCAATCCACAGACACCTAATTACCCTTGGACTGCTTGATTTCGTGAATTCAGCAAAGATAGGACACCTCTGGACAAATTTGAGATATGACGAAAAGCATGGCTATTCCCACAAGTTCCAGCGATGGTTCGGGGACTTGAACAGGGAGGAAGTCACAGATGACCCCAAAAAAACATTCCACTGCCTGCGCAAAAATTTTACAGATTACCTAAAACAGAGTGGCGTTGCTGGGGAAATTATAGAAGAATTACTGGGCCACGAACTGAAATCGCAATCCACAGGAAGATACGCCAAACCCTACAGACCCGATGTGTTAAAGCCAATTCTTGATACCGTTGATTATGGGGTGAATCTTCCAGTAAAGTTTTATTCAAAAAGATAATAAAAACTGTCTTGGGTTTATTTTTGTTCTGGATTGTAAAGGATTACTTGACATAATGGAACTGAATTAAACTTCAAGCACTTTCTTGAGCTTTCGTCCAGCCTTCTCTCTTTTCCCATCGTCCATTCCTGAAAGATTCTTCATTTTCCATTGAACTGCTGGAAGGTTTTCAATCCCGTCAAGCCCAAGCAAAGACCATTCGGGCATACCAGTTTTGAAACCTATTAGAAATTTCCGTTCATCTTCGTTTAAAATCCTGACGATTTGCTTTACCAATGTCTCTCTTGTATTAAAAATATCGTCCAAGCTTACCTCAATCTCCGACATATCCTTAAATTCATTTTTGAAAACAGATTCAAGGTCGGAATGTAGTACTGGAGACAAAACTTCGGCAATTGGTCTTGAATGGCTTATCAGATATACGATGAATGCCTTTCTGGTCTCCTCTGTTATTCCTTCATTCTCAAATAGAAGCTTGACATCGAATAGGTCTCTTGGATGCTGTCTGTCAAGGGCGGCACATATCTTGCCACCATATAAGTCTGCAAGTGAAAGAGTGTTCACGGAAAGAGAAAGACCAAAATATTCTTCCGCCTTTTCAACAAGCTCGTTGACTTTAGGTTTGTAAACAGACCCTCTGATTACTGTATTGACTTCTATTTTGACAGTAACATCGGTTCTTATTACCATACCGCTAATATATTTTGAGCTTTCAATACTCTTTTCAACAATCTTGGCTTTGGGAAAAGTCTTGCTGATTCCACTGGAAATCCGCCTCAATGCAGATGTTATTTCAGATAAGGCGGTATTCCTTGAGTCCAAGGGAAGATAGGTCAGGTCTATGTCAATTGAGAGTCTTGGCAGATTCCTTACAAAGAAGTTAATGGCAGTTCCGCCTTTCAGGGCAAAGACTGGCTCTTTTGCTATTATTGGCAAAATTCGCATCAGCAATCCAGCCTGCCTGAAATAAACCGTATTTTTGAAGCCTATTTGTTTCTTCATTGCCTTGCAACCGTTATGAGGTATTTACTGTCAAGAGTGCCGTTCTTAACTATCTCCCTCTTTCCTTTGCCCAAGTCAACTGAAGACAAATCCAGTTTCTTAAACCAAGGGTGCTTGTGATATTCTGCCATATACAGGAACAGTCTTTTGACTTTCACCGAACTGCAATTTTCCAGAAGAGGTTGGAGTATTTTAGGTCGGAGAGTGGTCAGATTCTCCATTATCTGCAAGGCTTCCTCGAAACTCTGCTTGAACGGCAGTAGATGGAGCATTTCCATTGCCGCCCGTTCTGGTGATGATATTTTTATTGAGAAGGCTCCAGTTGAATATTCCGTAAGTCCAGCATTGTTTTCAGCGGTAAAAAGACTGGTCGGATAAAACTCAAAGGAGAGATTCCATTTGTGCTTAATTACCCAAAGAGGCAATTTCGCCCTTTCTGGAGCAAATAGATAGACTGTCTTCAATTCAGATGATATGAAATGTGCGTATCCCTGCAAGAAAAGGGATGTTTTTCCACCTGGGTGAATCAAGGGGACGCCGTTCTGCTGAAGTCCATAAACAACCCCAGTCCATTCTATATTGTCGTTTTTCAGTATGTATGCGCTGTGTTCAAAAAGTTCGAGCCACCCGCTTTTAGTGTAGAAATTCAGAAGAGACCTGCTGAATTCCTTGCCGTTCAGGAATGAACTCGTCTGAACTGCGCCCTTGGGCCAGCTAAGGATGGCTTGGTTTATTTTTGTCTGTTTTTGTAAAGGATTACTTGACATAATGGAACTAAAATAAACCTTCAATGGAGAAAATCAAGAGGATTTGTGATTTTTTGATTCGCAAATATATAGAAGCGCAAGGTAAAACCAAATCGAGCTATAAAAAACTATATAACGGGCAGTTAAGCTTTGACTTCTGATTCTTCGATACCTCGATGATTGCGTCGAGGTAGTTCATTTTTTCTGAATTATTTTACTCTTACCTTCATCAGAACTTTATCTGTCAGAGTATAATATTTTATTAAGACACAGAGAGAACAGACAAACTTTTCAATTTTTTGTTTATATTCGCCAATTATAAACGAACGACATTTTCAAAGACACGGACTTCGCTTAAAGAGTTCAAAGACAATTTCGCTTAACCAGGACAAAGACATGGACAGCAGATGCATTTTGAAGCTAAACGGGTCGGATTTCACAGGGATATCCGATTGATTTCTCTTCTCTGACATTACAGTTTTTAATTCTTAACAGGCGGAGGTCGCAAATGGCTATGGGAACTATCAGAAAAATTACAGGTCTTCCAGCAATCTCTCTCACCTCTTACATTTTCAGGAATAAAGAGGAGAGTGAAGGCAAATATGTGGTTCACAGAAATGTGATGGAAGTTACTGGGAAGTTGAATAAGAAAGGAATATATAGAAAAGTTGCAGAGCTTGAGAGCTACTTCAGGGAGTTGGAGGGAGAGAGGAAGCTGGAGATAGGGATGAAGAGTGGTGAGAGCAACTCTGTGGCGGTGGAGATAGCTGGAGAAGGGTTGGTGCCAGATGAGATTAGGAAGTATCTTCACAGGAAGATGCACATTGAGAAGATTGAGCCAGTATATGTTGAGGTGAAGGCATTTGCTCTCTGCGATGCACACCAGCTTGACGAGTTGAGGGAGATAGTCAGGGGAAGAGTGGAGTTTTCGGAGGTGGATTCTGCAAATTGCAGAGACCACAGGGGATTCTGCGACAGCAGGAACAAGGAGTTCGCCCTGTATGGAAGTTATGGTCGGTTCATGCTCAAGATTTACAAGATTGTCGGCATCAACTCGAAGATATACAGTGTGGAGCTTATGGACGGGTCTCGTATGCAGGAAAAGGACTTTGCTTCTGCTGTTGGTGAAATGTTCTCCATTCTGCACAGTTTTGGCAGTGAGTGGTATATGCCAGTGGCGAATGTAGACTTTTCAAAGAAGAAGGTCAAGGAGCCTCACGGCAGGATACTGGAGACTGTCAAGCCAAGAAATTGCAGTGGTGCCTCTGATGCAAGGGCTGAAGCTCTGGATATTATAGATTCTAACGGTTTCATCCCCTACTTAGATTTGCTCTCTCTCTATTCCTACACTTTATCTGGAGACAAGTATGGTTCTAATAAGAGTGCCAGTAAGTTCATCAGGTCTCACCAGCTTGTGCGTGAAAACGCTGACGGCATGGAAATTGTAAAGCGTGCTGGCTCTCCATCTCCTGTCTTCACCGCTCCGTGCCACGGTGCTTCCAGCTGGGGGACACAGCCAGTATAGTTTTAATAGGTTTCTGGTGTCGGAAATTATCTGTGTTCACCGCTCTGCAACTTCTCTCACCTCCTTGCCGTCTTTCCTGTCTGGTATATTCCATATGCCCCTGCATTGGAGTTGTCCTCACCTCCATATAGTTTTAGTCGGTTTCTGGTGTTGTCGGTAACATTCTGCCATCACCCGCTGAAACTGCCCTGCAACTGCTTCCCACCGCTCTTCTTTGCTTCCACGCCTCTGCATACGGCTCAGTCTCTTGATGCGGTTGTCACGCCTTTCTGGGCTGTTTTTTGAACGCTTCAACTTATCTGCTTTTATATACTCTTAATACCGCTCTTGCCCTCTGGGTTTTCCAGCATCTTTTTTTGGTTGTTGAATCCAGTATCTTTCTGTCCCTGGCTCCGAATGCGATATAATATAATATAGAGGGTTTTGAACCATAAACAGGAGGATAAAAATACCAATATACACAGTCAATAAAGTCAGGATGTCGGGAAAAATTATTAATGAAAGGATAAACAAAATGAAGAAGCAAAAGGTTGAAACTTGCCGCTTTCGTGAAAGCATGGATGAGGGTAACCGTCTGGCGTTTGAAAATCTGGATTTCAAGGGTGCGCTGAAACAGTTCAAAATCGCGAAGATGTATTGCGATTTTTTGGGCGATTTACAGGAACTGGTGCTTGCTATCGTTACACTTGAATTTTCAGACCGCTGGTCTCAGTCTGTTATCAGTGAAATTGAGAGGAAATCTCAAAACAGCATAGACCAAAGCATTCTTGCGGTAATCTTTCATCGGACTGATATGAAGAAAGCTCTGTTCCATCTCCATAATGCGTCAAAAAACGCAAAGACCAAGAATGAATTCGGCAGGCTCAAGGAGACCGCCGAAATGCTCGGAGTTAGAATCGACAAAAAATGAATTGGTAAAAAGCATCGAGGGTGTAAATTAAATATAATTCAGCCTGTTTGTTAGGCCGAATAATCAAGGAGATATATCGAATAGAATAAAGGTATTTTAAACAGCGATTTTTGACAGACGTTTCTTTGGAAAACTGGTAATTTTCACATTAGGGAAGCTATGTCAGAGGTTGCGCTCCATTTGGGGCGCATACTTCTGCATTCCCTAATGGGCATACCAGTGCCTCCAAAGAGTGTGGTCGTATTGCGTCCCTCTTTTTTTGGGGAAAATCACGGCCACAACAATACGCTTGCCAAGTAATCTCTTCAATATATTTCAAGAAAGGAGGTGCTGTCAATAAATGTATCTTTTCATTTTCTCTAAGGGTCAACCAATAACACAGACAGAGGAGAATTAAAATGCCAAAAAGAGCAAAAAAGGGACACGTTTTTATAAAAAGTAAAAGAGGCAAAGGCTCTATTCGAGTCAAATCTATTAACAAGCGTAGATGACGGAATAAAATAATTATCATTATCCGACACAGGTGGCTGTCTCTGCCTGTGTCGGACGATTTCAAATAATTGAAAAAGGGGATATAAGCAAATGAAGCCGAAAGTCACAATGTACAAGAGAGGCACGACGAAGAATCTGATAAACAGATGCTATATCGTGGAGTATTCCAACAAGGAAAAATACGATATAAAGTGCTATAAGGACAAGGAGAGCCCTTCAACGGGCTACAAGATAAGGGCGGTCTCTTCAGACGATGCGGATGAGATTCTTGAAACAGGCAAAGCAAAACCAGAGAAGGACAGTGAAGTCGTAACAGGCCTGCTTGAGAAGATAGAGCGTTGGAACGACAAGAGGGGATTCAAGAGAGAGAGTCTTCATAGCAAGAATCCTGTGATGGTCGAAGCAGGAAGGAGGGCGGCCATGACTCGCAGGCGCAACAAGGCGATGATGGAGGGGGAAGAGGAAGTCGTTAAAATTCTTCCAGGAGACGAATCGGAATCAGAAAAGAGTCAGCCGACTGCTATGCAGATAAATGAAAACGCCGCGACTGGGCTAATAAAAGCATCTGCCTTGATAATAAATGCCGATGGGACTGTGGATGACAACGAACTTAAAAGATTTCTGCTTATGTGCTCGCAGGTGTCATATCTCCAAGATTTCGAGTATGAGACTGTGTCGGACATGCTGAACTATATGCTCGAATATTTGAGAGATGAAAAGCGCAAGCTGGAAGATATTGATGATTTCATGAAAAGCATCAAGGAGCTTTTGCCAAAAAATTCGGAGACCATGAGGTCTCTCGTAAAAGTCATGTCCTGGCTGATTAAGGCCGATGGCGATGAGTCGGGCAAGGAAACAGAAATGGCATTGAGGATAATCAGGGAGGTCGAAGTGCCGATAGGCGAGGTTTTTCTTGAAGGTCTGAACAGCTTCCAAGCTCTCAACAGAAGCGAAGAGACGGAAGAGACCGAGGATTCAGATGAAGAAAACGAAGATGCTTCAGAAGAAAACGCCGAGGACATTGACGAAGAAGAACTCAAGATATTGCCAGACAGCGGGAATGCGGTAGAAAATGGTGGAAAAGAGGAAGATAGACAGATGCCAATCAAGATAACGAGGGCTCAGACAATCAAATTGAAGATAGAGAATCCGAAAGACTGAAAGGAAGAAGAATTGCAGTCGGGATAAATCTTCTTACGCATTAAATATATACTTGCACTCGAATTTCACGGAGTGGAAATCATTTAAGATGTGATTTCCAACCTAAAACATTCTGAAAATGCAATGGAATGTGCAATGAGATATTATTGGAGAAAGAGGAATGGATTGGACAGGCTGAGGAGTGTACGAACAGGGGAATATAAATATGATTCATGATAAATCTAATGCCCAGGCCGACATATTGTCGAATGTATTCAAGGATGATTACAATCGGAATATCGTCAAGCTGATTCTTGAATATCCTGAAGAGTGTTTTTGGTATTTTACTTTTGATAAAGGCGAACTTAGCGATAAGCACAGGTGGGAAACAAATTTAGGCGTGGATTTTAATTCTGAAGATTCTATCAATGATTTTCATATTATAGCGAAGCTGATTAAAGGTATATTTGTAAATAAAAAGGTAACCGTTCACGGTTACTAAACTTGAAATTAGAAATTAGGAATTGGTGATATTATACTTGTGGCGACACGGGAAGTCAAATTAAGTTGAATATTTTTTGTCTATTATCCGGTATCCAGATCAATGAGAGATGGGGG
>CAIQLG010000283.1 GCA_903872565.1 uncultured Lentisphaerota bacterium | reverse complement strand
GTTGTTTTTTTAAGGAAAGGTACATCCCTTTTTTCCACTTGCAAAAAAGAGCTGACACGCCAGAACTGGAATTAACAGATTGAATTTAAGGTAGTTACACAGAATACAGAATTAGGGCGGATCAGGAAGTCTGAATTTACATTATTCCAGGCTGACTACCGAAAGGCTGGTGAGTTTGGCCTTTGCGCAAATATCGAGCACTTCAACCATCTTCCCATGAGTGGATTTCGGTGTACATGAGACTATGATGGTAGCTTCCGGATCTGTTGCACCCAATGTAGTAAGCGCATTATTCAGATTTTCCTTGCTGATCGAACGGTCGTTGAGAACATATGAGTCGTTGGGTAGAACCGTGATAGAGATTGGGTGGAGGGGTGACGTGATTATTTTTCCTGGAGGAGGAGGAGAAGGGCGCGTCACATCGATCTGAGCCAGAACATCCGTGGGCACCATTGTCATTACGAAGAACGACAACAACTGGAATGCGACATCGATCATGGCTGTAAGGTTTAGTTCGCCGGCTTGGAGAGAAGCTATTCTTTTCTTTCTCATATTTATTTACCTCCATCAATAAATATTTACATACCCTAATGTCAAGTTAACCTTCCCCCAAAAAAATACAAGCCCCCTATTCAATAAAAATCAATATTCTCGTAATGCGTCAGTTTTTTCCGGGAAATGCCTTTTTTGGGAGGGACGCGCTCCGTCGCGTCCGCCTGAGGCCACGACAGAGCGTGGCCCTCCACCGCCAAAAACTGACGGGTTACATATTTTCTGTAATGCGTTAGTTCAATGTTTTTCCGCTATCGTTGTCGCTATCGTAATCGTAGTCGAGCTTATTCCATAAAAAAGCCAGCCCTTTTGAGGCTGGCTTCATGTTTCGCTGGGTACGGATCTTTAAGAACTGACGTGCTACAAGTACCAGTTATTCTACACTGACTACCGAAAGGCTGGTGAGTTTTGCCTTCGCGCAAAGATCGAGCACTTCAACCATTTTCCCATGAGTAGATTTCGGCGTACATGAGACTATGATGGTTGCTTCCGGATTTGTTGCGCCTAATGTTGTAAGCGTATTACTCAGATTTTCCTTGCTGATCGAACGGTCATTGAGAACATATGTGTCGTTGGGGAGAACCGTGATCCATATTATGTTGGTTGGTGGTGGCCTCGTGGTCATTTGTTTCTCCGGAGAAGGGCGCGACACATCGAGCACAGCCAGAACATCGGTGGGCTTCATTGTCATTACGAAAAACGACAACAACTGGAAGGCAACGTCAATCATGGCGGTGAGGTTGAGTTCGCCTGCCTGGAGATTGCTTCTTCTTTTCTTTCTTGCCATAGTTATTTACCCTTTTCTTTCAGGACGGAAAATTTGATCTTCCACAACTTTGCATCTGTGCAGGCATCCATTGCGGCTTTCATTGCCGAATGCTTGGTGTTTTGGTCGCCACGGAGGACAATCGGGGTATCTGCTCCATAGTCGGCTACAGCTTTTTTAACGATTAAACCGAGCATTGCCGCCGACATGCGGGTCCTGGCTATGGATATGTTGCCATTGGAGTCCACATCAATCTTTATTTCTCGCGGATCCTTGCCCGTAACGGGCTTGGCATGAGGGGATATCGCCAGCTTGATGCGCTCATCTATGGTGTTCTGCAGATTGGTAGATACTACGAAAAAGATGATTATCTGGAACACCACATCAATCATGGCGGTCAGATTCCCTGACTGCATTTCTTCTTCTTTTCGCTCGCGCATTTGAATCTCTCCGGATTGTTAGGCGTTCTCGTTCGCTTCCTCATCTACGATAACGGCATTACGCAACGACTTTGTCGCATCAAGAGTCAGAGCTTCCATGTTCAGAATGATTCTCATCGTCCTGTTTTTGAAGAAATAGAAGAAAATGGAGGCGATAACTGATACGCTAAGACCGACGGCAGTCGCCCACAGACCGTGCGAGATGTTGACTGCGAGCATGGACTGCTGGGCCGCACCAGATTCTGTTGTACCAAGATTGAAGAACGCTAAGATCATACCTTGGACGGTACCGATTAGTCCCAACATGGGGGTGACGTTCGATATGACGCTGAGGTATGAGATTCGAGATAGGAGATTTTCACTTTCGATGTCTGCTGCGACACCGACTGAGTCCTGCACGACTTCAAAACCTTCCTGAACGTTGACGAAGCCGGACTTGAGAACCCTTGCGAGCGGATTATTTGTGTTACTACAGACTTCGATCGCCTGTGCGAGGTCGCCCTGGCTGATGGCATTGTTTACATCCTGCACGAGTGACATTGGTGAAATTTTCTGTTCGCTGATATTCAAGAACGAGTCTATGACAAGTGCGAAGCAGGCGATGGAACATCCGAAGATCAGTAACCAGATCATCATTCCGAACCATCCGGCACGCGTAATGATGGTGATGAACCCCATGTCCGAATTATGCCCCCCCTTGGGCTTCTCTGCGCCTTCAGTTGGAACTGCTGCCGGTGCCTCGGCGGCCGGAGCTACGGCTGCTGGAGCTACGGCTGCTGGAGCTGCTGCAGCCGGAGCGGCTGCCTGTGCAAACGAATCAGAACACCGCATCAAAGCTGTTAAACCGGCAATTAGGCCGAACACAAGCATGAACTTTCTCATCAGTCTCGACTCCTTTTTTAATTTTAAATAATTTTTTAGTATATATTTCTAATACACAAAATCCAAATAGTCTATTCCTTATAAATTTCTTTTCAAACTGATTTCTTCTAAAAATATCGAAAAAAACAGGAGATCAAACAACTGCTTGCTTTCTCCAATAAATTATTTCAGCTCCTTTGTAAACGGATTGTCGGGATAATCCTTCTTCAATATCTCCGCAAACTTGATGGAACGATTGTCGTTCAGTTCCTTCAGCAGGTTCGCAATCTGGCAGAGAGCTCTAGGTCTTTCCTTGTTCTGCGGATTGAGGATGAGAGCTGTCCGCATGAACATCAGTATCGCTTCTTTTTTCTTATTCTGCTTGACGAGTATATCTCCTTTTGCATTGAAGCTGAAGGCGGAGATGTTGTCATCTTCCGAGTTGCCGAGCACCGCGAGTACAGCGAGTGCGTCGTCATATTTACCCGTTCCTATGAGAATATTGGAAAGAAGTTTTCTCGATTCATTGAACTCAGGTTCTTTCTTCTTGTCAACGAGCTGATAACTGTCGAGGGTTTTCAGCCTTGCTACGGCATCATCGTTTTTTCCGAGCTTTTCCAGACAGGCACTCTCCTTCCAGAGACAATACACGTCAAATCCAACATACTTGTACTGATTGTAAAGAGTCTTGTAGCTGGCAAGAGCCTCCTGGAATTTAGCTTCTGCAAATTTTTTGTCAGCTGCAGTAATCTCATCAGGGACTTTTGCAAGTCTGGCATACTTGTACTCGTTGGCCTTTATCTTCCGTTGTAACTTTTCCTGCTTAAATGTGATGTCACCGTTTGGTTCGCATGACAGATACTCCCCTTTTATTGGCGATCCATCTTTGTTCTCGATGTGGATCTCGACGGCCGAAACGGACCATGCTGCAAAGGCCAAAACCGACAGGATCAATGCTTCTTTCTTTCTCATATGTTATTCTTTTCCTTATAGTTATGTTGATTTATTGTTTTTTTTCTGGTTGCACAGGAGGGGGCGTGTTCTTCGCGGGTTCGTCCGGTTTTTTGGGTTCGGGAGATGGAAGGGTGTCAATCTCCTTAGCATATTTCCCCTTGGGATAATACTTCTTGTACTTCTCAACCATTTTAACCTTTTCATCGCTCCTTCCCATCTTTGCAAGGACGTAGGCGGACTTGTAGATTGAGAATCCGAGCCATTCAAGCTGATCCTGGAGTTCCTCGGGAGTAGATTTCCCTGATTCGTTCTTCAAATCGTCGGGTATTGAAGTCGCAGTGATGCTGAGCGAGCCGTAGGCCTTCATATAATCGCCCATGTCTATGTAGGTGTCGCCCATCAGGCATTGAGCCTTCGAGTAGATCGGATATTTCTTGGTCTGGAGGGCCTTCATGGAGATATCGCCGTAGTCCGCAATAGCCTTGTCATATTTCTTCATGGCCCTGTAGGTCATTGCGCGCAGGAACCTGCCATCATGGAAATAAGGACTGTTCTCGTTGGCGAGCAGCTCGTCCGCAGCCTTGAGGGCCTTGTCGTATTGTCCAGCCCAGTAGCACGCGGAACTGTAGTCAAATGTGATCTTGTCTCTTATCGCCCCCATGAGTTTCTTCTGGTCATCTGGATTGTCTGCGGTCTCCTTAAGCTTCTTGACGCCAATCCAATCCTCCATGGCCGGCTTGGCGATCATGGTCAGAAGTTTTTCGCCGGCTTTCATTGCGACATCGCCGCCTTCCTTTGGATGCTTGCCGCCGCAATCCCAGAGATTTGCGCATGCCCACCTGAGATCCTGTACGGATACTTCGATGTTCTGTGTGAGTATCTTTGTAAAGACAGAGATGCTCTTATCATAGTTTTTTATCTCATACATGTTTCTGCCAAGAGTTGGGAGCGCAAGCTTTCCTTCCTGAGTGTTCGGATACTTTTCGGCGAGGGTTTCCAGCACTTTTCCTGCATCGTCGAACTTCTTGAGGTCCCCATAAATGAGTCCCATCCTAAACATGGCCAACGGGGCTGTATTTGACTGAGGATATTTCTTGATGAATGTGTCAAAAGCCTTGCATGCATTTTCCTTTCCACCGGAGCCGTCGTAGGCCCATCCGAGAAGCATGTAAGCGTATTCAATGGCCTTGAGTGCCTTCTCATTTTTTGTGTTTTCCAGGATGCCGCCTGCGGCGCACCACTTGTTGAGCATTTCCAGCAGGTTGTCAAGTGCCAGCTTATAGCATTCGGAGGGGGACTTCTTTTCGGGTTTCTTCGGCTCTGGTTTTTCGACTTTTTCGTCAGTGCCCGGTTCTTCAGTCTTCACGTCAGCCTTCTCCGGCTTGCTGTCATTCGCTTCCGGGGGGGAGACTTGTTCTTGAGGATTGCCACTTGGGTTTTCAGCCTCTTTTTCAAGAGCTTTTGCGTACTGTATGTAGTTGTCCGATATTCTCATCTTTGCATCGGCGAGATTGCCGATATCCTTTTCTCCCTCCTGCGCCATGGCCATGTCGCAGTAGTTCTTGAACTTTTCGGCGCCGGTCAGAAAGTCGAGGGAGTTAGTATAGCACCATGGCAACAAGTAGGCTGAAATAATCCCCCATCTGGTTTGCGCGAAGTTGTCAAGTATATTTTGGAAGTAGGGTGCGGCATTCTTGAAGGCTTCCCTGGCTTCTGCGGCCTTCTTCGCCTTCTCTATGGTTCCCTGAGGCAACGTATTAGCATAGACCGCCATGTCTTCTGCGTTCTTCAGCTTGAACTTCGCTATCGTGTAGGAGATGTCTCCGGCGTACTGATCCGCCGGAAAAATTTTCAGATAAAAGGTATAGACGAGCATGGCATCGCTGAAAAGTGCTTCCGCCTGCTTGTCATCCCTGTCCTTGTTTTTGGGATCCTTCTTGGCCTTCGCGGCTTCCCAAAGGAATCCGCCCACCTGCGCCATTATCAGTGGCGTGTTTTCTGAATTCTTGTATTCGTCGCCGAGATCCAATGCAATCGCCATGGCCTCGAGAGTATGATCCGATTTGAGGTATGAGGATGCCAACCTCGCGAGAATAATGCCAGCCTCGAGAGATTTCCGGTTTGAAAGATTGTGGAATGCCTTTGCATATGATGTTATGGCGTTTTCGAATTTGCCATCGGTAAAATACTGGTCGGCTTCTTTCTTATCAAAGGAAGAGACAATAGTGGTTTTCCTGGGGTTGAACCTGTCCCTCATGTTTGCCGGAATTACGATTGGATGATTGAGTTTTTCAAGCTGGTCCTTGGCTTCCAAGAAGGCACTGAGAGTATCGTCCCATTTCGGGAATTGATCATAATCCTTGTTTTTAAGGATTGCAAAGAGATTTTTAATCCCTTCGGAATAGAATTTTGTCTTTTCATTTTCGTCCGTGGCCAGCCTGCCCTTCGCATTGTATATCCTGCCGAGCCAGTAGAGCTTATATATAGACGGTGCCATGAAGATCGAATTCTGCCTCTTGTATTCTTCGTCGAAGGCGGCGATGACATCCTCCCTGACTTTGCCTTGGATCTCCTTTAGGGCGTCATCTAGTCTGCCGAGAGCGCATAAGCCTCTGGCCTTTTCAAAGTATGTCAAGACTGTCAGAATGTCCTGTCCTCCCCACTGGATTTTCTCGATCACCTTGAAGCTGTCGTTAATTAACACGTCCGCCCCTTCCTTCTTCCTGGCAAGCATCTCTTCGGCAATGTCCATATTGATTATAACCTGCTGGAGCATCGTGTCCCTGTCTCCAAGCCCGTTGTTGCTGCCCTCCTTGGCAGATTCCTTATTTAAACTGTCACGATATTTGAGGGCCTTGTTCGCTTCTTCGACCTTGCCCATCCTCTTGTATGCTTCAACGAGATAGCTGACGGCCTCCAAGTATTCTTTCTTTCCGAGTTCACTTGTCGGAGGTTTTGCAAGAGAAACCTTGAAATATTCCTCGAGGATGGCTGCGGCGATGTCGAACTTTTGCTTCTTCCACGCCTCGATTCCCAGAACCCTGCGGGAATTGGGATAGTACTGGCTGGTCGAAGGTATAGATGAGACGATCGTGTTGGCCTCGTCAGACTTGTTGGACGCGAATTTCGTTATCGCCAGCTGTATCTTCAGCAGATCGACATCCTCGGGATTTTTCTTGATCTCCTGTTTGAGCGCATCCTCCGAAAGATCGAAAAACTTGAGCTCGTTCAGCTTTTCGGAAAGTAGGATGGCCCATTCGGAATCCGTCTTGCCGTAGGTAGTGGATGCAATCGGGAAAAATAATGACACAGTAAAGGCGAAGATCAACAGTTTTTTTAGTTTTTGCATATGCATCATGTCTTCTTCATATAAAATTCTATATTCAGTCAACCAAACCACCTTTAAATTTAAACTACCCTAACAAGTTTTCAAGAATTTTTCAGGAAAATTTCAAAAATAATCACTTTATTTCCATCGTTTCAGGTGTTTGGGAAGATCAGGATTTTGTTTCAGGTTTTTCCGCGTCGGAGTCCGGATTTCCTTTTTTTAGCCTTATGACCAGACATCCGTAATATGCGTTCCACAGTCCGAGCAGGAAGAATATTGCGAAGAAGAGAGGGGCGAAACGATTTTTATCATAAAAAAAAGAGAGAAGTCCCACTGAGAGTGCGATATAGACTATCCCCATCACAAAGAAATGTAAACAGCTTACGCCTTTGCTGATGCGATTCTTCATGCTATTATACATGATGACTGGTTTGGCGAATGCCAAGGCACCTATCAAAATTGCGACCACCGATATTACCATGCCGTTGATATCCATAGTCCTACTGCATCCTTTCATTAAGGTTTTCCTGGTCTCTCCAGTTATAGCTATAACTTACTAGGATTAAAATTTCAATGTTCAACACTCAATTTTAAGACGGAATAACTTGGGAATTGATTATTGAAAATTACAAACTTAACCTAGTCCATATAAATATACTGCATGTGCGGGAAAATAAAAGTTGAGCTAAAAAAATAACGCCGGTGAAATGCAATGCTTCAGGATTTTTTCCGCAAATACCATTCTTGGAGGGACGCGCTCTGCCTGCCCTGCGTAGCTCTCATGGCGTAGAAGGGTCGCGTCCGCCTACGGCCACGGCGAAGCGTGGCCCTCCACTAACAAAGATGCATTACGGCAAGATTGCTATTTTGCAATTTTTATTCCGAGGTTGTTCGGACATTCGCTGCTCTTGTCTCGGGTGTGGCCGAGTTTCTCGTTCTTGCAAATGTAGGCTTGACATTGGCACGAAATGTGGCATGATAGCGGTGAGATTATGACGACGAATTAAGTTAACTCAAGAATTTAGGTCTCCAATCCGCGACGCTATCAAATTTTATGTGAGATTATGCCGTATTTTCAAAAATCCGTATGCATTGTGCTTCTTGCCTTTTCACTCTGCGAATCCTATACCTTGCCTGCCGATGAAATTGACGCAGTTGCGAGACTGTCAAAAGAGTTGAACAAACTGCAGATGTCCGACTACTCGGAGGATCTTCTGAAAATGGAGATCGCTAAAAATCCGCCAGATGCGGATATGCTGAGAATCCAATTGGCCATGACTTATTTCATAATGAACAAGGCCGATGAGGCGGAGGAGATCATATCCTCTATTCCCGTCACAGGCAAGTTTTATTCGGATTCGCGCAGAGTCCTCGGCTTGGAGGCGTTCCGAAAGGGTAAAAATGACGAGGCAATAAAATATCTCGAGGAATATTTCGCCAAGGCCACGACGGGAATTCCAAGCTCGCAGTCAGGAAGAGACGATTTCACGGAAGCCGTCCAATATCTTTCCCACATATATGCGAAAATAGGGCAGGTGGAAAAAGCCGCCGCAGCGATGAAGTATCTCGATCTCCTGCTGAAAACAGAAGACGGGCAAATAAGTGGCTCGGATAAGGTGCGTTCAAAAAGAGAATCAATCCTGCTGCAAATCCAGGCCAAGCTCGATGCCGTCGAACAGCAGTTTAACACCGGACAGAAAGACTGGGAGAACACCGTAAACGACAGCCTGAAGATGATTGACGAGCTTATGTGGGAGCATCCGGACAGCACAGTGCTTTTTGCATATATAGAGAAGGCAAGGTCTTTGTATTTCATCGGCAGATATGACGATGCACTCAAGGAACTAGAGAGTCCCGTGAGAACAGAGTTTTTCGATGCGTTCGATCAAGTTTACAAAGAGGAAGGAGCCATCGGAAGCGCTCCTTCACCAATGGCGCTTTTCTGGGCCGGGAAAATATATGTGGCAAAAGCCGGAAAGGTGCCTGATGATGAAGAGAAGATTAAATTTCTAGGAAAGGCGCTGGCATGTTTTTATAAGATCGCTGACAAATACGATTCTTTTACAAGATTTCCAGATGTAGTGAAGCTCTTTATCGAGACCAAGCGGAGCTTGGAACAGCTCGGGAAGGAAATTACAATTCCAAAAAATATGGAGGACAAATTCAAGCAGAGCGGTTCCACTCTGCCTCCCGAGGCCGAAAAATATTTTGCCGATGCGAAATATGATCTCGCCCTTCCATATTATCAGAGTGTAATCGTGAAATCCAGAAAATCGAAGGATGCCCCTGACATTCTTGCCAGGCTGGCATATTGCTATGTCCAGACCGATCAGCTCCTCGAGGCGCTGGCCTTGGCCAGATATCTTGCCGCCTATTACCCGAAATATGCGAATACGCCGCTCACTCTCAGCCAGGTCGGCGAATCCCTATGGTCCAAAAAACAGGTTGACGAGGCGATTTCCGCCTACGAGGATTATCTGGACAATTGCCCTGCAGGCCAGTATGCCGCCGCCTTCGCGGCACGTGTCGCCAATACTTATTACGAAAAGGCCAAGGAAATGGCAAAATTGACGGGCAAGATGCCGCAGGGAGCGGAAAAAATCGAAAAGAACATCAGGGTCAGGGAAGCTTTCGCGGCGGCAATTCCAAAATTCCAGAGGATTGTAAAGGACTACCCGCAAAGCGAATATGGACCGGAAGCATTTTATCTTCTTGCCTGGTGCTACACGAATGCGAAGGATTTCAAGAAAGGGGCCGAGACATTTCTCGAATACTGCGATTTCGACTCAAAGTCGGTAAAGCCGGATCTCGAAAATATTGCCGATGCGAAGCTCAGGGCCGCAGACAACTATTTCCAATTTGCATCGTCCCTTGGCAAGGAGGCCAGGGCGATAAGGGAAAAGGCACAGACGGCGCTCTCTGTTAAAAGTGATGAGGAACATAAGCCGGAAGGTGAAAAAACTGAAGAAGAAGTAGATGAAAAAATAGAGAAGACTCCCGCCGAAACACTTGAAACTCCCACGTCCACGCCCGTGGACGAGAAGAAGAACGCCGGAGACAGTCCAGAAAAAATGCTTGCAAAGGCCAACGACCTCGAAAAAGATGCAACAAAATACTATGCGGAAAGCATTCGACACCTTCTTGAACTGCTGGACACTTTGAGAAACAAGGGCGGAAGACTTGAGTCTGACAAGTCGGAGAGGATACTGGCGGTGATTGAAAACGGAACAATCCTGCTCGGATATGTGTACGACGGCGCCGGTGACAGGGAGAAGGCATGCAAAGTCTTCACGGAATTTCTGAAGGACTACTCTAAGTCAATACAGATGCCTGCCGTGATGTTCCACCTCGGGAAACTCTATCGCCAGATGGGAAAACCGGATTTGGCGGCGCAAGTGCTTGAAAAATTATTCACCAATTTTCCGGAAAGCAAAGAAGGAAGGATGTCGCTCCCGAGTTTGGGAAGAAGCATGTATGACATCGAGAAATATGACAAGGCCATAGAATCGTTCAACAAGATTCTGACACAGAAAATGGGATTGTCAATCCCTGTGATGAGATGGGCGGCTGAAAAACTGTCCGATTGCGGAGGGACACATCCTAAAGAGGGAGCAGAGATTGCCTCCAGGATCGCAGGGCAATTGCTGGGAATGCTCGAAAAACCTGTTTATGCCGACTGGCTGCCCAAGGCCAAAGTTCTGAAAGCTAGAGAAAATCCGGAGGAAGAAAAGAAGATGCTCGTCGTCCTGCGCGAAAAAGTCCTTTTCGATGCTGCCAACGCATCCTTTTGGTCTGAAGATTATAAGGGGGCGGTAAGATTGCTCGACGATCTCCTTAAAAAGGGACAAACATACGATCCCAAGAATGAAACACCATACTATATTGACGGTCGCACGCTGAGAGCTATGGCATATAGAAAGATTGAGAACTACAAGGATGCAATCCGAGATTATACCGACATATCAATGGCCGCCATGACCTCAAAGAAGAGTTCGCTGTATTTCAAGGCACAGTGTCTATGCGGTGACACATACATGGAACAGCCAGACTATGTGCAGGCATGCGGTGTTTTCAGCACAACTGCAATGCTCAATCCCCAGGAGAAAAACCCTGATGTTCCCGAACAGGAGATGAAGGAGCAGTCTGAATGGATTGAATATGCTATATACAAGTCTGTGATGTGCACTGACAAGCTGAACATGGCAAAGGAGAAGGAAAGCCTGATCGGAAAATACAGGAAATATTTCCCGTCAGGTAAGTTCATCACGAAAATAGACAAGCTCTCAACCACCTCGGCACCTGCGGATGTGGATGACAACAATGATAAAACAGAAAAGAATAAATAAAAGAGAAGGTGAATTTCATGAAAAAAACGGGATTAATTGTCGGAATGCTGTTTTCCCTTGTAATCTTTCTCAGGGCGGAACCCGGCATCATAACAATGAAAAAGGACAACAAGCAGGTCAAGTGCGAGATCTTGAACGTGGACAATGCCGGAACGATCGAATACGAGGTTGACAGTGTGAAGAGCAAGGTGAAGGCGAAGGACTATATCTCGGCAAAAGTCCAGCCACCGCAAAACTTCGAGAAATCGGAGAAGCTTGCACAGTCCGACAAATGGAAGGAGGCACTTCCAGGATTCGATGAGACGCTCAATTCGAAATACAGGTATCTTGGTTTCGAACTCCCCTCTCTTTATTGGAAGGCGTTCTGCCTAAACAAGATCGAAAAGGAGGATGATGCGGTAAAAATTCTGGAAGAGCTCCAGAAATATGAACTGCCCGACAAAAGCCTTGAAAACTATCTGGACGACTCAAAGAAACTCCTCTCCGCAATATATATAAAACAGGACAAATTTGATCAGGCTCTGCCCATACTGACCGCACTTGGCAATTCTAACAATGAGAACATTGCCGCATTCAGCTTCAATGCCGGTGGCGAAATTCTGAAAAAGCAGAACAAGAAAAGAGAGGCGGTGCTCATGTACATGAGAACGGTTCTGCTTTTCCCGGCGTCAAACCCCGAAAGGAAAGAAAGCCTTAAAAATATTACAGTTTTGCTCAGGGAGCTCAACGACAGCAGAGCCACGAAATTCGAGGAGATACTGAAAAAGGATTATCCCGGGGCGGAATGACCTTGCACTATGTCTTTTTAGTATTATATTCCAAACTATGCGGCCGTAGCTCAATTGGATAGAGCGTCTGCCTCCGAAGCAGAAGGTTGTGGGTTCAATTCCCGCCGGTCGCACCAAGTTCATCCCTGTGCCTGTTTCGCCATTTCCGATTCGCATATTTTGGACTGAGCGTCCCGAGCGCGCCTTTGCGCCTCGGGAAGGTTGTGGGTTCAATTCCCGCCGGTCGCACCAGTATTAAAGACTTAATAATAAGTATTTTATGACTTAAATTGTGATAGGTATCCATAAGCCCTTTTCATGCTCTGTCTATACTATGTCTGTACTTTAAGGGATTATTCAGGGGTGAAGTCCAGTGCCTGGGCACCCGGAACATGTATATAAGTGTCCACCCCGTTGAATTGAAGCGCATTCTTATATCAATTCATGCATGATTATTTTGAGAATGGGATAGCAAATATGAAGCTATTTTTAGGTGACATTTATCTGATCAAGTCGAAGATGGACACCTAAGCGATCACATTTCTCAGGGAGCCTTAGGTTCAGTCTCTGTGGGATTTAATTCGGTTATTTTTTGCTCCTCAGCCGTCTGGACAGGAGAGGAATTCGTTGAACTGCAGTCCGGACATTGTTGCCGTTCCGTATTTTTTTCACCAAATTCAGACATAGTCTTTGGCAATTCACCTATTATAAGCGGCACAAAAGGGAAAACACGTCCGCAGTCATCGCATTTTCTGGCATATCCAAGATGTCCACCGCATTTGCTACAGGCTATGTCCTTTATATCCTGGCTTCGTCTTTCCTCAATGTTGCTACATTTAGTACACATGGTCATGGATACGGCTCCTGGCGGGGTAATTGTTTCTTTGTTATTGGAACTGGAAAACAGTTTATTGACTGCGTATCCCCCCCACACAGATATTCCCAATGCAAGAATAACGATTACGGCTGAGGCAATTTGTCGCACGGGAATCAACTTTATCAGTGAGTCGAGGATGTTGGATTTTGCTTTTGATTTGACAGGTGTTGTCTTGGCGTTATCGGGGATCTTTGTTTTATCAGGTGCTGTAGTTTTATGAAGATCCGTGCTGACTTTGACTTCCGGGGCTGTGGAGATCTCCTCGCAGATGGATGACAGTTGCTCGTCAATCTCTGAAGCGGACGGGCGTTTCTCGGGATCCTTGTTTAGCATCTGGTGTATCAGGGCGGAAAAAGATTTGGAAAACTCATGATGGTGACCAGTTATTGGCTGTGGTGTAAAGTTGACCTGCCGTGACATTACGATGGCAGGCTTGTCAGATTCGAAAGGATTGTCTCCTGTAAGAGACTGATAAAGGATTATTCCAAGACTGTAAATATCGCTCTTGCACGTGATGCTGCTGGGGTTTTCAATAACTTCCGGGGAGGAATATTCCATTTTCCCCCAGACAGGGTTGACAAACATGGCTCCTGTTTTTTTTATCATTGAATTGACACCGAAATCTCCAAGCTTGTAGCTGTCTCCTGAAACCATGATGTTTTCAGGCTTGATGTCGAGATGAATGATCTTTGCGGCATGAAGCACCTTCAGAGCCTTAATTAGATCAGAGGCAAGTTTGAATGCTTTCATCTGAGAAAATGTGTGATGTTTAAGGACAGTCGCCAAATTCCCACCTTCTGCAAACTCCTGAACCAGATATAAACGGCCTGAAAATTTCCCGTAAGCAAAAATTTTTATTATATTTTCAGACTCGATTTTTAAGAATTGGTCGGCAGTTTTGATGAAGAGATCTCCCATTTCATGGAGTGTCGCACTTTCATGTAAAAACTTGACCGCCACCATCTTCCCCTCTATATTATTGTCTTCGGCAAGAAAAACCACGGAATGGGTGCCATAACCAATAAACCTCTTGATTTTGTATCGGTTGAAAAGCACAGCATGCTGCATCATCAGATCAAAATCGGCTTTATATAGGGAATGTGTTTTAAGATGAATTTTGATCTTTGCCATGAGCTGCTCGTCCACTATCGGCTTGCCAAGGTAGTCGGATGCTCCTGCGTCAAGCCCGGCCTGAATATTGGTCTCTGAATTGTAGGCTGATATCATAACGACAGGCACATGCACGCCTTCGGGCAGCTTCCTGATTTCCCGGCAGACTTCCAGCCCATCCATAATGGGCATGTGATTGTCAAGAAGGAGCAGATCTGGATGATGTTCTATAAATTTGTCTAGAGCTTCTTTTCCGTTTGCGCAGACTATTGGCTCATGGCCGAGGCGTTTTATCATTTCCGAAAGATATAAAGCAACCCCCTTGTTGTCGTCAGCGATTATTACTTTTAACATCTTATACCTTAATTTGGGTTGGTCATATTATAGTGGTCTTGGATTTGCTGTGTAGTGAGCGCATGGTTGACCAGGATAAATTCGTCCATCCTGCCTTTGAAAAAATACTGTGGAGGACCGACCTCCATGCCACCGGCACCTAGAAGGAACGTCTTATCGCTCAAGCTTTCCTTGGCTGTATGTGTGTCAGTACGCCATTGGCCCATAGGCTTGCCGTTCCAATATAATTGGAAGTCGGAACTGGAAATGCTTGTAAACCCCAGATGTACCCATGTGTTGGCTTGTAGTGCCGGTTCTTGCCATGCCCAGCATCTTGTGCCGACATCAGCTTCAATCCTATTATTATACAGGTAGGCATCATACTGGGCGGACTTATTACACCATTCTGATCTTGAAAAAAGAGTATGAATTCCGGTTGTTATGTCGAATTTGACCCACATCATTGCGGCGATATCGCGCTGGTTGGTGTCGAAATTCAGAAACTTTTTGCCGGGTACTTCGAGATAATCATCTACGCCGTCAAACTGTATTGCATAATTTTGATTTAAGCCCCATCTGCCGCCATTCTTAACCCAAGTTGGGCCATTACGCAGTATCGCATGGGAAATCCTCTGGTCGTAACCGTCTTCGTCGCAACCTTCAGCACTATTGAATGCCGCATTTTTCCGGATGTTGTTTTCATTTACAAAAAATTGGTTGTTGGTGAAGTTGAAATTCAAAACAGTCCCTGGATCGCTGTTCCACGAGAGATTATGTACAACAGATCTGGCATATCTGGCCCTTTTCCTTGCTTTGCTCAAAGCTGGAAGCAACATACCAGCAAGAATACCGATAATGGCAACAGTGATCAGCAGTTCAATCAAGGTGAATCTTTTACGGCAGATTTTCATTGTATTTGTGTATTTGTGCATTTCATCCAACCCCAAGTATATAGCTTACCATATCATTGCATCCTTATAATATCCAATGGGCAAAATAGGTAATGCAAGTAATTTTTTGCATATTTTTCCTCCAGGTCTTTGATTTGTTGTCTTCCTGCCTTTTGAGCATGAGGGAAACACATACCTCCGAAGGAGGCTCCGAATGCTCCCTATTGACTTCATCCTGCTTTTAGGTTTTCCGACTCATGCATTTTTTCCATGTCCATGCATTTAAGGTACGGAACCTCCTCGGTTATATGCTGCAAAATAAAATTTAGCCTGTGCCTGTGGTCGAGTACCCGCCTTCGTTAAGGAAACTACGGCGTGGCATGAAACTTGACCCTCCATTATCACTGCCCTACGTGTCCGACATAGTTCGCTTTGCAAACGATGGCGGACGGGTGGCTCAAAGCAAGGCCACATCATTTGGGTGTGGGTTTTCATTTTTCCCGGCGGAGCCGATCAAGTTCCCTCGCATGCTTCTCCGCAGCTACGGAGCCTCCCAGCATCCGGGCGATTTCCTTTATTCGCCCCTTCCCGTCGAGTGTAACAATACTGGTGAAAGTCCTGCCCCCAGAAACTTCCTTGTCAACCTTGAGATGATTGTCAGCCATCGCCGCAACCTGTGGAAGATGCGTTATGCAGAGCACCTGGTGCGTTTCACCTAGCTTGTTGAGCTCTTTCCCAACTGTCGAGGCAGTAACACCACCAATGTTTACGTCTATTTCGTCGAAGACAAGGACAGGAACCGAGTCGGATGCTGAGAGGACAGTCTTCAATGCGAGCATGATGCGAGAGATCTCTCCACTGCTTGCAATGTCTCGGAGCGCTTTCTCGCCTTCTCCGGGATTCGCTGAAAATAAGAATTCCACAGTATCGGATCCTCCGGCGCCGGGAGAGCATTCTCCGAACTTCACCGAAAACCCGGATTTCAAAAAACCGAGTTTCTTAAGTTCCTCCCGAACTTTTTGTGCGAATTTCGCAGATGCGGACTTCCTTTTGACGGAAAGTGTCGCACAGGTTTTTCCAAGATCATCTGCTCTGTCGGAAATTTTCTTTTTCAAAGTTTCAATCAAGGTTCCTGCATTCTCGAAATCCTGAATCCTGAGTTCAGCATCTTCCGCTTTTTTCAGGACATCATCAAGTGAGGGGCCATAGCGTCTTTTCAGGCTCTGGACAAGTTTCATCCGTTCCTCGAGAATTGAAAACTCGCGTTCGTCGAGCTCGATTTTCTCGCAATAGTTGCGGAGCGACGACGAAAGCTCGGACGACATCATCTTGATTTTTTCGCATTCCTTCATGAAAATTCCGCCATTTTCAGGATCAAGCCTTTCGATTTCCCTGATGGTTCTGAAAAGTTCAGCAACCTTGTCCGTGATGCTTCCTTCCTCATCTTCAATGATCTTTGTCGCGGCGGAAGAGAAAGAAATTATGTCATGCGATTTTGATGCCAGATTGTGCCGCTTGAAAAGATCTTCGTCTTCTCCGGGAGTCAGGTTTGCGACTTGTATTTCCGAGAGGGTTCCCCTCAGAGCCGGAATTCCGCTCTCATCCGGAAGCCGTTCCATAAGATCGGAAAGATCTTTTTCCGCCTCCTTGAGATCATCATAAGCAGTCCGGCATTTGGCCTCTTCTTTTTCTGTGCCGGCGAACTGATCGAGAAGCTGGAGCTGGACTGCCGGCTTGAGAAGCGACTGATGTTCGTGTGGTCCGTGGGTGTCTATGAGTATGTCTCCGAGATTGTTCAGAAGCTGGAGAGAACAGGGATTGTCGTTGATGAAATTTCTGGAAGAATTCGCAGTGATTATTCTTTTGACAAGGATTTCCTCGCCCTCTTCTGGCAGGGAAACGCCGGCACTCTCTAGAATTTCACAGATCTCCGTGAAAATCTTTTTGCCCGGGGTAAGCGATGCGCAGATCTCGCAGGATTTCGCTTCGTTACGGATGAGCGACTTGTCGGCACGCTCGCCTAGCAGGAGGCCAAGCGCGGACATCAGGACAGTTTTCCCGGCACCAGTTTCCCCGGTTATCGCATTGAACCCCTGGGTGAAGGCTATTTCCGCCTCCTCTATCAGTGCCAAATTCCGTATTTTTATCCAGTTCAGCATTGCAATTAAAGATATTCCTGTTGAAATTATTGAAAACTATAAGATTGAGCAGAAATTCGAAGTTTCCAAGTAAATATTCACCAAATTTCGGTGAATATTTACCCACAGCAAGATGCAATAGAACATGCTGTAAATCTTTTTGGTAATCCATGATATTCTTAACTTGATCGTATAGGAAATTGTATTTTGACAGGATGGTCGAATGATTGGGAATTTGTAGCCACGGCCATGTTGGCCGTGTCGTCGCCTCCAACATGGAGGCGGCTACATTAGTCCCGGCGTAGCCGGTTAAGTTCAGTTGTAAATAATACGGTATAATCAACAACTTATCGTCGGATTATCCTACTCTGGTTGCGGCTTTACCGCCTTTGATCTTTCTTCCGATGAGTTCGCTGCGGGGAACGAATCCCAGAACTGCGCAGACGAGCAAGTCTGCGCTTTCCCATGGTGTGGATTGCCAGCATACCCCTGTCGCGGGGTAGTTCGCCACAGCGAACAAAGACGGATTGCCGGCATTTTCTTTCGCAATTATAGACTTGTGGAATAAGAAAAAAGAATATCGGACAATAATCCTGATATCTCTGTAAATCTGTGGTATATTACAATAAACAATCTTTGGATTAAGGGAAGAATGATTAGCTATAGAAATTACAGCTTAGTATTGATGATGCCTTGTTTCATCCTGGCATCATTAACATTTCTAGCTTCGTGTTCTGTGGATAAAGTCGAGACAGAGGAAGATTTGCCTGTCGTCCACAAAAAAGATTATTATGGCTTGATATGGTTGAAAAACAATCAAAATCAGGATGGTTCGTGGGGAGATAAGAAGGATGATGCCAATCTTTTGAGCTTCTGCCTGCTTGCATACTACGGGTATGGGTATACTCCATCATCCGCAGAATTTGGCCACACCGTATTAAAAGCTCTTAAAAAAGCTCATGAAATTTCAGAGAATCAGAAAAATCCTAATCCATTATTGGCGATGGCGATGGCGCAATCTTATGCCCTTACCAGAATTCCACTCCTTAAAGTTGCGATGGAAAAAGATGTCCAGAAAATATTGTCCCGACAGAATCCTGATGGAAGTTTTATGTACGACAAGGAGAATGACATCCTTATTTGAAAAATCAGAAGAAGTGCGATCCGGATTGAAATCGCTGGAAGAATATTTCAATAAAAATAGTTGGGATGCTCTAACCGCCTATCCGATTTTGACTTCTCATTTCATCAGCCAGGCTATTTTCCGTGCTTATCAAGGGAGAGGTGATGTGTGGAAGAATTGGAACAAGGGTTTTACGTGGAAACTGATAAAAATCCAAAAGGATGACGGGAGCTGGGATCGTGAAATGGAACCGGGAATTTCTGCTTCGCCAAAGGAAAAGGAAATATATTCCACCGCTCTTTCCAAGTTAATGTTTGAGATCTATTCTGCGAATTTTCCATTTCAAAAAACATATAAATTGCCAGGAAAAGATGAGAAAATTCCATCATCTGGAACTGAAAAGGGATTGATCATAAAATGATATTTTGCTCTACTTTTCAAAAATACTTTATGTTGGTGAAAGTAGTAACATGTCAGTTTTTCCGGGAAATGGCCTTTTTGGAGGGACGGCTTTCCGCCTTCGTTCGCTTGCGAACTACGGCGTGACATGCCACGCCGTCCATAGAGCGGTCGAGGTGGAACTCGACCCTCCATCTGTGTTATTGTAACACTAATTTGCAATCAGTCATAGCTTCTTTGCTATGGCGGAAGGGTGTATCATAATTATGGTACACGCTAAGGCCCGTATCTACTTCAGAAACTTGTGAATCCGAACACCCAGCTTAACTCTTATATTTTTTCCGCCATCCTTGAATTATCTCCCAATGGAAATTAGATCATTTACTTCTAGAGTCATTATCACGCAGGCGCTGGATTTCTGTTTTTGCGATCTCCCGCATAAGCCTGCATCCCAACCACGGCTGTTTTTCCATTAAGGCCTCAAGTGCCGCATAGTCCAGCTCTATGACATCTGTCTCCTTGGTCAGAGTCACATCGGCGGTGGCGGATGTCTTGTCCAGGAATTCGAATTCCCCGACAAGAGCCTGGCCGGTGTATTTGACTATGCACTTTCCTTTCAGCCAAACTTCTGTCTGGCCATCCATGGCAATGAACATCCTGTCCAACTTTTTTCCTTCTTCGATGATCCGTTCTCCCGCCTTGGCGTGCCTGAGCTTGGCGACGGATTTGAGTTCGTCCCTTTCTTGATCGCTAAGATTTGAGAACAGTTTGACCTGAGTCAAAGCTTTTGACAATTCAGAATCCCCGGTTTTTTCATCAGCGAAGGAACTTGCAGAAAGATTCCAGAAGATGATGACAGCAGAGACCATGATCGAACGAGCCAGCTTTTTTGTAAACATGACTAAATCTCCTTTATTCAGTTGCTTTTTAACCATACTCGCTAGACCCTAACTTTTCAAATTCTATGCGAAATTCGGACTCCGCGAATTCGCGGAGCAAGTTTCGGACTTGCCACGCCGATGCGTGATTTTTGCTGCGACTCGCCGCTTTTGGGAATTCAAATTCAAGCGATATCAATACGATGCATTAGAGATTCTTCTCCTTAGAAAATGCACATTGCCACTATTTCCCTGTTGAAATCCTTGCATTATTGCAGGATGGAAATTAAATTGTTCGAATAAATTTGTTAATGGGAATCATTATGACCGACAATTCTGGAAAAACCAATGCCGCAGTCGAGGGCCGGAACATCAGCAAGGTCTTCAACGACTTCTGGGGCAGGCCAAAGGCCACTGCGCTTAAAGATCTCGACATCACGGTCGAGGAGGGAACGATTTTTGGCCTTCTTGGTCCAAACGGCGCCGGCAAGTCAACACTCATCAAGTTGCTGCTCGGACATCTTTACCCGACAAAGGGTGTTCTTCAGGTGCTTGGGAGAAGCCCACGGGATGTAGAGATAAAGCGTAGAATCGGCTATATGCCCGAGAGAACTGCGTTCTATTCAGCTCTCACCTCAAGGGAAACGCTTGTGTTTTTTGGGCGCCTGATTGGCCTTTCAACATCGGAAATAAATTCGAGGACGAGACAACTCCTTTCGATGGTCGGCCTCGAGCATGCCGCAGACAGATATGTCGGCGAATTTTCATATGGTATGAAAAAACGGCTCTGCCTCGCGCAATGTCTTATCAACGATCCGGATCTTCTGCTTCTCGACGAGCCTACCGCAGGCCTCGACCCGATAGGGTGCAGAGAAGTCAAAGATCTCATAATAACCCTTGGCAAAAGAGGAAAGACGATCTTGATGACGAGCCATCTTCTCGCCGACATCCAGGATGTCTGCGGGAAAATAATGATACTTTATGCTGGACAGGCGCAGGCCTCGGGGCCGGTGCATAGCCTCCTTGCCAAAAAGGACGAAATACTGATTAGGACCTCGCCACTTTCAGAGGAGAAACTCAGGGAGGCGGAAAAACTTCTCAGGAACCCTGCCGCAGGATCAATTTATGAGGTTTCGTATCCGACGCGGACATTGGAGGAATACTTCCTTTCCGTCGTGGCGGAGGCGAGCAAGTGCGGCAGATCGACTTCGGGAGCGCAGATTGGCGGAGGCCTGGCAGATTATCTGACAGAGGGGGTTGATTCAGCATTCATTGACGGTATTACCAGGAGGACACAGGGGGTCGAACCGGAACCCAAGAAGGAGAAAATCAACATCGAAGAGCTCCGCAGACTTACTCATGACAAGGACGTAAAGGCTTCCGCCGGGAAGAATGAAGTGGGAGACACCGGCAACAACGCCGTGGACAAGGAACTTTTATCCTCGCTGACAAAAAAGAACTGAGGTTTTAGGAATGCCACAATGAGGAAAATATCTGCAATCTGTGCGAATGTCATCAGGGTACTCCTAAGAAATGGCACGGTTCCCGGCATTATGATTGCGCTCGGAGCACTTTCGGTCTTCATCTTTGTGTTTGCCAGAAGCGACGGGGAGATCATCAATGAGCTCCGAATAAGAATCCGTTACAGTTTCTTCTTCTTCTACACTCTTATCAGCGTCGTTGTCATGTATCTTTCCTGCATCACTCTTAGAAAAGATATCGAGAACAGGCAGTTCCACAATGTCGCATCCGCACCGGTCCACAGATATCAGATATGGCTTGGCAAATTTTTTGGAATACTCATTTTTGGCATGGCCTGTTTTTTCTTCAGCTCTCTGGTGACCGCTCTCTGCGCGGCCGTCTATATCGGCTCGCACTGCAATGAGAAAGATATGGCCGTCGTCAACGGGAAATTTCTAAGAGCCTATTTGGAGAAAGTTCCTCTTCTAGAACCGATAGAAAGACAGATAGAGGACAGGTTCAAGAAAATGCAGGCAGAGGGAAATCTCTCCCCTGGACTTTCGGATAAGGAGATCAAAAGGCAACTTTGGGACGAGATTAGAAAAGACGAGCAGATGCTCAAGCCGAACGGAGAGAAGAGCTGGAGCTTCACATGGGACAGCTCCGCGGCATCAAGATTTTCCGACCATATAATACTCAAGGTTAAATTCTATGCGGAACAGAAGAGGGAAATGATAAATGGGCGGTTCACATTGACGGCTCCGGACTCCTCCGCGAAGTGGGAGCAGGATTTCAGCGGATTCTCCTACATGTATCACGAAATCAGAATTCCAATCTCCAAAATACCATCTTCCGGCCAGCTCAGGCTGTCTTTCAAGGGAACGGGCAACCCATACATCATATTCCCGGTCGCCAACGGCATCGCGCTCTTGTACGACAATGGAGGAATTATTTCGAACTACATCCGCATGTCATTGATCATATTCGTCAATATGATCGTGCTGACAGCTATCGGGCTCACGTCCGCCGCGCTCTTCACTTACACGGTGTCTGTTTTTGTCACTCTCGTTGTATATCTTGTCGGAATGTCGGCCGACTTCTTTCTCAGTGTGATAAGAGAGTTGAGTTATGGCTGGCAAGTGGCGGACGGGTCATCGGTCTATCTTCTTACCGGGTTCATCAAGTTCGGGTTATGGCTCACCAAGGGCATAAAATGTCCCCCCGTAATCGAAACATTCACTGAAAATATTTCGATACCCCTTGGTCACATTTCAATGGTCTGGGGTATGGAAACGCTTTTCTACGCGGCCGCCGTTATGGCGCTTGGAATATTGATCCTGACGCGAAAAGAAATTGACAAACTGATGAGTTCCTGAAAATGATTGAATCCAACACTGAAAAATCCAACTTCAAGATATTGCGTGGAATAATTTTTTTCCTGCTTGTTGTTGCGGCGTTTCTCAATCAGAAATATCTTTTGTCGGGGCTGGGAAGCCATGCGAAAGAGAAAACAGAAATGAAATCGGGGCTTCCCCCATCTCTCGCCCTGACGACAATAGCGCTCGGACCACTGAGAGGGCTGATCGCCAATGCGCTTTGGTGGAGGGTCAGCGAACAGCAGGAGGGAGGAAACTACTTCGAGATAATACAGCTCGCCGACTGGATCACCGCGATGCAGCCCGATAATCCGAGAGTCTGGACTTTTCAGGCATGGAATATGGCATATAATGTGGCATACGAATTTCCAGATGCGAACTCGAAGTGGAAGTGGATTTACCGGGCATACAGATTGCTCGTCTTCGAAGCCCTCAAATACAACAGAGGCAACAATGAGATAAGGAAAGAGACAGCAAGAATATTTCTCGACAGGATTGGCAGCGCGGTTGATCCCGGCGCCCCCGAGTTTAAAAAGAGATGGGCGGAACTTGTCGTCAAATATATTCCGGGCGGAAGCAGAGCAGAACTGAAGCTGATATCCTTTGCTCCCCAGAACGAACAATCCCTGAGAAAATTTTTTGAGCTTGACAAAATCCTGGCAGAGGCGGAAAAACTCGGGCTTAATCTCCTCGACAGGGATACTTTCTACAGCTATCAGAAATGGACTGACAAAGATAAGAAGAAACTCTCGGATATGCCGGGATACGAGAAGTCCATGGTGATCATTGACTCTTTCATCAGGGCGCGAGGGCTAAGGGATGAACTGGGGCTTGATCCCAAGAGAATGCTCTACATAGACGTGGAATATGGCCCCTTCGACTGGCGCCTATTCCAGGCACATGTCGTATATTGGGCCGCGAAGGGAAGTTTCAGGGAGTTCCTTGATGCCCCCGCTCCTGAACAGGTTATGATACGGCAGGCCATGACCTCGTCATTCCTGGACGGAAAACTTCTCTTCCAGCCTGAATATGGAGTTTTTGTCACAACTGGCAACTTCAAGATCGTAGGCAAGCTCCACGACTATTATGAGTACATGATGATCCATGGCTATTCCAAGCAGATAGATGCCCTCCACAAGAGCTTTCTCGAACAGGCTGCGGCCATACTTTACACATTCAACCAGATTGATGCTGCAAAGGAAGTATTCGAACACTACAAGGAAGGATATGCCAACAAAGATCTTGATTTTGAAACATATATATCGGAAAGTCTATACAAGACTCTCCACAACACGACCACTGCCAACAATAAGGTGCTTGTCGAGAGCTCCCTCTTCCAGGCATACAACTGGCTTGCAACCGGCGATATCCAGAGAGCGACAGGGTATGCGAATTTCGCAAAAATGATCTGGCGGAAACACCAGGCGAAATATGGCGACAACCCGGCGAGAAGACTGCCTCCGCTCGAGGATATGATGAGATCGGCTTTTGAAAAAATTATGGCCAGCGGCATTGCCCCGGAATTCAAGAAGAGGCTCGGAGAAAGCACTTCCATAAAAGAATTTGATGTGTCCGATGAGAAGGCCGACACCGGTGAAATAATGAAGACGGAGGATGCGTACAGACACAGGACAAAAGATGATGCAATAGATGCGAATCCAGCAGAATATCAGAAAGATCTCCCAAATCCAGGTGAATGAACATGCTTAGATGGATTGAACAATATTTGACGATTACACGAAAGTCGTTCACGGTTTTTCTCGGTGACCCTCTGGTCATACTCGTGAACCTCTCTTTCATCGCCATCACATCGCTTGTCGCAGGCCTTCCGGGCTTCACCTTCGGGGAACAGATTCAAATGCTAAGGGATCAAGTGCTTGCAATGGCCTTTTCCGGCGGCTGTCTTGTCGCGGCATTCGGGGCGGGCATGCTTGTGTCGGATGACATGCAGAATGGAATGATCTCGCTGATAATGAGCAGGCCGGTGAGGCCGTCCGCATTCATTTTCGGCAGGTGGACCGGCATAGCAGGAGTGCTGGGCGTACTGCTTTTCACTGCCTGCGTGTGCTGTCTCTGGGCCACTCGCATGATATATTTCGAAGAGGAAATAGAGATATTGAGTGTCGTCATATACTGGTGCATTCTTCTCGCATGCCTCTTGTTTATGGCGGTGCGGCACTATTTTTTCAGGGGGGCGTTTGTATGGCAGGCAAATATTGCGATAGCACTCTCTATGGCGGTGGCCTTTTTAATCCTCAATTTCTGGGGCTATAATGGCAAGTTGCCTTCCGACTATGGGGCGCTTGTCGACTGGAAAAGCGCATACGCATACATTTCCATCTTTATGGCGCTATGCGTTTTTGCGGCAATACTTTGTTTTCTTTCCGTCTTCCTGCAGCAGTCAGCATTGCTCATCACAGGCCTCATCATCTTCTTTGCCGGACTCTTCATAAGATATTTCATTGACATGATCCCCGAGGAGAACACAAGATATCTTCTCATGGTTTTCCTGCCCGACTGGCAGACATACTGGATATCAGACAAAATCAGATTTATAGGTTCTTCATTCCCCGTGAAACTGTTATGCTCCACATTCTTCCAAACACTTTCACAATCGCTTATCTATCTCTCACTCGCCCTTGCCGTCTTCAGAAGAAAGGAAATCAGCGGAAGTTTGTGAGACGAATGCCTCCCAGCTTAAACGTAATATCAGACTTCATGTTATGTTGAGCTCAACATAACATGAAATCTGAATAATTCTTTGTCTCTGGCTTTGTGTCCGGTCTTGTTGAAAATCGCAGGCAGGAAGATATTGTAGGCTTGGACGTGGAAACTTATTCCATATTGACATAGTTTAGTGAACATATTCAGTGAATATTTACTTATGAACATCAGGGGATCCGGAATATGAGGAAAGGTTCTTACTTGTTTGTTGTTACAATTCTTTTTTCGTGCTTTTCCCAGCTTTTGGGACAGGTCTCGGAGTATCAGCTACCCGAACTCAAGGGCGACTATGTTTTTGGTGTGGACAAGGCGGTGGCTCTCAACGGTTCGAAGTTGAACATGACCGATGGCATGATAAATGTGGCTCCTGGCGATGAACCTGCCTGGAGAATTTCCGGCATCAAGGATGGAAAATACTATATCCAATTGCTGAGAGGTGAATCTAGTTCATCTTTTATTCCATTCGGCCTTTTCATCAATGGCAAAGGGGTGACATTTACGGAATACACTCCGCCTGTCCCCTACAAGGACATCTCATTTGTCATCATGCAGGCCGGACCAGTCGAGCTCCGTAATGGCGATGAAGTCAGGGGGAGATATTCAAACCAGACTTTTCTCGGAGGTTTTTCCCTCTCGAAGAAAAAGGCTAAAGCGCCTATGCCTCTCTGGACGGACAGGGCCGTCCCCGAGGATTATTTCAGGGTCACTGGCTCTTTCCACGGAACGGAGAAGGTTCCCGGCACCGCATCTTTCAATTTTATGCTTCTGAATGTTGAAGGAAAAAAAGACACTTTAAATGTGAAATGCGTAATACTGGACTATTTCCAGAAAGAGTTGAACTCATCAGTGCAGAAGAATGTAGAAATTGAAAACCGCGGCGTGTTCGAGAATGAACTTCTGTTCAGCACAGGGGCCTCCGACCGCTACCGCGCAGTCGTAACTGTCACGGATTCGGCAGGACATCAGGATAAATTCACCGAGGAAATACTGGTGGACCGGCTCGAGGGGACGAGAAAAAAAGTCTGGGCGAACGATGGGTGGGAATGGTTTTCTCTCCGGGATGACGGCACCTACGACAGCCGTGTCCTAGGAACCCCGGCAGGCTTCAAGGGCGATGAAAAATGGCAGAAAACCGATCTTCCTTTCGACTGGAAGGGCTCCGGACAGGAAAATCACCATATCGCATGGTTCAGGAAGAAAATTGCATTCCCTGCGAATTTCGCGGGGAAAAGGTACTTCATGCACTTCGAACGTGCCGCATTCGAGGCGAAAGTATTCCTTAACGGCAAGGAGGTAGGAACACATCTTAATCCGGTATCATCGTTCGATATGGAAGTGACCGGGATGTTTCTGCCAGGACAGGAAAACGAAATCATCATAGGAATGCGCGACGAAATGGCTGTCACGGAGGAGAGTGAACTTAAAAGGGAGAAGATGGGCGATAACCGCTGGCTAGAGTCCGGATTCAGGACGGGGCTTGGCGAGATCTATTTTTGTTCTACGGGGGAATATCCGATAAGGAATATCTTCGCGAAGCCATCTTTCAGGAAGAAGGAGTTGGCGGCGGAAGTACTTATGCCTGAAACGCTTCCAGAAGATGATATGATCCTTTCAGTGAAGGTGTTCCTTGCCGGCTGTGAGCTTTTCAACTTCGACAGGAAAAAAATCAAGGCCTCGGATGCGGGGAAGAAAATCGTCTTCAGGGAAAAATGGTACAACCCGCCGCTGTGGGGGCCGGACGAGTTTCCTCTCCTTGAACTCACGACGGAACTTCGTGATTCGAGAGGGGCAACGCTTGACCAGGCAAGGACCCGTTTCGGATTCAGGGAGTTTTATGCGGAAGGAAAGAACCTCATGTGGAACGGAGTGAAGGTCAAATTTGGAAGCCGAGCGTTCATGAATCCATGGAGTTCGAACCTGAATGTGACCAACAAGAGAAAAAATATGAGGGAGATGGTCAAAATTGCATTCCGGAACGAATGCCGGATGCTCAGGCATATCTACGGAGCTGCAGATTTTGCGGAGATCGCGGACGAGGAGGGAATGCCTTTCGCACAGGGAATGATAACTATGTCGGGGCCAACGGAGAAAAAACTGAATTCGGACATTTTCTGGGACAAGGCATGCGAATATGACATAGAGATGATAAAGGGCATGTGGAATCACCCCTGCATCGTTACCTGGTATCTGAGCAATGAGTTCATGGGACAGTCGTATGAGAAAAATGGAAATAGGCTGAAAACTCTAGGCGAGAAGATTCAGGATGTTGACGACACGAGAATTATCGAGTTCGGCTGCGATCTCGATCTTCACGGTGCGTCTGAAATAATTTCCACACATTATCCGGTGGAGAAGGATGCCCTGCGCAAGGCTGACGTGTATTTCCCGGAGGCGGCCTACTGGAGAAATTTCAAACAGTCGTTCGAGCCAGGCATGAAAGTTCCCGCCGGAATGTGCAAGTGTGTCGCGAATGTCGCAGGCGAATCGCCGGTAACCTGGGGATACAGGCCCATAATCGTGAACGAGACGTGTTGGATAGGCTTTTTCAATTCGCCCGATGGTTTCACAAAGTTTTTCTCGGACAATGTATATACGGGCTCCGACTCGCTTGCGCGGGCGCATGATCTTGCCAACATCTGGTTCGTTCGCGGACATCGCGATGCGGAGGTCAGTGCCATCACGCTATGGAAGCATATCACGGTGAATCCCAATTCGATAGTTATTCCCCGCATAGACATAAACATTCTTCAGAAATACAATAAGTTCTTCTCCGGAGAAAGGGTGGTCTATGATGTGAATCTGAACCGCGACATATTCGACAGCGCTAATCTTGTATATCGCTGGAATTTGGAAAATGGAGACGGACGCAGTCTCGGAAGCCTCGAAAAAGTCTTGCATTTCGGTCCGAGCGATATGAAAAGAGAGAAGATAAGACTCCACTTGCCGGAGGTGGGTAAAATCACAAAACTCACACTGGAGGTCTCTCTAATGGACGGAAAAAGTCTCGAACTGCTTAGAGTTGAAGAGCTTCCGATCACAGTTTATCCTGCTGACACTTCAGTCTCAGAAGGCTCTTTCTCATGGTTCTCATTGGCCGAGGAGGAAAACAAGATCCGGACGGATCTGAATACGGCCGTTTTAGATCCGCAGGACAATCTTGTTCCTCTGCTGGAAGGCATGATGGAAAATTCCCAGAAACTGGAAAAAATAAAAGAATTGACTGAGAAAAATCTTTCCGGCGTGGATCTGCTCGTCATAAGCGAAGACAGCGAGATAGACAAAATGGAGGGTGCCGGAACTGTGATCATGAATTTCGTCGAAAAAGGTGGAAATGTCCTTCTCCTGAAACAGAAGATCCTGCAGAATTGGCTGCCTGGTAAAATGCTTCTTACAGAAAGGGTTTCAGCAATCAACTACTCGTTCCGACAGGATCATCCCTTGCTGGAAGGCATTTCAGAGGGCGAACTAAGCTACTGGTATCCCGATCACAAGGTTGTGGAGAAAAGCTATGTCAAGCCTAAATCCGGCAATTACAAGGTTATAGTCGAATCCGGTGGTCCGAGAGGGCTTGTATATGCAGGTCTCATCGAATTCATCGAGGGGAAGGGGCGGATAATATGCTCCCAGCTCAGAATGACAGATGATCTTGACATCAATCCTGTTCCATTCAGGCTATGGAAGAATATTTTTAGATATTGCGCAACTAGGCAGATTGAACTAAAACCGGCAGGATACATAGGACCTAAAACATCCGCCGGGAAAAAGGCGCTGGAGGCCAACAAGGTCGCCATAAAGGATGTAGGGACAGCCGAACTTAAGGATTTTTCGGTGGCAATTCTTGACGCAGATGCAGGACTGGGAGACGGGGACGTTCCCGCCCTGAAAAATTTTGTTTCTGCGGGGGGCATTCTTTTTATTCAAGGGACGACGCCGGAAAATGTGGGAAAAGTCTCGAAAGTCTGCGGATCTGAATTGAAAGTATTCAAGCCTGGGCCATTGCAGTGGACGGGCAGGGCTGTCAAATTAGGTGGCGTGCCAGAGACGGCGGGGCTGACAAATTACGACTTTTTCTGGAAGATGAAATCCGAAACGGAGGACTCGTTTGCCTGCTACGATTCCGAGAAGACGGCCATCACAGATCTTGGTGCCTGGGTGATCAAGTCCGATGTCGGAGAATCACTTCTTTTTCCATCCTATATTGTCAAAACTAATTTTGGCAAGGGCAGAATTATTCTTGACAATCTGAACTGGGCGAATCCGAAGCCTGAGAATTCTGACTGCTGTTCGAGAATACTCAGCACGCTGATGACGAATGTGGGCGTGAAAATCAGCCAGTAAAAAGTGAAACCGGCAGATTGACGGCAAAAAAAACGGAGCAGTGATTAACTGCTCCGCTTTAAACTCGATTAGGTCCTAGCCTCAGGAAAGGTGCTTGCTTACCAGTTTCGTCATGTCGAACATGGAGACCTGAGCTTTCTTGAAGATTGGTTTGAACTTGTCATCCGCATTGATCATGCGTTTGTTGTTCTTGTCCTGGAGTCCATTCTTCTTGATGTAGGCCCAGAGTTTCTTTGTGACTTCTGTCCTCGGAATTGGTTTTGCTCCCACGATTGCGGCCAACGCTTCACTCGGGGTGACGGGCGCCATGAACTTCGAGTTTGCTGCTTTCTTCGCCATATTTTCTCCTCCTATTTAGGGTTTCTGTTGCTTAAAACTAGCACAAGCAAAGGGGATTTCCAATGATTTACAAAGATTTTTTTAAAAAAAATAGAGGGATTTTCCCTCCTGTGCAACCGTATTTTGCAGGATTCACCTCTCCTGCGCCAGTGTACGCCTCAAGTCAATAATACATAATATGTTTATAATAAATATGTTATATTTAAATATTCGCTTCAATTCAGCCTGACGTACCCTGTGGATGCCGGCGGCGGCAGGGGAAATGCGTTTTTAAAAAATTTACCAATAAATCTCAAGCAATGGGATAAATCGCTAATTCCGAATGTGAAAAGCTTTTCCAGCAGTTCCGTTTCAGGATATTCATTTGTTCAGGATTTTTATGCCAGGTTTTTTGCCCTCGACTTTCTGACCGGTCTGAAGAGGTTTCTTTTCAAGGACTTCAACAAACTGTTTCGCCCATTCGTCAACTATCTGCTCCAGATTTCCGTAGGCGCTGAAATCTTTCAGATTGACTATGGCTGACTCCTGTTTTTCGCGGTCCGCGAAGGTCGCAATGACTTTCTTTGTGATGCCATCCCTGATCCTGCCCTCGATCGCCACAGATGCCTGCATAGGACTGTCAGTGGTGGATGACACCGCAGTCCTGGCGGGTGCCATTGCAAGCGCCATAAGTTTGAATCCTCCGACTATCGGAGCCGCAAGATTTTTCGCCGCCCCGAGAACGGGTTTGCCAGGAACTATTTTCACAAGCGCGAGCTCCAATATCATGGTGTGCGGGCCAGACTTGTCAACGAGTTTGTATTTCTTGCTTCTGGATACGGCTTTCCTAAATGCGTTTTCCGTGTATTTAGCGAATTCCTTGACATCATTGTTTTCATTGTCCGTCCAGGTTCTGATGTTCGCATTTTCCATCCAGGACTTGTCAAGCTGATTTTTTGTGAAGACGGGGACGATCATTATCTCATTGTACTGGGAAGTTTTAGCATTCGGATCTTTCCAGGCTTTCTGGAATGGAATGAGATCGTATTTCTTCATCATTTCCGGATGTTCAATGAATCCGGACGGCTTGGCTGGTTCTGCCGTGCATCCCGCAAGAAGCACCAGCATTAGAAAACTTGAAGATAAAAGATTCCATGCAACCTTTTTCACTTTTTCCATTTGAATGCCTTCATTATGTTCGATGTTCAATGTTGAGCGTTGGATGTTGAAAGTTCAGCCTTACTTCACATGCTCCATCAGTATGCGCCTGATTTCCTTGGCACACTCTGGATGAGTCTGGACATTATGTCCCGACTTGACGATGAGTTCGCTTTCCACTCCGTCGATATGTGCACTCGAGTACGGGACTATTCCGTCAGATCCATCCTTCCCTCCGTCTCCATCCTCGTCGCCGATTATGGAATTTATCTTGATGCCCTCTTTCAATGGAAGTTTGTTGATGGCGTTGATCAGGGGTGAGTCGGGATCTAGGTTGTCGATGGAAGTGGCGATTCTTATCTTGTTCGAATCGGAACTGTCGTAGTATTTGGAAAGCTTGGTCAGGATGGTTTTAGTTTTGGTTGTTATTCTTCCGGGAAGAGTTATAAGCGCCGAGCCCAGCCTGGAAATGCCAGACTTGGCAAAGCCCGCCCCTTTGTGTGGAGTGGCGATGAATATCACCCTTTTTACGAACGGAAGAGGCTTGAATACCAAAATGCTCTCGAGATATTTTTTTTCATCCTCGGGAAGAGAGATTTCGCTGTAATCTTTTTTTAGAAGCATGTCTATGAGACCATACCTCTGCGAATCTTCGATCATCAGCCTGCTCAGCAACCCTCCCATGCTGTGGCCGATTATAACCATTCTGTTGAAGTTTGGATTGTCGCCTGTAGGATCATATTTCTTTTCCATGTTCAAAAGACCGTGGCGCAGGTTGGCCGCAGAGAAGAAAACCGGCTCGCCTGTGGGATAGGCGTAAAGCCAGAACTGGTAGTGAGCCCTGAGTTCGGAAGAGCAAAGAAGTGTGTTCACCACCTGGGTCCAGGTGCGAGGTGCCGACATTAGACCATGCACCAGAAGAACAGGGATCTTGGTTTTATCGTACGGGGTTATCATGTAAATTCCCTCGAGATCGCCCATCTTGTCGCTGTTGATCATTCCCGATATGCCTCCGGTTATGTATGCCTTCCCCGAGAGGAAACTTGTGAGCATTATCGAGAAATCCTTTGCTATCGGAACCTTGATTCCTTCCACATCTATCTCCTCCGTTTTGAAATCATCGTAGAACTCCGAGTTCGCCGCGATAACGCCTTCATTGAATCCGAATGACTTGTATCTGATTACGAATGTCACAGGATAAGTGCGTTTCAGGACAGACAGCTCCTTGTCTTCCAGAGGGTTGTAGTCCTCATTGTATCTGGCAATCAGAGGAACCCCGAGCCCGCTGTTGAACGAATGGGTGTTGAGTCCGACAGGAATATAGTCGTATGCCACTGTGAAGTGCTGGAAGGTGTCAGGTTCCCATAAGAGGTTGGAAAGCATACCTTCGAGCTTCACTTTACCCAGCAATGCAGGAAGTTCGGTCGCCTTGTTAAACGGGATTTTATTATCGGATAGATAGGAGAAAATCTCCGAAGTGGAAATGTTGTAGTAGCGGAGCGCCGCTACTTCCGCAAGATAGTCGAATGTTCGCTCCTTCAGGTTCAATGTCTTGTCGAAAAGAAGCCGGTAGGAGTAGAAACTGCATGATGTCCAGTATTTTATAGCATCTTTCCTGGATGAATTCTCGGCCTGGTACATGCATAGCTCGATGATCACATTCATAAGCGGGCGGGCATCGTTGTAGTCCGAAATGATGACAAGCTTGCTTTTTTCGGGATTTTCAAGATGCTCGGCAAGTTCGCGAAGTAGGTTTTCAGGATCTTTCGCGAATTGTTCATTGATCGCGTTTTCGACGAGGAACTGCTGCGTCCGATACGAGATCTCTCCGCTGGTCAGAGCGGAGGACGCCATGGTGGCGACCCAGTTCTCCCTCCCAATCTTATCCTGGTAGCTCGAACAGCCGGGCATCAGAAGCAGACTTGCACCGATAATTATTGTCAGCAGGAGACCATTGGGAATTGTTCTCATGATCCAGATTTTTCTCAATACAAATTATTTGCTCTCAAAAGCTTAAGTATAACGTCAAAAAGAAAAACTTCAACCGTTGATCAGCCGTTTCTTAAGTTTGAAGATCGCGAGATGGCCGATGATCAGGACGAAAAGGACGGAATAGGCAATGTCCCACAGGCAGGTCCACGACAGAGATGAAGAGCACAGCGCCCTTGTGATTCGTACCGTGTGTGTCAGAGGCATGATTTCGGCGACAGGGATCAGGAATTTCGGCAGATCTGAAACCGGAAACATGACTCCGCAGAGGTATTTTATGGGGAGTTCGTCTTTTGCCGGGTCATAGCCGAATCATATTTTAATTATGATTTTTTCTTTGCCAGTTTATCCAGATATTTATGGACAGTGGCCTTGGACTTCATCATGAGCGTCTGGTAAATTGCGCGGTCCGGAATTTTACCGCCTATCCTTTCACTTATCAGGCATTCAATATGCTTCCAGAGCTCGACTGTCAGCAGTACATCGTAGAGGGCCCGGTGATAGCTTCCCTCGGCAGGCCTTGGAAGATTAAGGTACTGAGTCAGAGTGCCAAGCTGGTGATTCGGGGAATCCTGGATCAGGCGGCGGGACAATTTCAGCGTGCATAAGAATGTACGTTCGTGGGCTAAGCCGGATCGGTGCATTTCCGCATTATAGAAACGGGAATCGAATGAGGCATTGTGCGCAATGCAGGGACGCTCTCCCAGGAATTGCATCAGTTCAGGCATCACCCTCTCGGGACTTGGTTTGTCTTTCAGCATTTCATCTGTGATTCCAGTGAGGTCCGTTATGAAAAAGGGCAGGCGATGGCCGGGATGCATCAGCTGGACAAAGGAGTCCGCAACCTCGCCGTCCCGCACGATTACCGCCGCCACCTCTATGACGCGACAGTAGTCCGCACTGAGACCGGTAGTCTCGAAATCTATTACCGCATAGTCACTGGACATCATGAAGCTCCTCGTTTACCATCGTCTTTTTTATATTTTAAAAGGCCTGATTATGAGGTTTGGTGCGCGGGGGGGGATTTGAACCCCCACACCTTGCGGTACCAGATCCTAAGTCTGGCGCGTCTGCCAATTCCGCCACTCGCGCATTGTGAGCTGATCTTATCAGGGGAAAATAACGGCATTTCGGCATTAAATCAATGAAATCTTCCAAATTATTTCCGATCCTGCAAACTCCACCATTGTTGAGACTTGTACGAGAGACCACGATTTTTTTGTGGCTTATTTGCTTTTTTGGCTAATATTTACAGGGGAGGCTCAAATTCTTCTGAATTTTGCCGCGAACATCGCGTCGCAGTCGGCATCCCAGGGGCGGACTCTTATTGTGCCGTCGCATTCTTCACCGGTCAACGGATTGAGGAATGGGGAGAGGGCGAAATCGTTGTTGTTCGCCAAAAAGTCATTTATAACATATTCATTCTCTCTGAAAAAGATTGAACATGTCGCATAGACGAGGATTCCGTCCTTCTTGAGCGCCTTGGACGCGTTCGAGAGAAGTTTCCCCTGAAGCGCTGCGAGTTCCGCAATTTCCCCGCATGAAGATGTCCATCTCGCATCCGGATTCCTTCTCCAAGTGCCTGAACAAGAACATGGTGCATCAACTAGTACCCCGTCGAAAGTTTCGTGGTTTTTCGTCCTGATGCCTTTTCCGTCCCAGGAAGAACATCTGATGTTCGAGAATCCTGCCCTGCGGGCTCGTATCTTCAAATCTTCCAGCTTGTATTCCCTGATGTCGGTCGAAACCACGGATCCTTTGTTTTTCATTAGAGAAGACAATTCAAGGGACTTTCCTCCCGCCCCGGCGCAGGCGTCCCACCAGCGCTGTCCAGGCACTGGAGCGCAGACGAGTCCAATCACCTGCGAGGCGATGTCCTGAACCTCGAAATGCCCCTTCTTGAAAGATTCGAGTGAGTATAGATTCACCTTTGGAGTGGCGATGCGGAGGGCGTTCGGGATTTTATCGCTTACAGAGACTTCAAGTCCTGAAAGTTCAAGCTCCTTTAGCAGATGAGGAATGTCTTCCGTCTGAGCCCTGAGCCACATTGGTGGCCGTTTCTGAAACCATTTGATGAGCTCGTCGAGCCTCTCGCCGAAAGAAATTTCGCTCCCAGTCCAGTCAGGGATCAGATCCATGTTCGCAAGAGCACAAGCGGGATGTATTCTTTTGAATTTTTCAATTATGGCTCCGGCTCTTGCGGCAAAATCTTTGATTTTCCCAGTTTCCGACAGTTTTTCGGCTGGGAAAGCAGCTTTTTCACAAAGGACATCGGCGGTCTCGCCCCTTGTTATCCCATCCATCGCGAGGGAGAATAATATTATACGGTAGAAATTAAATGTTTCTGGTTTAATATCCTCACCGTCAGGGATTTGTGGATTTCTCATCCTTTCGGCCGTTTCCGGAAATATTTTCGAGACAAAGCCCCACCAACGGAGAATGGAAAAAAAGCTTTCGGTAAGGAGGCGCCTGTCGGATCCGCCAAAATTTTTATGCACCCTTAAAAAAGAGCCGAGAATGCGGTCCGCCGGTTTCATTTCTGCGAAAGTCGCGGAAAGCAGCTCCGGAAGACTGTCTGCACAGCTCCTCAGCCGAGCACTCAATATTTCATCTCTATCCATAAAATAACTCCATGTTGAACTTAACCGGCTATGCCGTAACTAATACCATATTTTTCCCGCTAAACACGCCAAATGCGCGAAAACACAATTTTCCATACGATGAACTTAACCGGCTACGCCGGGACTAATGTAGCCGCCTCCATGTTGGAGGCGACGACACGGCCAACATGGCCGTGGCTACAAATTCCCAATCATTCGACCATCCTGTCAAAATACAACTTCCTATACGATGAACTTAACCAGCTACGCCGGGATCTACGACTCTGGTGGCACCTGCCTTGGCCACCGAAGTTCGGCGATTTTGGAGGGTCAAGTTCTACTTGGCCGCGGTCGAATAGAATTCGACCCTCCATCGGGGAGAACTCTTCGGGCAACTCCTGCGGTCTCTGTCCTTATTTCGGGACGATGTCAATTATCACTATTTCAGGGGCACAGCAGAAGCGCAGCGCCGGAGCATTTCCTCTCTCGAGCCCTACTCCTCTCGACACAAGAAGATACTTCCCGTCAGCGATTTCCGTCAATCCGGACGCCCATTTTCTGGGAACCTTGGAAAGCGTCATCACAGGCCCGAAAAAGGGAATGCAGATCTGTCCGCCATGAGTGTGTCCCGCGACAAGAAGGTTTCCATTCACCTGTCCGAGGCTGAAATCCGGGCGATGCCCCAGAACAATATGATAATCTGAAGATCCTGATATTGCAAGTTTTCTATTGCCCGAATCGTAATGGGATAGAGCAGTGAGATGAATTCCTCCCTCATCAAAAGATTCCGTAGTTCTTACACAATGGGCTCCCTCTATTCCTGAAAATATCTTTTCCCATGGATGTGTGTTGTCGCAATTTCCCTCGACTACGAAAATCCCGAGAGGTGCCCGGATCCCAGCCTCACGCATCAACCTGTTGAGAGTGGCGGCTTTTTCATCATAAGACTTTTGCCCCGACTGAATTATATCCCCCAAAATTAATATGATGTCTGGACGTTCCGCCATCATTTTTCCAAATGCCTCCCCTTCATATTTTCCCGGAAGGCGAGTCTGGATGTCAGCCAAAACAGCGATTCTGACAGGATTCTGTATTTTGCTCGAGGATATGCTTAACCTGCTGATTTTCAGGTTGTAGGCCTCGTAGAAGTATGAATATGCCCATACTGAAACAATCATAACCACGATGCTCAAACAGAAGGTCGAGCCAGTTTTCGAGCGGGGAAGGAAGATAATGGATAAAACAGTGAAATATATTGGCCCATGTAGGAACAAAGTCCAGGCCCATAGCTGGACAACTCCGAAAAAATCGCTTCCGAAAAATATGATGGGTGACAAGAATCCCGCCAGTATGACGAGAATCCCGAAAAGGAAGCTAAGGGAAACGGCATGTTCCTTCACCTTGGAGATGTAGATTAGAAGCGGAACTTCTATGATAAGGATAAATATGTTGAACGCTAAAACTGTCATTCAAAATCCATTTTTCTGATTGAAAACCGGTTGACAATATCATTTCCCCGGTATTTTTCAATAAATGTAATGCGTCAGTTTTCGGCGGTGGAGAGCCACGCTCTGTCGTGGCCTTAGGCGGACGCGACGGAGCGCGCCCCCCCAAAAAGGTCATCTGCCGGAAAAGACTCTTGCATTACCGATAAACGATTCTTTTCTCCTCCCCCATGTTGCATTTTCCTATTTCTAGAATAAGTTCACTACTATCAATTAACAGTAATAAAACAAATATTAAAGGATATCATATGCTGGCAAAGGCGTACTCTGCCGCGATCATCGGAGTTGACGCGTACACGGTGGAGATAGAGATAAACTCGACGGAAAGCGGCGAGCAGAACTTTGTCTCCATTGTCGGGCTTCCCGACGCGGCGGTAAAGGAAAGCAAGGAACGGGTGAGATCCGCCCTGCAGTCTTCGGGGCTGATGCATCCTTATGGGATAGTGGTAATAAATCTTGCTCCCGCGGATATCAAGAAGGAAGGAGCAGGATTCGACCTGCCGATAGCGCTCCTGATGACGGCTGTCACCGGAAAAATCAATCGGACAATGCTTTCCGAATCGATGATAGCAGGCGAACTCGCCCTCGACGGATCGGTCCGTCCTGTAAAAGGCGTCCTTCCGATGGCGGTCCACGCCAAGAACATGGGCAGAATAAAAAACATAATTGTTCCGACCGCGAATGCCGCGGAGGCCGCTATCGCCGCCGGGAATATTCCAGTCTATCCCGTTGACAATCTCCGAGATGCAGTTGCTCTTCTCTCCGGTAAAGGTGGGATCTTCCCATTCCAGAAAACACTCGAAGAGGCCACCGATGCCTCCGAAAAACTTTCAATCCCCGACTTTGCCGAGGTAAAGGGGCAGGCCTGTGCAAAACGTGCGCTGATGATAGCTGCGGCAGGCGCGCACAACGTCATGATGATCGGCCCCCCTGGAACGGGGAAATCAATGCTCGCCCGTCGTGTTCCCGGGATACTTCCGCCGATGCACATTGACGAGGCACTCGAAACCAGCAGGATACACAGCATAATGGGAATACTTCCGCTGGGCATACCGCTCGTCACACACAGGCCGTTCCGCGCTCCGCACCATACGATCAGCGATGCCGGACTGCTTGGTGGACAAAGCATTCCGACCCCGGGAGAAATAAGTCTGTCACACAATGGTGTTCTGTTTCTTGACGAACTGCCTGAATTCAAGAGGAATGTGCTTGAGGTTCTTCGCCAGCCACTCGAGAGCGGGTCGGTCACAGTATCGAGAGCCGCGGGCTCCTTCACATTTCCGGCGCGTTTCATGCTCATCGCCGCAATGAATCCCTGCCCTTGCGGCCACTACGGAAATATGCAGAGGGTATGCAGATGCAATCCCCCGCAGATCCAGAGATACAGGAGCAAGATCTCGGGCCCACTCCTCGACAGGATAGACATACACGTCGAGATGTCACCGCTTGGCGACGAGGAGCTTCTCTCCATTCCGAAAGGGGAAAAATCCTGCGAAATCCGCAAAAAGGTGTCCACTGCAAGAAAAATCCAGGAGGAAAGGCTCGGGAGCAAGGGAGTTTACTGTAATTCCCAGATGCAGGCCGCCGAACTTCAGCATTTCTGCGAACTTGACTCGCAAAGCCGCAACTTCCTCAAACATTCCATACGGGAACTCCAGCTCAGCGCGAGAGCCTATGACAGGATTCTTCGGGTTGCAAGAACAATCGCCGACCTCGAGGGCGCGGAAAGGATCTCACAGGAATTCCTCTGTGAAGCCGTCCAATACCGCGGCCTCGACAAGAAGCTGTGGTAATAATTTGCCGATCAATTTCAGTAATGCGTCAGTAACCTCGCCTCTCCGGCGAGTGGCCTCAAAATGAGGCATTACAGCACTGCGTGTAATATAGGAGTTTTTGTTGTTATATTTGTTGTAGCCACGGCCATGTTGGCCGTGTTCGCCCCCAACATGGGGGCGGCTACAGTAAGAAAAAGCCATTTGCCGGAAAAGACTGACGGTGTACCAACTTCATTCCCCTCAAATTACTCTATCTTGAATTCCAGCAAGCCGAGCAATATACTACTTAAAATATGGAGATAATAAATGTCGATGTCTTTGACACAGATTGAGTTCGAAGTTCAAAAACTACCCCTGAATGAACGTGCAATCCTGGCCGAGCATATAAATAAAGCTATACATATTTTTGTATTTCTGTTATTCCTCATATCTATTCCATGCTTTTCCGCCACGCGTATTGCCATTGTGTCCGATTCGCAGGACAAACTTCAGGACATGCTGACTGTAGAACTCTCTTCTAATTCCAACATCGAGCTTCTCGAACGGATGGGAATCGCAAAAGTTTTGACAGAGCAGAAAATGACAGGTTCGCTTCTCGATGAAAAACAAGCTATCACCCTTGGAAAACTTCTTTCAGCCGACCTCTTTGTTGTGATAGAAGGCGATTCCGAGAACAAAAGCCCGATTGGCGTAATAGTTTTTGATTCGCATACAGGGGTGCGGTACTGGGATTCGCCTCTGCCAGATGCCGGAATGGATGCAGTTGCCAAACGCATTTCAGAATGGGTTAAAACAGCCATCGTCAAACACGAAAATGCAAATTCCGGCAAGCTGAAATATGTATCCCTGCTTTCAGTTCACAATATGGATCTCCCAAAGGACAACGACTGTCTCTGCACCGCCGTGGGAGTTCTTATGATGAGAATTCTTGGGAATTCTCCCGGAATTGCTGTCCTCGAACGTAGTCATCTGGACTGGATCAACAGGGAACGCAATCTTCCCGGGATGGAAGGGCAGAACAAACTTCTTGGCTCGATAATGAATCTCGGCCTTGAATTCAATCGCACAAACGAGGTTGGCCAGGTCAAAGCGACGCTCCTTATCCCCGGAAATGAGAAGATTGTCGTGAATGTCCCGGTCGACAAGCCATTGCCAGTCGCCGAAGAGCTGAGCTGGAAATTTCTGGACAGATTCGCAATTGAATCCTCGAACATCATTCCAGGTGATATCGGCCGCGAAGCGGACAGATTCTACCGCGAATTCCTGCTTATGAAAGAGATTTCGATGCTGCAAGAGGCAACCGAAAGGATCTCGGCCGCCTATGCCTTGAATCCGGACAGGAAGGACATTGCCTCGGCCTATATGGACGCATTGACATATCTGGCGGATATAAGAATTTACCGCAAAAATAAGTTTGACGAAGGACTTGACCTGATGGAAGCCGCTCTTGACCTCTCCAGAAAGCTTTATGTGGATGAGGCTCCATTTAAAGATAACGTCAATTTTAGAATCTTCTCCGGATCCAACAACATTGTTCGCAATGAAACCCACAGCAACAATTTGAGCTATGACGGATGTGTTCCCATCACACTCTACCAGAAGCTCTCTCAAGACCAACGGGATCGAATAGAAAAACTGCATTCGGAATGGCTGGGACTTAGACGGCAGGCGCTTTCGGCCTACTATCTCAAGGACAAGAAGGATTTCGCCAGGGATCCCAGGCAATTTCAGGATTATTCGGAATTCGTATGGAGATACACATCGGAACCGACATACAACATCCTCTATGATGAAAAATGGATGAAGGACTGCCTTCCTGAAATCGAAAAATGGATTGACATTGCGGCCGAATACTGTGGAAAAAGCGGGCAAGAGATATCAGATGATGGCCGCAATGTGCTTTCCAATTTGCAAAGCTTCCTTCGGTGTCAAGTGGCTTGCACGGCAAAACACGAAAAGGAATTCAGTAACTTGTTTGAGAAGATGAAAAATCATCCTTCGTTCTTTGTCAAAGCGGATGGGCTTTATCTTGAGTTCATCTTGCAACGCAACGTGGAATTCTTCAAACATAATCTGCAGAAGGTGGAGGCGCCCTTCAAGTTTAGAGAACAGGAAATAGAAATCCTTAGGAACATTTATCCCGCCTATCTTGAAAAATGCAAGGCCGCAATCGAGGGGCTTCCGAAGTCAGTCTCTCCGGGAGCCAAGGAAGAGTATTATTACATCATCTGCGATCCATTGCCAGATTCCGACTATAAATACGATATGCTTCTGCCTGTCTTTGATTTTATGATTCAAAGGAAAGAGATATCATCAGCTCTTACGTTCGGCTCTCTGATTGTCAATTACCAATGGAAAGATCACCCAGAAATATGCATTGAAATTTTCGAGAAAGCCCGCGAACTTGCCAAATCCGGCGATTTTTGTCTTCTTCCATCGGCGGGTGAAATTGGCAGAAGACTATTGGGAGAAGAACAACATTATCTCAATGCTCTGGCGAAATGCGGGGAAAAACCACCATCTCTGCCTTGGGAAAAAACTCAAGTCTTATTGGACTTTAAAGGAAAAAAGGACCGGATGTCCCCGTGGATTATGGCATATTGCGTTTCTCCAGACGGAAAATATGCATATGTTGCAAAGGGGATAGAAGAATTTCAGAAGAATGGAGTTGAAAAAGAAAAGGCTGTACACCTACTTCGGGTCTCCGTTGAGGATGGCAGCGTGGAGGAAATGACCACCTATGACTTTTCTGACACATTCTACTATTACAATCAAATTGATTATTTGATAGAGCCCCGGAGTTACAGCTATAAGATTGAAGTCTGGGGCGACAAACTCGTTATGCCGTCATTTGACGGAATTCTAATATTCCCTTTGACCGGGGACAAGAAATCTGTTACTAGGCTAAGCAAGGAATCGGGTCTGCCGACAAATCGCATACTTTCGGCCTGCGTACTAGATAAAAAAATCTATGCCCTGGCAGGTGGAGAAGAACAAGATTCCCGCAGTTTTCTGCTCTGTTGTGATCCGGCAAAAAGTTACCAAGTGGAAATTCTTGATTCCTCGCTCAGGGAGAATAATGACAAAGCTTTTATCCCCCCAAAGCTCGAATGGGGAGAGGAAATATTTGCATTCGAAGGTAAAAATAAACTTTATGCAGTAATCAATAGAAGCCTGGCTGAATACGACCTCCAGAACAAATCCTGGAAAGTCCTGATCCCTGCTTCCCTCTACATACAATACTCACATAAACTTGACGAGGATCATCTACTCATCTCCGGACGCGATTCCTGTTATGTGTATGAAATTCAGAATGCCGACTTGGAGGCGATAATGGCTGATGGCAATCCACCTGCCCCATTCAAGCATAAGAAAGCCAAGCTGAAGTCTCTGAAAACCGGGAAGGCACGGGGGTTCCCGCACGCTGTCGGAGAAAAGCTACTTTGGTTCGGCAATTTATTTCAATGCTGCTCCCTCGAAACAGGAGAGAACCAGACATTGCCACACCCCGCATGGCACATCGATCGCAATTTTTTCTCGATGGTTCTTCTCGAACTTGTTGACAACGGGAACAAACTGCTTGTCGGAACAGATGACGGACTGTTCCTCTTAACACTCAAGGATAATTATGCGCCTGGAAAATGACGATCTCTTTGCCAGCAAAGACTGACATGTACATCCCTTTGATTATCTTATCTTGAAATAGCCCTTATTTCAGACTTCTTGATTCGTGGAAAAAGAGGTTGTATGGTTTTCAGTCACCGGACGATGCCGGTGCGAGCATCTTGTAGACCATTCGCAACTCCGTGCCAGGGTAGATGAACTCCGCGTCATTCAAGTGGACAAGCATC